>JBKJQG010000070.1:0-6156 GCA_046594925.1 Bacteroidia bacterium
TTAAGAGCAAAGTATGGTTATGGGTGGTCATGGGTGTAGTATTGGTTGTAATTGCATACTTTGCTATGAGTATGTTAAAAAAAGAACAATCAGATAATAAGTAGAAATTGAAAAGAATACATTTATTTACCAGCATTGGACTGATCTTCTTCTTTACGGGAGCAGCATTATTCCCATCACAATTGCCCTTTCTGGCTTCTGTGTATGCCTTGCTGGCGTATTTCTGTTCCATCAAAGAAGTTGCTACCTATACATCCAATTATCAATTTATTGTGGTCACCCTTTCAGCTTTGCTTCTGGGAGTTTCGGTGGATCCAGCGCTAACCTGCATGCCGTTGCTAACCATAGGAATGTTCTTTGTGGCTGCGGGTTCCACTTTTCGGATCGCATTTTTTAGAACCTTTGGTTATACTCAGCATTCCTGGTTCGAAGTATCGATGTTCTTTCTTTCTTTTTCTTTTTACATCATTGGCAACATTTTGCATCCGACCAATTGGGCTGGATGGGCCTTCCCCATCATACTCATCTTCTTTCAGGGGATTTTGGCTTGGGGCATTATCAAAGATAAAAAACAACTGACCAGCTTCACCAAGGGAGGATATAAAATAGCGATCGGAAAAGAAGCTCCTGAATTTTCTTTATCGGATCAAGATGGAAATACTGTCCGCCTTTCTGAATTTCTAGACAAAAGAAATCTCTTGCTCATCTTCGTACGCGGTGACTGGTGTCCGGGCTGCCACATGATGCTCCGCACCTACGAAAGGGAGCGCGAACGATTTCAGCAAAAGAACATTTTAGTGATGGCCATCGGTCCCGATCCGGTCGGTGTGAACCGCGAGATGGTCGAAAAACTCGGTTTAGACTTTAAAGTTCTCGCCGACGAAGGCCAGCGCACCGCCATGCAATATGGTGTGCAGTTGTCGGAATACGATAACGATTTTGCGGAAAAATACGATGAAGGGATCCCGCTTCCGGCTTCTTTTTTGGTCGACAGAAAAGGAATCGTACAATATGTTTCCCGTCCGGATAAGATCGGGGAGTTTTTAGATCCGCGAACGATTTTTCCAATCATAGATAAATTGAATTACTAATGATGAACGGACAATATATTATATGGGTTATTTTGCTTAGCAGCTTGCTTGTTGTTGCTTTGATCTCCCTGTCGGTATATACCAGACAACAGTTCGTGGAAGGTCGCCTAAAAACAATTGAAGCAGAGAAGATCAATTACGAGAGCATCATCGATCAGGCGAACGATGCAATGTTTGTGATCGACATTGTGGACGGACGTGTGCATCAGTGCAATCCGAGTGCAGCAGCAATGCTCGGTTATACCAAGCCCGAACTGGAAAAGAAGACTTTATTTGAACTACAACCAGCTGAACTCATCGAAAAAAGTTCAAGCACCGTTGCCGATGTTTGGGAGAAAAAAGGGTTGATCTTTTCCGATATTCCATTCATCAGCAAAACAGGGGATCTTATTCCGGTGGAATGCAGCGCCAAAGTTGCTCCATTTGCCGGACGCCCGGCGATTGTGATCTATGCCAGAGATATTACTGAACGCTTGGTCATGGAAGGAAAGATCAAGCTTCAAAATGAGATGATCGAAGAAAAGAACAAGGACATCACAGCCAGCATCGAATATTCCAAACGTATCCAACGTTCCGTCTTCACTGAAAAAGACAAGATCAAGGAATATGCCCCTGAATCATTCATTCTCTTTAAACCAAGGGATATTGTGAGCGGGGATTTCTACTGGTTCACGCAAACATTCAGCGCCGCGCAACCCGAAAATTCATTGTTGGTGGTTGCAGCGGTAGACTGTACCGGACACGGAGTGCCGGGTGCTTTCATGAGTATCATCGGTCACACATTGCTCAACCGAACCGTTAACAATCCCGAAATAGCAACCCCGGCCGATGCATTGAATTTCATTAACCGTGAGATCAAAAAAACCCTCAACCAGAAAGCTTACGAAGCGGCTATCCGGGATGGAATGGACATCGCCTTGAGCGTGATCGATTTCGAAAATCTGAGTCTTAGTTTCTCCGGAGCCAACAATCCTCTTTACATTGTAAGGAACGGTGAAATGCTGGAATTAAAAGCTAACAAACAACCTATTACGGCTTCCTCCGACAGTGAAGTTGTTTCATTTACCAACGAAACATTCGCTTTGCAAAAAGGAGATGCCATCTATCTCTTCACCGATGGTTTTGCCGATCAGTTCGGTGGCCCTAAGGGGAAGAAATTTATGTATAAGCGTTTCCGTGAATCATTAGTTTCTGTTCAGGAATACAGCATGGAAGAGCAAAAGAAAAAGCTGTATGAAATATTTGTCGAGTGGAGAGGTGAATTAGAACAGGTAGATGACCTACTGGTTATTGGAATTAAGGTGCCCTAGTTGCAAGCCCTTTTCTAGTCAAATCTCCTTCTATACTCCCAAGTAATACAATATTCCGCTTAAAACCGCTAAGACGAGAATGACCCATCTGAGGATCTTTTGAATTTGATTGTGCCCTGTATATGTGTAGAATCTGAATTTCACTAACATCATTGTCATGATTTTCTGTGGTTATAGGTTTAATTAAATTTTCAATTTTTGTCTTTTAGAATTTCCAGATCATATAAAACAAGACAACGCCGAAAAATGCAAAGGTTATCCAAAACGTGATCAGCTGGATCTGAGAAACGTCGGTTATCCTGTAATTCTTCAATAGTGTTATGATACGGCTCATTTTATTTAATATTTAATTGGTTACTATTAATTAAGAATAAGTTTTCCAGTCACGACTTTATCGTCCCGGTGAAGAACCCTAAAAAAATAAATACCTTTCGATTGTTCTTCCAAATTCACATGCTGAACAAATCCTTCTACTCTCTGTTCCAAGACGAGCCGTCCTGCTGCATCGTAGACTTCCAAAACACTTTCTTGGCTCAATCCTGAAAAGTTGAAACTTCCGTTACTTGGATTCGGCGCAACTGAAATCAACTGCTCTTGGTGTTCTTCAACACCGGAGTATGAAGCGTTCAATTTCAGAACCCAGCTATCCCCACCTCCATGATTTACTGCAACATCGCCGTCATCCGATTGAGAATATCCTGCGATGACAAAGCTTCCAGACAACACCCTGCAGACAGAATATCCCACATCCAGCGCAGTTCCTCCAAGCGACCTTTGGAAGGACACATCCCCAGATTCAGTTAGCATTAAGACCCAGCAATCGTAATTTCCATGATTCCCAGAAACATCCCCATTGCTATATTCAGAATAACCCGACATCACATAAGTTCCATCGCTATTCTCACAGATGCAATAAGCATAATCATTTCCATTGCTTCCAAGTGACTTTTGCCAAATTACATTTCCGGCATCATCGAACTTCAGGACCCAGCAATCCCCGCCACCGCGACTTCCGCTCACATCACCGTTGTTTGATTCAGAATAACCTGCCAAGACAAAACCTCCGTCGGCCGCTTGAGTTGCAACCTGAGCGAAATCATATTCGCTTCCTCCAAAGGAATGTTCCCAAATAAGGTTCCCAAAATTGTCTAGTTTAACAACCCAGCAGTCGCCATTCCCTTTTTGTACAGAAACGTCCAAATCATTGGAATGCGTTCCACCGCAGAAAACGTATCCGCCGCCCGCAACAGTCCGGATGCACTGAGCATAATCGTAAGCCGAACCACCCAATGTTCTACTCCATTCGATTGTTCCTGCATTGTCAAGTTTCAAAATCCAGCAATCACCATATCCATAACTTACTGTAACATCCCCATCGGACGACTCAGTATTTCCGGCAACAATGTATCCGCCATCAGGTGTCTGACAAATGGACTGTCCGTTATCGTTCATGTTTCCGCCGTAAACCTTTTGCCATTGAATAATTCCAGCATAGTCCAGCTTAATGATCCAGCAATCACCGCCACCATGATTTGCAGTTAAATCTCCGTCAATAGATTCTGAATAACCAGCAGCGATAAATCCTCCGTCCGTGCACTGAATGACGGAATAGCCATAATCAAATCCGGACCCACCGAATGTTTTTTCCCACTGCATTGTTCCTGCCGCATCAAATTTTATTATCCAGCAATCCCCGCTTCCGTGGTTAAAAGCAACCGAACCGTCTGAAGATTCAGAATAACCGATAGTTATGAATCCGCCGTCTGATGTAGGTTCAACTTCTTTTGTGTAGTCGTAACCGCTGCCTCCGAGTGTTTTTTCCCACTGCGGAGAAGAGAATTGACCAAAAAATTCGATAGTACAAAGACTTAGGGCGAAAAGAGTAGTTAATTTTTTCATGGCGTATGTTTTCAGTGTAAATGATCTTGTTTAGCTTGATAATCCTATTTATCCCATTTTCCATTGAACATATTTTCCACCAGCATCTTATTCTCTTCCTCTTTAATCTTGGATTTAATGTAGTATGTGTAGTTTTGGTTATTCTCAAAAACTTTACTTTTTTTGTTATATCTTATCAAAGCCACTGGAAAATCCAGGTAATAGTCGTCCATCCCTTTTTTTGTTTTGAACATCATCACTTCAAATCCGAACGAGAACAAAGGCTCAGGGCTTATGTTTCGAGGCAACTGGGTAGAAACCACAACCGAGCGTTTCACGTATCCAGGTTTGCTCACTTCAATAGTGTAATATTCATTTTCATCTAGTATGAATTTAAAGTTGTGATCGTGGTAATTTACAGAAGTCACTTCCAGCCACTCCATTTCTTCATTTTTTTTCAGCAATCTCACTTGCACTCCGTCCATGATTTGATTTTGTTCATTTACTGCAATGCCAATTACTTCCAGACATTTGAGGGGCTCAGTCTCTCCGTTTTCAATATCAACATAGCCTACGGATGTTATTAAAAATGGAGCAAGCAACAGGAAGGCCAGAATTTTTCGTGTCATTTTTGACATTTCTCTTAGCGGATTATTTAGTAAAGTATTTTTCATGGTTTTTCCTCCTAATTTTAAATTGTTTACAAATTGTTTTCTAGTTGTGCCAAATACATTCTGATTTTTTTGACAAGCCCGGTGCTGCTTTCCGACATATTGATAAAACCATCAAAGTCGGCATCCCAAAAAACGGCATCATTTTTACTGACTGCTGCAAACCCAACCACGGGTACATCTCTTGTAGCAACGTCGTTCTTGATGATTCTGGAAAATGTGCGACAATCTATTTGCAGCATGATCAGACTTACAAGAACGAAGAAAGGCCGTGTTTGAGTAAAGATCCTGAGAGCAGACTCCACATCGGATGCGAACCGAACATCGTATCCTTTCCTTAGTAAAGAATCAGAAACTTTCTTTCGATTCATGAGTCCATTTTCCACTATCAGTACTAGTTGCTGTTTCATATATTCACTTTAGGCAGTGATGATTGTACTTCTCTTTTAAAATGATACATCAGAATAAAATTGAATCGCATGGAGACCGCTGATTTTTCTCGATACATTTCCGTATCGTAATCTTTATTGCAAGTATGATATGCGCCCATGCCAATGCCTGCACAAGCACTTAGATTTTTCGCTAAGTTTGCCTTCAATCCAAAACCGGCGTATGATTCCATCACTTTTAGACGCATTGTGCTGTAATCACGAACTTCTTGTTCCGGATGCTCTCCTTTATAAGAAGCGTTTTCGATCTCTACATAACTGTTGCTCATCCTGGCGGCAAAATGATAAGTAAAATTGGCCGAGAAATACAGTTCGAATTTTCCTTTCATGCTTCTAGCAGCCGTATAACGGTAATTGGTCTGCAAACCCGATAAATCCATATTCTTCCGCTGAAAATTAGGCCCAACATTAAACGTATGTTGGTTTTTTGTCCAGGCCAGCGAAGGTGAAACGTTTCCACACAAGCCGCTCCCCGTAAAGTCGCTGATAACCTGAACAGATAAATAAGAAGTTTGTGCTTTCGCTGCCGACATTGTCAAACCAATAAGCAG
Organism: Bacteroidia bacterium; assembly: GCA_046594925.1. GTDB lineage: Bacteria > Bacteroidota > Bacteroidia > 2-12-FULL-35-15 > 2-12-FULL-35-15 > 2-12-FULL-35-15. The sequence continues at coordinate 5,951 of JBKJQG010000070.1, forward strand.
TGCAAGCAGCAGCGTCTTATATGACAAAGGTTCTGATGAGAGTTTTAGTTGTTTCATGTTTTTATTTTTTAGATTGTTTATTTCAAGCGTTAATTAAAAAAAGTCAATGACTTAATTGTTGACACAGCAAATCTATGCGCATCTCGCAGCGTGAACAATCGTAGAAAAAATGATAGTGCTGTCATACAAACAATGACAAAAGCAAA
>JBKJQG010000126.1:0-6981 GCA_046594925.1 Bacteroidia bacterium
GTTTGTTTTTGTGCAGTCATCTTTTCAAAAAAATTATTAAAAAATATAGCCTTTAGCTTGCCCTCCCTACGAAACCAGTTGTGTTTTTGATTACCATCACCTGTGAGGAAGAACCGCTTGTACCACTTGTATTGGTAAAGAAGTTAATGTCCTTCCCTGCAAAGTTGTTTTTTATATCAAGGTGTTTAACCGTTGCCGTTAAACCACTCCAACCAACATACTGTGGTGGAACTAATGTGTTATTAGTTGGTGTCGTTACTTGAGCTTTAACTGATAAAGCTAAAAGCAAGCAGATTGCTAGTGAGTACAGCTGTTTATTCATATGGGTAGATTTTAGAGTTTAATTATTTTTTTGCTTATTGATTTCTTCTCTTTTTGATTAATTACTTTAACGAAGTACATTCCCGATGCGTATGAGGAAAGATTTATGATTACAGAGTTTTCATTTTCAATATTTTCGGTAAAAACGATTTTGCCATACACACACACTGAGCGTAGTCGAAGTGCTCATAATTACAGGGGAAAAGTTTCGCCAGACAAAGCCATCGCCTCCCCAAATGCCGCTTCATCAATTCCTGTTTTGATCTTATTCTTATTGAAATACGACAGCAAATTCTCTGTCGGCATGTTACCCGTTAGTTTATCCGTCGCCATTGGACAACCGCCATAGCCTTTTATGGCCGCATCGAAGCGTTTACAGCCTGCCGAATACGCTGCGTGAACCTTTTCTTCCCATGTGGTTGGTGTGGTGTGCAAATGCGCTCCAATTTCTACTCCGGGAAATTCAGGAATCAACTTGGAGAACAAAGCTTTGATGTTATCAGGATTAGAAACTCCAATGGTATCGCTCAGGGCGATGATCTTGATTCCCATTTGTGCCAGGCGCTTCGTCCAGTTGATGGCCACATCCCCGCTCCACTCATCTCCGTATGGATTACCGAATGCCATGGAAACGTAGACAACCAATTGTTTTTTGTTTCTAACGCAAAGGTCTTGTATTTCCTCTACTCTGGTAAGTGATTCTGCGATGGTTGAATTTGTATTTCTTTGTTGAAATGTTTCTGAAATGGAGAATGGAAATCCTAAATAAGTGATCTCTTCAAATTCTATGGCATCCTCTGCTCCTCTTGTATTGGCGACAATCGCCAACAGTTTCGAAGAGCCTGCAGAAAGGTCCAGCTGATCCAACACCTTTGCAGTGTCTGCCATTTGAGGAATGGCTTTAGGCGAAACAAAACTTCCGAAGTCAACAGTGTCGAATCCACATTTCAGAATGGAATTGATGTAAGCTATTTTTTTCTCAGTAGGAATAAAATCATGGATGCCTTGCATCGCATCACGAGGGCATTCGATAAGACGGAGGTCTGATGACTGGGGACGGACGCTTTGTAATTTCTGGTTATCTTGCATTTTTCACACAATTTTATTTTATTGATTTTACTAATGCTTGGAGTTTCGCAAACAACTTTGCTCCAATCGTTTCAAACTTTTCGCATATTGGCTCCGAAGGGCTTAGGTATTCTCTTCGCTTAATGATTACATAACAAGCATATACTTCAATGTACGAACGAACTGCAATTCTCAAATATCTAGCAAATTCCGCATCAGAAGAGCTTGTTGAACCTTCAGCAATATTTAAAGAAACCGACGTTCCGGCTCTTTTAATCTGGCTAGCTAGATTATATAATTCGTGTGGTGGCAAATAACTTGCTATCGTATAAACATGATCATTCAGTTCTAACGACAACTTCCAAACGTCGAGCCTTTCAAACTTGTATTCTTGTCCCATAATTATCAGCGATAAATTAAATTTCAACTGTTTAATTGGGAGTGTTCAAATAAATTTTAACGTTTAACAAAGCATCTGTCTCCAGTCATCCGTCGTCCGTCAACTAGTTCTTTCAATGCATCCGTCCTCGGTCTGCCAGCAAGAGTTTGCAGATCTGCTTCACTATCCCAGGGCCTTCGTAGATAAAACCGGTATAAACTTGTACAAGACTTGCTCCTGAATTCAGCATTTCCATTGCATCTTTCGCGGTATGAATACCTCCAACACCGATAATAGGAAATGATCCGTTTGATTTGTCATTTAAATATTTCACGACTTCTAAAGAACGTTTTGTTAGTGGCTTGCCGCTCAATCCGCCTGCTCCATAAGCTTGGAGTCGGGAATCGGGAGTCCGGAGATCTGCACGTGAAATTGTTGTATTTGTTGCAATCACGCCATCGATCTTCGTCTCTTTTACGATTTCAACAATATCATCCAGTTGCTCGTTTGTCAAGTCCGGTGCTATTTTCAAAAGAATAGACTTCGGATTTTTCTTCTGAGCGTTCAGCTCTTTCATTCGTATTAACAATTTCGTCAAGGGTTCTTTGTCTTGTAAGGCACGTAATCCGGGAGTATTGGGAGAACTCACATTCACGACAAAGTAATCTACGTGATCAAAAAGTGCTTCGAAACATTTCTCGTAATCGCTTACAGCATCTTCGTTGGGAGTGACTTTGTTCTTCCCGATGTTTCCGCCGATGATGATCTTTGTTTTTCTGTTCTGTAATCTCTCCACGGCAGCCTCCACTCCACCGTTATTGAACCCCATGCGATTGATCAGCCCTTCGTCTTCTGGCAAACGAAACATGCGCGGCTGGTCGTTTCCGGGCTGTGCTTTCGGCGTCAGCGTTCCGATCTCTATGAATCCGAATCCGAAATAGCCTAGCTCATCATAAAGTTTGGCGTCCTTGTCAAATCCTGCAGCAAGTCCGACTGGATTAGGAAAAGTCAATCCGAATAAGTTGCGTTCGAGTCTTTTATCATTCACCACATAAATGCTTTTGATGACGGAGGAAACTCCTGGGATCTTGCAAAGAAATTTAATGGCTTTGAATACGATGTGATGGATGTTCTCGGGTTCAAAAAGAAAGAAGAAAGGCTTGATTATGCTTTTGTACATAGAGGCAATGATGTTATTTTTTCTTGTCAGGAGGTGGTCCACAATTGTCTGCCACGGCTTTTGCTTCCTCAATTCCTAATGAAGCCGCCATTTTAAGGTCTTTACAATGACTGAAATCTTTGGAGTCCATGTTGGCAAGGCCGCGTTTGTAATAAGCCAATCCGTCCTGAGGTTTGATGCGGATCGCTTGCGTGTAATCGTACATTGCTGAACGGTCATTTTCCATTCCTTCACAAGCCATTCCTCTTTGCATGAAAGCATCATAATGGTTAGGACTCAATCGGATCACCGATGAAAAATCTGCGAAAGCCATCTTCCAGTTGGAGGCTGCATTGTATGCTAGTCCGCGCAGGTAAACGATGATGATGGTATCTGGTTTGATCTTTAGTGCCTTGTTATAATCCAAAATGGCTTTGTCGTATTTCTTCAGCAAAACCTGACATTCCGCTCTTTTCAGGTAAGCTAGTGTTGAATCACTGTTAAGCTGAATGGCTGATGTGTAATCCAAAATGGCACCTGAATAGTCCTTCGCTTCCATTTTAACATCTCCATTCTTTACAAACGTTCCGCTCATTGCTGAGCAGGCATTGGATTCGTAAAGTGCTTTTGCTTTTTCGTTCTTCAAAACTTTTGCTTTACGAAGGTCCATACAGCCTTTATCCTTGGCCCCTTTTGCTATTTGAACAATTCCCCGCTCACAAAGTGCTTCGGCATATTTAGGGTCAATGCTAACCGCTTTTTCGAAATCTGCCAATGCTTCATCCTGCTTTCCGAGCGCAGCCTGGCAAACACCGTGGCCATAATAAGGAACAGCAAGATCGTGGTTGTATACAAATCCGTCCGGCATGTCCGAAACCGATTTTTGGTATTCGTTCAAGGTCCCGTATTTACTTAATTTATCGAGGTAAGTCTGGGCAGCTGCTTCATTCAGGCGAATCGCATTTGCAAAATCCACCTCTGCCGCATCAAAGGTTCCCGCTGCCATTTTGGTGTTTCCGTTCTGGATGATGATTGATAAACTCTGGGAATAAGAAAAAAAGCTGATCGAAAGAAAAAGGACAAATAAAAGGGACTTCATTTTCATAAGAAACATGCGTTGATTTTTGATTCTTCAAATTTATGAGCTAAAATCCAATATCTGCTTTATTTTCAGATATTGTTTTAACAATCTGGGGCTAATTTTAAACAGTTGCAACTTTTTTAGTATTGAGGGCATCAAACACATAATAATCAAGTATCTTGGCACGCAAAATCCATCTCAATGAAAAAAATATTTGCAGTTTTGGCGTTCCTTACCTTTCATTTTAATATGTCCGCGACTCACATCGTTGGCGGGGACATTACAGTAAAATGGTTAGGTCCAAATAGTTATGAAGTAAAGCTTCGCTTTTTCAGGGATTGTAGTTCCACAACCGCTTTTGATAACCCCGTTAACATTGGCGTCTACGATAAAGTCACGAATGCATTTTCTTTTTCGTTTCCCCTTCCGCAAGTATCCAGCAACGTTTTGACGCTGGGTGATTCCTGTTTTACGCCGAGCGGTTTATGCGTTGAACAGGGCGTCTTCTTAGATACGATTACTATTCCAAACAATCCAAACGGTTATTATTTAAGCTGGCAGCGTTGCTGCAGGAACGGCATTATTCAAAACATCTCTTTACCGGGCGATGCCGGAATGGTTTATTACGTTGAAATTCCTGATCCGGCCATGGTCAACTCCAGTCCAATTATCAATTCATACCCGAATGCCTATATGTGCAGCTCTCAACCAAATGTTCAGGATTTCTCTGCAACCGATGCGGATGGAGATTCCTTAGCTTATTTTTTGAGCACTCCATTGAATGGATTTGGTTCGCCCATGACCACTACTCCGGTGCCATCTGCCGCAACTGCTGGACCATACTCCAACGTCACCTGGCTATCACCTTATTCGGCAGGTGACATGGTGGGTGGAACTCCGGCTATGTCTATTGATCCAGTCACCGGTATACTTACAGCGGCACCAACCACACTCGGCGTTTATGTGTTTGCAGTAGTTGTGAAAGAGTTCAGAGCCGGTGTTGAGATCGGATTGGTACGATTGGACATTCAGTACAAGGTAATGACCTGCAATACCAACGCTCCGCCGACTTTTACGGTAGCTGCATCGACATCTTTTGATATAGTTGCAGGTGATTCTTTGTGTTTAACCATTAACGCAAATGATGTAAACGATGATTGGGTGGCAATTAGCGCTTCTTCAGATCTTTTCACAAGTCCGACGACAATGCCATACACAACATTTATAACAGACAGTGCTCAAACTATGGTGTCTTCGAGTTTTTGTTTCGCGTCAAATTGCGATCACATCCGCTCAGATCCATACACAGCAACATTCTATGCAAGAGATTATTCTTGTTATGGAACCAACGTGGTGCCGTATGAATTGAGCTTCAAAGTTGTTTCGCCCATTGATGGAAAGCTTGACAAGATCATTCCGAATGTATTTACTCCGAATCACGACAACAAGAACGACTACTTCAAAGTGAATGTGGATAACCTCACCGATTGCTTTGACGATTTCGACATCAAGATATATACCCGTTGGGGAGAGTTGGTTTATGAATCGCAAGAATTTAAGTTCAAATGGGACGGCAAGGATAAAAAAGGTAAACCGCTGGTTGATGGCGTTTATTTCTATACCCTCAAAGGAGATTTCAATGGTGAAGGTTTCGATTACAAAGGAAATGTTCAGATCCTTCACTAACAATCCATTGCTAATAAAAAAACAGTCCTTTCATAAGGGACTGTTTTTGTTTTAATACATTTGTAAAATGAAAACTAAGCTCATTCTGTTTTTTACAGCCCTTTTGATTTCTTTTTCCTTTTCGCTTCCAAAGAAAAGCGAAACCTGTTCAGTACAATACAAAGGGATCTATGCATATAAGCTCGATAAAGAGAATTCAGCGATCATTCGTTTTTATGAAGATGGAACGGTTCTCGCCTCCACTTCCGTGAACGATTATATGGATGTTTTTTCCTGGTTTCACAAAGAGAACAAAGACATGGTGCTAAAAGGTACGTACAGCATCAAAAAATGCGCGATCAAGTTTGAAGTGAGCGGAATGACAGGAGAACAAAAATACAAAGGAACAGTTGCAGGAAATACAATTGATATGGAACTGAAAGACAAGGCCAGCAAAAAAACAGCAAAAAGAGTGTATACTTTTTTCGCGCTTTAGATTAAAAATAACTCGCCACACCAAACTGAAATCCTGCTGTCCGGATAGTCGGGTTCCCCAAAAGATCTTTTTCCCAATGATAGCGGTAGTTAAACCGAATCACAGTATTTGCTGACGGTCTCACACTAATGCCTGGAACAATTGCCGTTACCTCATCGTAGATAGCCATCCCTGTGCTTTTAAATGTCCCCTTGTTATAATCGATGTGCTCTCCCCTGAAGCTGGCATAGAAGGTGGTGTTTTCAAAACCTAAGACTTTTCTTTTATAAACAGGGTAGACGATCTCCGCATAAAATCCATTTTGTTTTTTTCCGTAGTTTTCTCCCGCCGACTCCGGCACATCAATGTTCACAATGGCATATTCTGCATTGATTACAGCCTTTTTGAACAAGATGCTGTTCAAGTCTACAGCAAAAATAGAAAGGCTTCTTTTGGAGTCGATCCGGATCCCATCCATTCGGAATGTGTTGTAGATTCCACCATAATAAGAAAAACCCAGTTCAGCGATCTTGCGGTGCTTTAGGGATATTTTTCCGGTGAACATGGGTGACCCATTGTTGTCTTCGCCAAACATTTCAGGGCTCTTCCCTGCCTGCAAGGAAGTTCTTCCTTCTGAATTTAAAATGATATTATCTCTCAAACCGTTCACCAGGTATGCTTCATAAGAGATCGCAGTCGCTGGCCCATATAGCTTTCCGTGAAAACCAAACCCGACCTCTGAAAGTGTTGAGGGAATTATTTGTGTAGTCATCAGGGGGCGTTCAATGAATTCCCATTTGGGCCCGTCGTGATTTTGATTAAATGCTCCAATG
>JBKJQG010000243.1:0-5815 GCA_046594925.1 Bacteroidia bacterium
ATTTTGAACAAAAGAAGCAATTGCCCAAGATCTCAACCGGTAAAACCGGGGAATATCTCTTTTCTGAAAAATAACAGCATTGTCTTCATTCGCCTTTTATCTATAGGGTTTTTGTACTTTGAGTTTTACTCCGACTTCAAATAATGACGGTTTTATGGTTTGCGTCCCGCCTCCCTTTAGGCATATATTTGATTAAATAAAAATCTCTCTAAAAATGCAACCAACAAACAAAATTTTCATCATGATCTTTTCTAAGATCGTCATTGCTGTAGAAGCATAAACCCATCTTCTTTTATAGTGATACCCTTTTCAGCAAAAAGCACCCACCCGTGCTTTTTGTTGTAATTGAGGGTTATTTGGTTTAATTTTGATCATCTCCTAAAAATCTTCCAATGGAAAAAAGTACAAAAAGAAATTTCATTACCGCTTGTCTGCTTGTCTTTTCTATAATGGGAAATGCAGCTCCCGCGACGATCTCTCAGTTCATCAAAACCGATCAGTTCGGATATAAAACAAGCGACCAGAAAATTGCAGTGATCAGTGATCCTCAGATAGGCTATAATTCTGCTTTGTCCTTTTCACCCGGCGCTACTTATCAAATCCGTAACTGGGTAACCGATGCAGTTGTTTTCTCAGGAGCAATCACTACTTGGAACAGCGGAGCAACACATTCTCAATCGGGCGACAAAGTTTTTTGGTTTGATTTCTCTTCTTATGTCACTCCTGGCAGCTATTATGTTTTTGATCCGACCAATAACGTGGGTTCTTACCGATTCGAGATCAACGATTGTGTTTACAACAATGTGCTGAAAACGGCTATGCGCATGTTCTATTATCAACGATGCGGTTTTGCGAAAGCTTATCCCTTTGTCGATACCGGCTATGTTGACGGCGCCAGTCACATGGGAACACAACAGGATCTGGATTGCCGCTTGTATTCTTCACCTGTTTCAGGAACATCAAAAGATCTTTCCGGTGGATGGTATGATGCCGGGGATTATAACAAGTACGTGAATTTTACCTGGGGCACTTTGTGCGACCTGCTTTTGGCTTACGAAGAAAAACCTCCTGTGTGGGCTGATGATTACAACATACCTGAATCAGGGAACGGTGTGCCCGACATTTTGGATGAGGTGAAATATGAGATCGACTGGCTGCTGAAGATGCAGAATTCAGATGGATCTGTGCTGAGTGTGATAGGTGGTGCAGGGGCGAGTCCGCCTTCAGCGGATGCAGGCTACCGCAGGTACGGACCGGCAAATACTTCAGCTACTTTATCAGCTGCCGGGATCTTTGCACTGGCTGCAAAACAATACAATTCAATCGGGATGACGGCTTACGGCACTACTTTGCAAACCGCTGCAGTGAATGCCTGGACTTGGGCGAATGCAAACCCCAGCGTGACTTTTTATAATTCAGGTGTATTGGCTGCAGGAGAACAGGAAATTGACAATTACGGACGCCTCTGCAGAAAATTTGCAGCCGCGACTTATCTGTATGCTTTGACAGGAGGAACCACGTATAAAAGTTTCGTCGACGCGAATTACAATCAGATCCATTTGCTGATGTGGACCTATGCTTATCCTTTTGAAGGACCAGAGCAAGACATGTGTTTATACTATGCAGCTCTTCCCGGCGCAACCGTGTCAGTAAAGAACGCAATTGTTTCTGCTTTCAGTAATTCGTTGAGCAGCTCCAATCCCGATAACCTTCCTGCTTATACAGGAAGTACGGACGCTTACCGTGCTTTTTTGAATGACGGGAATTATACCTGGAACAGCAATCAGACAAAATCCAAGCAGGGCAATATGTTCCTGGCTATGAACCGTTATAATTTTGATGCCGGAAATGCAACAAATTACGCGAACGCTGCTTCCGGTTTCGTGCATTATTTCCACGGAGTGAATCCTAATTCAAAAACCTACCTGAGTAACATGGGGAAATTCGGTGCTGAAAATTCGGTGACTTCTTTTTACCACAGCTGGTTTGAGGATGGAAGTGCTCTTTGGGATGAAGTAGGGGTTTCTACTTACGGTCCGGCTCCGGGATTCATTCCTGGTGGCGTGAATCCTTCTTATGATTGGGATGCTTGTTGTCCGAGCGGATGTGGCAGTGCCGCAAACAATGCTTTGTGTGTGGCAGAAAGTCTGGATCCTCCTAAAAATCAACCGATCCAAAAATCCTGGAAAGATTTTAATACCAGCTGGCCGGTGAATTCCTGGACCATCTCCGAAGCGGGCATCTATACGCAGGCGGCTTATGCACGCATGCTTTCAAAATTCTGTACTTCGCCTTGCGTCATAACTACGGGCATCGGTTCACAGTCGAAGCAGGTGGGATTGGTAGAAACCATCTATCCTCAGCCTGCTGAAGGAAAGATCTTCGTGAAGTTTTACGGACGGGAACATGAAAAAGTATCGGTGCTGATTTTTGATGTGAATGGAAAAGAAGTACTGCGTGCAGATGAAAGCATAGGCACAGGAAGTGTGCTGGAGTTAGATGTTACATCGGTTTCTTCTGGAATGTATTTTATCCGTTTTGTAACTGAAGACCGAAACGAGGTAAAAAAAATGATTAAAAATTAGAACTGATATCTTTCATATTCGCTCAGTTTGTGCAGGTCTTGTGAAGTCTGGCCGTGTGCATTGGTGCTGAACACACTGATCCATTTCGCTCCGTAAATCAATTCCTCGTGTGTATAGGAATAACGTGAAGCAACATTCTGCGAGAACGTATCATCAAATCCGCTTAGCGAAATCATGAATTCCAGATCTGCTTCTGTCATGTCATTTTCGGTCATCCCGTAAAGCGGACTGTTCTCGTCGATGGGGTGATTGATGGTCCAGGTCATCGGAAAGAAAATAATGTTCTTCACTTCCAGTTCCAGTGTTCTGAATCTTCTGATCAGTTGTCCGTTCTCCTTTTCCAGCTTACTCAATGTCACCCTACAGTTCATGTCGGAAAGCTGGCTGTTTCTCATCTGATTGGCCAGTCGAAACTGAAATGCCGTTCCTTCCTTGAACGGTGCTATGATGGCGTTCTTGCTGAATATTAGCCTTGCTACCGGTCTTGAAAAACGGCCATAAAGTAAACCTGTTGCCACTGCAAAGCCCAATAAACCGAATAAGGATTCAATGGCCGCAATGGAACTGGCGACATTTCCGATGGGGGAGATCCTTCCGAATCCAACCGTGCTGAAGGTCTGAGAGCTGAAATAGAAGGCTTCTAAAAATTTATCTATTTCGGTTGCTGCTACAACTCCGTTAAGGCCCTCAATCCCGGTCACATAATAGAGTGTGGCGAAAAACAAATTGATAATGACAAAATACAAGAGAACGATCAGGTTGAATTTTTTCCACGACATGGCGACCAGCGCATGAAAGATGCTGATGGAACTCCATTTGGAGATCTCCGTGCGATTCACATTAAAGGAGCCGTCCTTGTTTATTAGACGGGTCTTTTGGCTGGACGTTTTTGTCCCGAAGCCAAGTTCTTTGTAATCACTTCCTTTTGCCATCTTTTTTCCTATTGTTCAACAAATATAGAATTAATTGATAATTTTGCTCATCATTTAAAAGGAATATGGAATACTTCGGCGACCGAATCAGCATCAAGAAAACAGAGAACGAAACAAGCATCGTGATCCTTTCTTCTGCGGACAAAATGAAAAAAAGAATGCTCTTCATCTGGTTTGCCTTGTGGACACTTGGAGGAATGATCGTTTTTGCAGAATATTTTATGATCACAGATAAGCAGACGAAGGTTGCTATCATGGTCTGGCTGGGTTTTTGGGCTTATTTCGAATACAAGATTTTCAGGGCCGTAATGTGGCGTAATTACGGACTCGAAAAGATACGACTGAAGGACAGAAAACTATTTTATAAACGGGATGTGAGGGGGAAAGGGAAAATAAAAGTTTATGAATTTGACTTTATGAAAGAATTTCGCATTGTTGAGAGTAAGGAGAACTCCTTTTTTGAGAATTTAAATAATTCCTATTGGGTGATCGCCGGCGAAAAACTGGCTTTTGATTATTATGGGAAAGAAATAAAGTTAGGCATACAGATTACTGAAACGGAAGCAAAGATGCTTCATAAACTAATCAGTAACAAGCTTTAGCTTCCAGCGCTCGGAGGATCTTCTCGTATTCGGGTGTTTCCACATTCAATCTTTTTCCTTCTTGTACTACAAATTCTGTGAGCGAACGGTACTCGGTCTTTCCACCCTTCATAAAATCACTGTGCATGGAAGAAGTTGTTTCGTAAGGCATGCGTTCCATTGTTGCCAGCGTTTTTTCAATGATGTTTTCCGGCAGGCGTATTTTTTTTGCTTTGGCAACGGCAGTGATCTCTTGTAAAAGCTGCTGAACAATCTTTCTGTGCTCCTTGTGTTCCAACACAGGACCTATCGCGAGGTTCAGGTAACTGGTAATGCTGGCTACAACCGAAATGAAAACAAATTTTTCCCAGACAGTTTGCTCAATGTCCTCTGATGAATGGGATTCGATGCCGGCATTTTGTAAGATCCGGTTGAAGATCTCCTGCTGTTCACTTTTTTCCTCTGAACCAAAATGCAAGGTGTGGATCTTTCCACCTTCGGTAATCACTCCCGGCTCGATTAGTCTTGATATGATGTAAACGCAGCCATCCCAAACCTGTGCTTTCGGAAAAACAGAATGAATGATGGGTTTTGCATCTACTCCGTTCAACAACGGAAGAATGATTGTTCTGCTGTGGATACAAGATCTTAAAGAGAGCAAGCTTTCTGCCAGGTCATAACTTTTTACACAACAAATCAGATAATCTATCCTGCCCATCTTTTCGGGATCGTTGCTGACGGTGTGGGGGAAGACAATTTTTTCGGATGTGGGAGTGATGATCTTCAATCCTTTTTTACGAATGACTTCCACACTGCGTTCCCTGGCAATGAAAATAATCTCAATGTCTCCGGAGTTGAGATACCTTTCTGCAAGCAGCCCACCAAAATAGCCACCCACAGCGCCTATCCCCAATATTGCAATCCTGGTTTTTTCTGGCATCGATACTTCTTGAATTTAAATTTTATGCTTTCTCCAGCGCTGCGATGTCCAACTTTTTCATTTGCATGAAAGTCTGAGCTACTCTCTGCGTTTTTTCAGGATCCGACATCAGTTTTTCCAGGATGGCCGGGACAATCTGCCAAGACATTCCGTATTTGTCTTTCAGCCAACCGCACCTGCTTTCTGATCCGCCTTCCGTAAGCTTTTCCCAGTAGTAGTCGATCTCTTGCTGGTCTTTGCAGGCCACGACAAATGAAACGGCTTCGTTGAATTTGAAATGCGGTCCACCGTTCAGACCCATGAATTTTTTTCCGTTGACCTCAAAGATCACCACCATCGGGTTTTCGGAAACAATTTTTGAATTTTTGAAAATAGAGCAATAGAAATCCGCTGCTTCTTTTGCTTGATTGTCGTACCAAAGACAAGGATAAAGATCTGTCATCGTTTAATGTTTAATGGTTAATAGTTAATGGTTGTCGGACCGGAAAGGGCGTAATTTTATTTTCCTTGGTCATGTATTCAACCTACAACTCCTCCGCTGTAGCGGACTCAGAACTCATATTCCGTCAAAGTTTTTTTTCCATCAAATAATGCTGGATCTCATTCCACAGAAGAAAACTTTTTTCTACCAGTGAGTAATCACATTTTTTATAAAAATCCACCGCAATTTCACGTGCTTGAAGAATCAGCTTTTCCGCTCCTTCTTGTTTTGCTTTTTTTTCGGCAAAGGCCATCAATTTTCGTCCAATCCCGGTCCCTTGTGTATTTTCTTTTACG
>JBKJQG010000095.1:0-3057 GCA_046594925.1 Bacteroidia bacterium
GGTCGAAAGACCGGGACGCTTGCAAAAAGATATTTAACGTATCCGAAGCTTAGTCAACGAATATGCGTATTTGCTGATTACTGTCTCCCATTAAGAAGTTAAGCATGTAAACACCAGATGATAAACTTTTCACATCTAATTCTAAATGATTTTCTCCTTCGGTAGCAGTATGAACTTCGCCAAATACCACACGGCCCGTCATATCGGTCATCTTAACAGTGTATTGTTGATCCTGAGCACTGGTGAAGTTTACATTCAACAGGTCCTTAGCAGGATTTGGGTAAGCAACAACAGTAGTAGCATCGTCAGCACCCGCTATACGTGGGCAAGCAATGACAGTGATGCCATTAAGAGCACGATTAGCAGAAGTACCGCATGCGTTACTTGTTTTAACCGCTATAGTAAGATTGCTAGCAGGTACCGGACCAAATTTAACAGTTGCAATTTTAGTGCCCTGACCAGCAGTAACTACTGCACCACCAGGTACCGTCCAAGTATAGGTAGTAGCACCTGTTACAGTAGCCACAGAATATACGTAAGAACCATTAGCGCAAACTGTAGTAGGTCCTGATATAGCACCAGGCAAACCAGGCTTACCTGTTACATTAAGCGTACGAACCGAACCAGCGCCACAACCGTTAACCGCAGAAACCGTAATAGTAACCGTAGAAGGATTGGTGAAATCAACAGTGATACAAGATCCAGTGCTTGAACCGTTGATAGTTGCACCTGCACCTGTTACAGTCCATTGGTAACTAACAGCACCCGCTACAGGAGCCGATATACAATACATTACACCTGACATACCACAAACACCATCAGCAGGACCTGTAATTGAAACAGGAGCTGTTAAGATGTTTGGAGATACCGTGCGTGTACGAGCCGGGCTAGAACCACAACCGTTACCTGCACTTACTGATACGTTTCCGGCAGCCGTAAATCCAGCACCGAAAGTAATGGTAGCTGTATTAGTTCCCTGACCAGCCGTTACTGAAGCACCGGCAGGAGCTGTCCATACATAGAATGCAGCACGAGACACAGCAGCTACTGAATACGTAAATACATCGCCAGGACATGCTTTAGCAGGACCACTGATAGAATTCGGCTGAACCGGAGCAGTAGACTGAACAGAAATAGATGCACATGATGGAGCACTGCTGCCACAACCGTTGCTATTGTTAGCCTGCACACATACCTGACCAATGATACCGTTATGAATAACAGTAGTAGTCCAGGTTACATGAATAGAAGTAGTACCCTGACCTGATACGATTACTGTACCGGCAGGAACTGTCCAGGTATAAGAAGTAGCACCTACTACCGGAGCAATGCTAAAGGTAGCGCCTGAAGTTGGGTTACAGAAATTACCTGCACCAGTGATAGGACCGGGAGAAGCAGGAGGATTGGTGAAGGTGATAGTTACGTTATCACAAACTAATGAACATCCGTCACCATTATCGTTAGTACATAAAGTTAACGTAACTGAACCTGCAGCATATTCAGCAGCAGTAGGCATGTAAGTAGCGTTTAATGTATTTGCATTAGGGCTGAAAGAACCAGCACCACCTGACCAAGTACCTGAAGTTGCACTTCCGCCAACAACACCTGCTAAGGTTACATTAGATCCTGAACAAACATCCTGGTCAGCACCTGCATACACTGTATGTGGATTTGGGCAGCAACCGGGTATTAGCGTATGTGAAATAACTCCTGTTGCAGGATCACAAGCATCCGCGGTACAAGCATTGCCATCATCCGTATTTACAGGATTGTGGAATACTCCGGTAGTTGGGTTGCAACCATCGGTAGTACATGCATTGCCATCATCTGTGTTTACTGGAGTGTGCGATGGACCGGTTATCGGGTCACAAGCATCAGTAGTACAAGCATTGTTATCATTAACGTTGATTGCAGTGTGTGATGGACCAGTTATTGGGTCACAAGCATCGGCAGTACAAACGTTGTTATCATCTACACTGATAGGTGTATGTGATGGACCAGTGATTGGGTCACAAGCATCGGTAGTACAAACATTGTTATCATCAACACTGATAGGTGTATGTGATGGACCAGAGATAGGGTCACAAGCATCGGTAGTACAAACGTTGTTATCATCCACACTGATAGGTGTATGTGATGGACCAGTGATAGGGTCACAAGCATCGGTAGTACAAACGTTATTATCATCATAACTAATCAAAGTATGGGAAATAGTACCTGTTGCAGGGTCACAAGCATCAGTAGTACAAACGTTATTATCATCTGTATTAACTGGCGTATGAGTTACAGTAGAACCGGGAGCAGGGCAAGCATCGATAGTACAAGCATTACCATCGTCAATACTTTCTGTTTTAAGTTCTAAACTAAAGTTTGATGTTGTAGTGCTATATCCATCCACCTGAACATAATAAGTATGACCGGGAATTACACAAACAGCGTCAATATAAGCATTGTAAGGGGAAGATCCAGATGAATCATCATTAGCCGCAACAAGCGTACGTGTAGCTGAGGTTAAAGCATCTGTACAGCTAGCTGCATCATAAACAGCAATTTCACTATCCCAGTTGCCTGGAGAGAAATGTAATGAAACTCTACCTGAGGCAGGTCCAACAAATGTGAACCAAACTGAATTGCTTGGAACCTGTCCTGAACACCATCCTGTTTGACCTGTACAACTAGTTCCACCAGGTCCTTGTTCACCAACTTCGGTAGTTGCTCCTATATTAGTATAAGGTCCATTGATTCCGGGAGTAATTGCAACAGCACTGCAAACATTATCGCCCACTAAGGCTACATTGCTTACAACTATTGTTAATTGATTAGAAACAACATCAGTACATCCCGAAATCGAACGAACAGCAACTAAATAATAAGTTCCTGCCGGAGAAAAAGAAATAGATTGGGGATTAGCAGTACCGGCTGATGTTCCGTAAGGACCACCATTAACAGTACCATATTTCCATGTTAAAGTTCCACCTGAACCACCTGTTTCAGAAAAACTTCCTGAAATTCCTGTGTATAATGTTCCTGGACCTGAAATAGTTCCTGTTGTTGGAG
>JBKJQG010000104.1:0-3468 GCA_046594925.1 Bacteroidia bacterium
TCAAATAGGATACTGGGTTGACGAAAATTACTGGGATTATTCGGAAGATGTCGGCCTCGACCCAGATGGCAACAAAATCCCAACTCTCAATGTAACGAGCAAATTTATGCCCTCTACACAGGGAAACTTTCTAGACAACCTTCAACCTGGAGTTGATCGGTTTGGTGACGTTGGCGGTTTTCTTGTTAGCATGGCTGAAACTCCTTTCGTGATAAGAGCGGGTGAGATGGGGTTGCTAGGGGCTTTTGATAAAGGATTTCAGACTTCATATCGAGCTACTGCACGTGCCTTGAACAATTATACAAGAACCGCTGCGACTGGTTTGAGGGCAAGTACTAAGGCCTTTGGAACTGCTGGTCTAGTTGTAGGTGCTGGAGTTGCAGTATATAACATAGGGACAGGAAATGGTGAACTTTCTGATATTGCAGACATGTTAATGATAGGAGCATCAGCGGGTGTAATAGGTATAGTTGGAGTTACCGCAGCACCATTTGTTGCAGCCGGTGGTTTAATTTATGGTGGGGTTATGCTGTTTGGGGGTGAGGATTATATTAATAATTCTACGATTGGTAAATGGACCGCAGAACGTATAAAATTTAAATGATGAAAGTACTAGACAGGCTTTACTTTACATATTTTCAAGCAACGCTAGATCGAGGATCGAGATTTGAAAGAGCAGCGTTCTTGCTTTGGTTTTCGTCCTCCTTTGCTTTGGTAGCTTTCTTTTACTTTACCCTCACGATTCTTTCTATTAGGATTGGTAAGCCTTTTATTTTACCAATGTTCATCCTAGTCTTTGCAATAAACTATTTTAGTTTGCAGAGAATTTATATCAAATCAAATCGGTGTAGCCTCGTAGTGGGCAATAATACTGTCAAAAAAGGATATGTAATATTTGCTCGATTCTTTGTTTTCTTTTCAATTTTCATGTCAATGGCAATTATGTTGGCAATGATGGTTTACTATGGTAAGAATGTTGGATTTCTATAGAACGAGTAAATAAGAAACGCAGGGAGGGGACCTATCAGTATCACAGCCTAATAATGACTCGAATTGGCTTCAGGCAATCGGTGCAGTAAATGGTATTTTTCAAATGGGAACTGAGATAGCCGTTAATGGATCGAGACCAAAATATACAGGTCCTGGAGATTGGTCAAGAATGACTAAAGCCGGAAGAAGAGTTGGAACAAAACTTGGCGTTGCAGGGATCTTACTTACAGGCGTAGATGCAGCCGTACAAGGACAATGGAAAGCGCATCATACAGCTGATGCAGTAATTGGAGGAGCATTAACTTTACCTCCGGTTTTAATAGCAATTCCTGGGGTCAATGTTGGAGTCGCTATAGTAGGCGGTGTATATTTTGTTGCAGATTTTGGATGGCAAATTTATTCTGGCAAAAGTATTACGGAAAGCATCTTTGACTAATGACTATGTACGATTTCATCTTCCTCATCTATTACAAATTATTTTCAAGTGCAAAGGACAGTGATCCGCGAGACTCTGCAATTAATTTGATAACAATTGTTGTCTTCTTTCACCTTTTCTTTTTGCACAATGCTGTGACATTTTTCACGGATACAAATTTATTGGCCAAAGTATTTGGCCAGGATCATGGAAAATATTTTTATCTGCCATTTGTAATAGTTTTTATGGTTTTTATTTACTGGTTCTACAAAAAGAGATCCGTGGTTATTGTTAGTAAATACAGTGAAAGGCAGAGCATTCTTTCCTGGCAGAACATTGTATTTGTATTGGGCATGTCAATAGTTCCGTTGTTGTTAGGGATATATTTTCTAAACAATAGATAGCTAAGGACTGAGTTTTGTTCAAAATCAACAGACTAACGGAGGTGGGCTACCTAGACTTAATGACCCAGGCTATGGTTTTGCTCTTAGTATGGTCGAAACTGCTTTTATTTCTGGGGCAAGAGATTTGGGGATTCTTAGACCTACTAGTTCTCGAGCGCTAGCAAAAAGAACTTTAAATGCATTTACCAAAACTTCTTTACAGACAGTAAGGTATTCTATTAGAGGCAGTGGTATGATTGGTTTTGTTGTTAGTGCAGGCATTGGTACATACAACATAGCCAATGGAAATGCCAACTTTCTGATGCCCTGGATATTGGTGTCACAGTGTTAGGTGGTGCTGCAATATTTTTTGCTTCTGCTGCAGTAATGACAGTATCGTAGGTTGAACTCTCAGACAAATTTTTTTTATCAATGTATAGTAAAATCCGGTTCAGACACAATTCAGTGTGAACTTTCCTTCTTCTTCAAATTCAATTCATTTCAATAAAATTCCAACCCAAAGTCAACATTGATCCGACCTGAGTTTAAACCTTCCTAAGCTGTTCTTTTACCAACACCATGTCTCCTTCTAGTGCATTGATCCTTTCATAAAGCCCAGAGGGTTCAGGAGCTTGCCGTGTAAGTTTCATTCTGAATTTCCAAACCTCTTTAACATTTTCAACAGGTAGAGGGAAAGTGGGATATTGAGGGTCTTTGTTGTCGGATTTGCAGATGATCAATCCGCCTTTATCCAAGTAGTTGAGACATCTTTTTAGAACAATGTTGTCAACCTCTTGAGCATTGTTTACCAAAATATAGACGAAGCCATCTTTAATATCCGATAGCTTTTCAACATACTCTCCTATTACCGTATCACCTGGATAAAAACCGGTTCGGTCTGCGAGCATACTGTAACCACTCACTTCAAAAGCCCGAAATGTGCCATTGTTCAATCCCGGAATCCAGAAAGTTGGAAGTTGTTCTATGTATTCAGACTGCTGTGATCCGATTAAATAACCGGCCTGAGCTTTTACAGGAACTAAGACAATATTATCCTTTCCTGATTTATCTACCGTTGTGACTAAGATTCGGCTAGGCACTATTTCAGATTGTTTTTCCTTTTTAATCCCCCCAATCAAACTATCCCAAGTTGTTGAGTAACAATGTACAATTTTGTCAATGGTATCTAATGAGGGGTACATTTGGCCTCCCTCGATCTGCGAAACCGCAGAGCGGCTCAAATCAACAGGAATACCGAATTCTTCTTGAGAAAGGCTTTTTTCAAGTCTTAGAGCTTTAATCCTAATCCCTAAGTCGTTTTTTGAGAGCATAAATATATTTGTTTACTATCGCTTGACAATAGTAGAAAGTATTACTTAACATTGCAAATACAGTTGAGAAAATTAAAAACAGAATATATGATACGCGAGATCACAAAAACCGAGGAAACCGGACACAAACCAGAAATTTTCGCCTTGAGACCCTACAATCACAAGCAACTGGCCGACTTCTATGGTGTTTGTTGGTTAACGTTTCAGAGATGGGTAAAAAAGAATGAAGGTCAAATCGGAAAGAAGACTGGGCACTTTTACAGTATTAATCAAGTCCTTGTTATCTTCAAGATATTTGGAATGCCTAAGAGATTTAAGGTGTCGATGTCGGATGTTGAGGAAATGTTTA
>JBKJQG010000116.1:0-15825 GCA_046594925.1 Bacteroidia bacterium
GGTGCTGCATTTACAGGGTCAGCTACTGTTCCTCCCATTTCTGATGGTTTTGAAAATTGCCTCGATTGGACAATTGTGAATGGCACTCAACCCAACGTTTGGATTCGCGGGACGGCCACAAGTAATGGTGGAACTCAATCAATGTATGTCAACAATACTGCTACCAATAATAATTATGCAATAGCTACTGCCTCTGTCGTTCATTTCTATAAAGATATAACCTTCCCTGTCGGCATGAACACCTCCCTTGGTTTTGACTGGAAAGGTGTGGGAGAAAGCTCTTATGACTACGTTAAAGTGTATCTTGCTCCAACAACCTACACGCCGGTTGCAGGGACTATAATTCCAGCGGCCTATCAAGTAAATAGTTATGTTTATAATGGTCAAACTGCTTGGCAAACTGAGAATATCTCGTTGCCAACTTGTGGCGGCACCACGATGCGTCTTATATTCAGTTGGAGAAATGATGCAAGTGGAGGAACACAGCCTCCGGGAGCGATTGACAATATAAACATTGTTGCTGTTCCAACCACCGGACTAACATGTGGAAACCCTGTTAATATTGCTTTACCATATAATAAAACGGGCGAGAGTACAGCTTGTATGAATAATGATTATACCAATGCAAGTGTTTCCTCTTGTGGCACAAGCTTCGAATCAGGAGAGGATAAAGTATACAAGGCAGTAATTGGAACTGCAGGATGTATTTCAGTAGTTGTTTCAAATGCAAATGACAATTCAATCGGGTTCCAGGTTTATAACGGATGTCCGGATGTAGCAGGAACAACCTGCATTGGAAATTATGGAGGAGCTGTGGCCGGAATATTATCAGGCGACGTTAGCATTCCCGCTGCAGGTACTTATTATTTTGTAGTAGATAATTTTGCAGGTCCACTAAATGTTAATTATGATATTGCAATTAGTTCCGTTGGAGGAAGTGTTGCGAATGATTTGGCATGTGGGGCTACCGCTCTAACATTAGGAATTGCTTCCAATGGCGATAATACCTGTACAACTTCTTCAGGCGAACCCGGAGTACCAGCTTGCTGGAGCACTGGAACCTTGAACACTGTTTGGTTTTCCGTTGCCGTTCCTGCGTCAGGAGATGTATACATTAGAACTACTCCATTGTCCTTATTAAATACTCAGATTGCAGTGTATACAACAACCAATTGTGCAAGTGCGGCTGCCTTTACTTACATTGATTGTAATGACAATGCACCTGTGTGCGGTGGTGGCACAGCATATCAAAATTCTGAATTACTCTTGAATAACATTGCTGCAGCCGGTACAATTTTATACATCAGAGTAGATGGCTACGCTAATTCGGCAGGTACATTCTCCATTTTGGCTATTGATGGAAACAATGGTGCAGCTATTTGGCCTTCGGTACCGGGGCAAGATTGTATTGCTTCCAATCCGGTTTGTAACGCAACCATGTCTGTAGGGAATCCCGGCTACTTTGGCTGGGGTAACGTTTGTGATTTTACAGCTGCAAGCACTTGTTTAGGATCCGGAGAAAGAAGTTCTGTGTGGTACACAATCAATATTAATTTAAATGGAAATTTAGTTTTTGATATTGTTCCAAATGATTATGGCAATCCAAATCCGATAACAGGTTTGATGAATCCCGGCTATGCTGTAGTGGGTGATGAAACAGATTATGACTGGGCACTATGGAAAATTGCAGGCGCTGGAGCTACTACCTGTGCAGGCATTGCCGCAGGCGCTGCTGCTGTTCGCTGTAATTATAGCGGCTTAGGTGTTACAGGTTGTTACGGTGCCGTTAACGGAACGGTTAACCCTGCTTACCCCGCTGGATTCGCCAGCGCATACATGGCTCAACAGCCTGTTGTAAATGGTGAAGTATATGTTCTATCCATTTCAAATTTTGCAAACAATTATGTGGCCG
The DNA here is from genome assembly GCA_046594925.1 of Bacteroidia bacterium. Taxonomy (GTDB): domain Bacteria; phylum Bacteroidota; class Bacteroidia; order 2-12-FULL-35-15; family 2-12-FULL-35-15; genus 2-12-FULL-35-15. Next base: position 1,913 of record JBKJQG010000116.1, read on the forward strand.
GTTTCTCGCTGGCATTTGGCGGATCGCCTGCTCCCATAGCATTAACGGGCTCCACAACTTCGGTAACGTGGGCTGGGGTGAGTAGCACAAGTTGGAATCAACCGGGAAATTGGAGCAATGCCTGCAGTGCACCAACCTGTGCAATTGATGCTACAATTGCAGCCGGTGGCGCCCAACCCATTATCACAGCAAACTCAAGTGTTAAAAATTTAATTATTAATGCAGGAGCTACGCTCACAATTAATCCGGGTGTCACTCTCACCGTTTGTGGTAATTTTACAAATAACGGCACCTTGATTGCGAGTCCTACTTCTACAATTCTATTTGACAATGCTGCTGTAGTTCATACCATTTCCGGAAGTGTAACGGGGACTAATAAGTTCGGAAATTTAACAATTACAAAAACCGGTGGAAGTGTTGTGCTGGCTGCCAATCTAGATATCGCAGGGAATTTTACAACTTCTAATGCAACCAGCATTCTTAATGTTGCCAGTTTTTATTTAAAAGTGGGTGGCAATTTCAACACTGCAAGTAATGTTACGTTGATCAACTGTCCTACAATCCAATTCAATGGCGTAGCGCCTCAGACCTTTAGCAACACTGCAGGAACCCATGCATTGACAAATGTGGTAATGAATAATACTAGTTCGGGACTTACATTAATCGGCACCGCTACCAGCAATATGGTTATCTCAGGAGCATTAACACTTACAAGTGGTGTTTTATATACCGCTGTTACACCAATATTAATTATGAATGCAGGGTCAACAGCCACGTCTGGAAGTGCGTCTAGTTTTGTGGATGGACCGATGCAGAAAATTGGTGCTACAGCATTTGTCTTTCCTGTTGGTGATGCTTTTAATAGATGGGCTAGAATTGCAATGACAGCACCTTCTGCAGCTTCTACTTTTCAGGCACAATATTTTTATACTCCATATTCTGATTACTTAACTTTAGCCGCAGCGCCAACTCCTGTTCTTACTTATAATGTAAGTGCTATTGAGTATTGGCAGTGCGACCGTGTAGCCGGAGCTGGAAATGCAAGCTTAACACTTTATTGGGAAAATGCTGCAAGTAGTGGCATAAACAGTTGCGCAGCTCTGCAAACGGGAGATTTAGTCGTGGCCAGATGGAATGGCAGCGCTTGGGAGAACAGAAGCAATACAATCATTGGAGGAATAACAGGATCCTGCGTGGGCACTGCTGCCGGGACTGTAACATCTGATGTGCTCACAGCTTTCAGCCCTTTCACCTTTGGTTCAAAAGATGCATCCGTGTTGGTGAATCCTTTGCCAGTTGAGCTCCTCTATTTTTCCGGAGAAAATATCGGAACTGAAAATGTTCTAAAATGGAGCACTGCGTCAGAAACGAACAATGATTATTTTACTCTTGAACGTTCGGTGAATGGTTACACTTTTGAAACAATTGGAATTGTTGATGGCGCAGGCAACAGCACGTCCGTATTGACTTATCAGCAAATTGATAAAAATCCAATTGAAGGATTAAATTACTATAGATTAAAACAAACGGACTTCGATGGTGGATTTAAGTATTCAGCGCAGATTGTTACACTCGAATACATTGCACCAACGGATTATTTCCTGTACCCTAATCCTTCCTCTAATGAAATAGTGATCTACACCGGCAATTCGAAAGAAGAGGTAGTGGACATTCAAATCACTGATTTAGCAGGTCGTGTAGTTTTTGAAGAAACAAATTTCACTGTAAAAGGCAAAAACACAAATAGCAGAAAGATTGACATTACTAGCTATAGCGAAGGAATTTATTACCTGTCTATTAAAGACATTTATGGAAAACCTTTGTCACAGAAACGTTTTGTGAAAATAAAATAAAATTAGCAACACCACTCTTTTTTACTTCAACAAAAAATTCCAATGATAACATATCATTGGAATTTTTTTATCGGCTCTCGTTGCTGTGTTATGCAGACAAACAACTATTTTGTTCTTAGCACCATATTTTTCAATGCATCAATCCATACCGGCGAATCGTTCAAGCTCTCAACCAACGTCACTTTTTCTCCACCATGATGTTTGAAGATCTCATCGTACTCTATTCCAATCTCGTAAATCGTTTCAAGACAATCCGCAACAAAGGCCGGTGAAAAGATCAGAATGTTCTTCTTTCCTTCTTTTGCTTTTTCCTCAACCACCCTATCACTGTATGGTTTGATCCATTTGTCATCCAGACGGCTTTGAAAAGTAGTTTGGTATTTTCCTTCCGGAATGTTAAGGCGTTTCACCAGTTGCCGCGTGGTCTCAAAACAATTAGCACGGTAACAATACTGATTGTTCTTGGTAATCTTGTCGCAGCAGCTTCCTAATTGACAAGTAGAGTTTCCATAGTGGGTTGACCCTTTTTTTATGTGGCGTTCCGGAAGGCCGTGATAAGAGAAAATAAAATAATCGTATTTGCTCATGTCATATTTTCCTGCCCTTTCTACACAGGCATCAATAAAACCAGGATCGTCATAAAATTTGGAGATCACTTCAAACGAAGGTGTCACTTCCCACTTCTGCAAAAGACGGATGGCTTCTTCGACAGAAGATCCCGTGCTGGACGATGCATACTGAGGATACAATGGAATCATGACGATCTTAGTGACTTGTGCCGCTTTCAGTTTGTCGAGGGCCGATCCAAGACTCGGGTTTTGATAACGCATTCCCAATTCCACCACAAATTGGTCTCCCAATTCTTTTTGTAACAGTGTTTTCATCTTGTTGCTGTTTATCAGCAGTGGAGAACCGTCCTTTGTCCAGATATGCTGATAAAGCTTAGCAGACTTAGCTGCTCGGAAAGGGACGATCACACCATTCACTAAAACAAAACGAGCGATGGGAGATATGTCGATCACACGCGGATCATTTAAAAACTGCGTGAGGTATTTCCTTACGTCTGATGTCGAAGGACTATCAGGTGTGCCAAGGTTTATTAAAAGAACGCCTGTCTTCATTTTTAATTATTAGATATGTAAAGCACGTTTTCCTGTTGCATCCAAACAAGCTTCTTTCATTGCTTCAGTGTAAGTTGGATGTGCGTGACTCATTCGGGAAATATCCTCAGCACTTGCACGGTATTCCATGGCCACTACTGCTTCCGCTATCATATCGGCCGCACGCGGGCCTATCATGTGAACACCCAGGATTTCATCGGTTGTTTCATCGGCAAGCACTTTTACAAACCCATCCGTATCCATCGAAGCCCTGGCTCGTCCGCTTGCCTTGAATGGAAAGCTTCCCACTTTGTATTTTTTGCCTTGTTCTTTCAATTGCTCTTCTGTGAAACCAACAGCAGCTACTTCCGGCCAGGTATAAACAACTCCCGGAATCAAGTTGTAATTGATGTGGGGTTTTTGACCTGCCATTGTTTCTGCCACAAAAGTTCCTTCTTCTTCTGCTTTGTGTGCAAGCATTGCTCCTTTTACAACATCTCCTATCGCATAAATGCCCGCGACGTTCGTTTGCAAATGCGCATCTGTTTCAATTCTTCCCCTATCGTCCAGCTTAACTCCTGCTTTATCCAAACCAAGGTTCTCCGTGTACGGTCTGCGTCCTACCGACACCAGACAATAATCACCTTTCACTTCCACTTTTTCGCCTTTTCCATTTTCTGCTGTCACCGTAACGTCTTTCCCTTTCACATCAACGCCCGTTACTTTGTGGTTGAAATAAAATTCGAACCCGAGTTTTTTAAGACTCTTCTGAAGTTCTTTTCCCAAAGCGCCGTCCATAGTGCTGATGATGCCGCCAGTAAATTCCACTACCGATATTTTTGCACCTAGGCGGGCGTAAACCGATCCCAATTCAAGCCCAATCACTCCCCCCCCGATGATCACCATGTGTTTAGGTACTTCGCTGAGCAGCAAAGCTTCCGTTGAAGTAATCACTCTTTTTTTATCAATCTCAATTCCTTTTAGCGAACTTGGCTTTGAACCGGTCGCGATGATAGTCTTGACTGTTTCGATCTGGCTTTTTTTCCCGTCAGAAGCAGTGATCTCCAGTGTATTCTTGTTTACAAATGCTCCGTGTCCGTTCAGCACCGTGATCTTGTTCTTCTTCATCAGAAAATTGATTCCGTCACAAGTTTGTTTCACTACATCACCTTTGCGCTTGATCATTTGTGCCAGGTTCACTTTTACGTCCTTAACATCTATTCCGTGTTCCGTGAAAGTATGCGTTGCATTGTGAAAATGTTCAGAAGAATCCAACAATGCTTTGGAAGGAATGCAGCCTACATTAAGACAAGTTCCGCCCAATGTACTGTAGCGTTCAATGATCGCGGTTTTCATCCCTAATTGTGCGCAGCGGATGGCGGCAACATATCCTCCCGGACCGGATCCTATAATTGTAACATCAAATTTTTCCATAAGAATATTCTTGAGAATGTGCGTTGGAATTCAGCTCCAAATCACTCTGCGAAATTACGATTTTTTAATAATCCTGAAACGGATTAACCAAGAATAAATAATGAGTAAAAACGCACTGTACATAGCGATCCGGCCGATGTAGTCCCCAAACCGAGTGTAGAAAGTCTGCTGATTGTTCAATCCGATAGTCCCGGAAATGGCTGCAGGCTCCCAATACTTTGTAGCTTGCGAAATTTCCCCTTCCGGGCTGATGAAACAGGAAATGCCGGTATTCGCTGACCGCACCACCCAGCGACGGTTTTCTATGGCCCTCAGGCGGGAAAGCTTGAGATGCTGAACGTGACCGGGAGTATTGCCCCACCAGCCGTCATTGGTGATCACAGCTATGAAATTTGCTCCGTTCTTAACATAGCCGGTCACGTATTCTCCGTAGACACTTTCGTAGCAGATAACGGGAGCCACTTTCTCCGGCCCATCAGTTGCCGCGAATACGCCTCTTGTGGATTGAACTCCCAGACTTCCGCTCGTCCCACCCATCTCCAACGCAAACTCATCCAAGTATTTGAAGATAAATTGCATCGGCATCTGCTCGACTCCGGGAACGAGCTTCGATTTGTGATATTTTTGAACGGTTCTGCTATTGTCAAATTGAAGAGCTGTATTGTAAGCATCGTAATAGGCATTCGCATTATAGAATTTTCTTGCGGTGGGCGACAAAGCCTCACCTGGAAGAAACGGTTTTACGGTGGACGCCCCCACGACCATTTTTAATCCCGGATAGTTCAAAAGGAATTTTCGTATGGTAATCACGGAGCTGGACTCCTCCAACTCATCTTCCCAGATGTCCTCGATCAAGGCGGTTTCAGGAAGAACAACATATTCGGTTGTGGAATCAATTTTATCAGCTGCCAGCTTCAGCATCTTTTGTAGCTGCTCTTCATAAGTGCCCGAAAATTTTTCATTGTAAGGGTCAATATTCGGCTGAACGATCACAACTTTGTACCCCTCTTTCGAAGCCGCGTTTTTGCTGTTATGTTCCAACAAGATTGAAAACAAAACGGGAATTCCGACCAAAGCAAGAAGTGCCGTTACTTTTTTCTTGGTCACTTCGTTTATCAAACAAGAAAAGAACAGGCAGTTGATGGCAAGCACCCAAAGACTTCCGCCGAAAACACCAGTGTACTCATACCATTGAATGAGGCCGACTGTATCGGCAAACCCATTTCCCAAAGTGAGCCAGGGCCAGGTAACTTGATCATTGTGATACAAGAATTCAAACGTGATCCAGAGACTTACAAAGATCAGCAGTCCCCATTTTTCCCCCAGTCGCTTTTTGATTTTGTGGTAGAACAAAAAGACGAGCGACATGAAAGCGGAATTTAAACAGATAGCGAGTGCAGCTCCACCCCAGGAAGCATTCTTCAGCCACCATGTGGTTACCAGATTCCAGGTAAAAAATGCAAGAAAAGTAGCCCAAAAAACCATGCGTGATTTGAACCTTGTCTGATCCAGAAAAACAATGTGTTCGATTAGCAACAAAGGGACAAAGGCAATGAATAAAAGCGGAAGCCAGCCGTGGGGAAACCAGCCAAATGCGAGGAGCAACCCGGAAAACAAAGACAAGAGGTATAACTGGTATTTTTTCAAGAAAATTTTATTTGTAAAGATACTATTATTAATGATTGATGGAAGGCTCCAGACATTTAGGAATCCCCCATTTACCTTTCCATTCATTCATCGGAATGACGTCTCCGGCACAGGTCATATAATTTCCTCTTTCATCCTTTTTGATTACCATTAGTTTCCCCATTGCAAATCCGTCCATGATCTTTTTCTGAACGGTGAGTTTGGAAACATTTCCACATTTGTCTACTGCGGAAACGCCAAACTCATTATTCCGAAGATCCATCACTGAACTAATTGAATCGGGTAAAGCGGCATCTTCAACGGAGTGGTGTTTAAACTGAAGATAATTTCCCTTTTCATGAGCTTTTCCCAATTTCAAAGCTTGTACGCCGCCAATCTCCAAAGCCAGAGAAGCCATCCAGTACGCGTGCTTGAATGCGTCCAGTTTGCCTCCCAGATTGTCTGTGCCAATCACTCCACTTTTACGCACCGAGTCAACGACGGCATTCACTTCCCTTGTAACCTTTGCCGCCTTCTTCGCCTTGAAGGGATGGAAGAGCACCCAGCACTTCTCGGGACGAGATAGTTTTCCGAAGGACTGAGCAGAAGCAGATTCGGGTTTCAGAAAAATCAAAAAAAGTATACAAAGCAAAGCAGTAATTTTCATGGCAAAAAACAAATCAATATATTATCCTTACATTTAATATTGCAAAACAAATTCAAAGTGACGGAATCCGCGAATATACTTAAAACCCACTCCAAAAAGATCCATCTTTCTGCTTGGCTAATATACAGCTTAATTACCTTTTTTGCAGTCCTGAATCACGAACCGAATCGTGACGAAGCCCAGGTCTGGCTCATCGTCAGGGATCTCGATATCTCGTCCATCTATTACGAACTTAGTGCAATGGGACATCCTGGTATCTGGTACCTCATCCTTTTGCCTTTTGCAAAACTAGGATTTCCCTATGTGACGATGCTGATCATCCATTGGCTAATCGGGATAAGTGCGGCGGGCATTCTTCTTTTTAGATCACATCTGAATACCCTATTCAAAGTTCTTTTTCTATTTTCTTATTATCTGCTCTTTGAATACATTGTTCCTGCAAGGAATTACAATCTTACCATTCTGTTTTTGTTCCTCATTGCAGCAAATTACCAAACGAGGTTCAGCCACCCTTTGCGTTACGCATTTTTTGTTTTTGCGCTTTTTAATTCCAATACTCATAGTTTCGGGGCAGCACTGGCGTTGCTCCTTATTTATGTGTGGGACGGCTCTTTACTGGGTAAATTAAAAAACTCAAGAACGGCAATTCTTTTAATGCTGGCTGGATTAGCACTTTTCATTTTTCAAATGTGGCCTTCGCTGGATGTTGTTTCCCGCAATGTGACCATTCACTCCGGTCTTATTCCGGCATTCAGTTTCGATAGTTTTTGGGTAAGCATCACTGCTATACAAAATGCATTCATTCCGGTTACCCCTGAATACGAGGAGATCAAGATCGCTTTGTTCTTCACTTTGATCTTTATTTTCTTCCTTATCACGCTCTTCCGAACACCTGCTGTACTTGTCTTCCTTTTCCTTTCTTCCGCATGGCTTTTCTATTTATTCTCGACAAAACTGTCGGGCTCGTGGAGGCACGAAGGCCTACTGTTGATCTTCATTGTTTTTTCCATCTGGATCTCGTCCTTCTACGAAAAGAAAAACAACTTCCTCATAAGTAGATTGTCCTTCCTGTTCAATCTGGAATCTTTTAGTCTGTTCTTCACTAAATTTCTATGTTGCTGTTTTCTCATCACACTCTTCTTCGGAGTAAGGAGCATTTCAAAAGAGATCAGATACAGTTATTCCGGAGCGGAAGAAGCCGCAGCCTTTTTAAAAGAAAATAAAATTCAGGAAATAGCGGCTTACCCTTCCTGGCGGGCAACTCCATTGTCGCCCTACATTCCCGAAACAAAGATCTGGCAATTGGAAAGGAATGAGTATGGCAGGGCTTACGATTTGGATTCGGTGTTTTACAAATACGGCAATTCCCTGAGTGATTTAAAGATATTGGAGCTGTGCAGAAAAAAATATCCGGAGGAATGTGTTTTGATGCTAAACCAACCTTTGAACTATTGCTATGCGGGACAGGCCACTTTGATATTCAGCAACAAAAAATTTATTTGGGGCAGTGATGATGAGTCGTATTTCATCTACACCGTACATTTCAAAACGCACTAGCGGATGAGGTACATTTTTCCGAATCCTTTTTTGAAATACTGATCGGCGCCGCTTTCACGTTTCTCGATATCTTCTCCGCGAAGGGTGGTCACTACCCGGTATAAATATACTCCATTGGCCAGCTGATCACCAAACTCATCTTTTCCGTCCCAGGCATAATCCGTGATGTTGCGACCTACGTGAAGCATTCCTAATTCATCATTCGTGATCTCCCGGATCACTTTCCCCGTAATGGTCAGGATCTGGATCTTGAAATAAGTCGGCACTTCCGATCCTGTGAGCGTGAATACAAAGTGAGTGGCTGTAGAAAATGGATTAGGATAATTCATGATCTCGGTGATAGTAGATTTATTCACCACCTCAAAATGAATTTTATAATCTATGGCTCCGGATTGATTGTCAGTTTTGTCCGTAGCCTGAACGAGCAATTGATACTTGCCGTCTTCGTACAACGCCGGCGTGTAATTCAGCTTGCAACTGTTGTTCGGCAAAACAGCCGGAGTAAAAGAAAGCTCTGAACCAAAATAGATCCTCTGCGCAATGGAACTTGATGGATATTGAATGAACACTTTGAAATCAGCTGTATCGTTCAACGCGAGGAATTGATTCTCATCTTTCAGCTGAATAAGAATGTTGGGTTTTGAAGAAACAATGTCGCTGTTCAAAATATGAATCCCGTCGAAGGTCACATCAAGCAAAGGATTGATGTTATCGGTGGTCGTATTAAACGAAATCCTAACAATGTTGTTAAAATGATATTGTTCCAATTGCGTCTTGGAAGTGTCAACTACATTCATAGGATGAACAGGGTTCACCTCGACCCACAAAGCATTCAAACCCGGATAACCGGCTGTGTTCAAAGTAATGGTGTCGATGATCACTTCGTCGGGAGCAAAGAGATTCTTTTTCAACTTAGAGGGCAAAGGATGATTCACGTTATTAGCGTCTTCCACCCAATAAGTAACGAGCAAACTATCCGCGAACGTATATTCACTGATGTTCTGAATGGGAAGACGAACAACGATGTTATCGCCTTCCTGCACCGAATCTTTTTCATAATAACCAATGATAGGATTGATGGCTGCTTCGGGGACGGGTGTGTAAATGATCTGCCAGCGCTCCATTTGAGGCGGAGTGTTGAGCGTATCATCTTTCATGTAAGCAACCATGCGCAGATAAGGATAATTGGCCGCATTTGCATAAGTGCTCAGGTTGGGAATATCCAATTGCGACGAAGTAAAATCAGCAAGTGTATCCTCAGATCCGTCGGCCATGATCCCGATCAGCTTTACATACACCGTATCGTCTGTTGAAATACCATCGATGTGATGTTGTTTCCAGGACAAAGAATCCCATGTAAGAGCAGGTCCAATGATGGGTGAAGAGATTGAACCTTGGTTCCAGTTGCTTACCAATGTTGTATTGAACTGAATAGCAGAATCAACTGAGCTCGCAATGACCTCCGTTGCAGAACCGGGAACACCTTTTGTTCCGAAGAGAATGTAAGATCGCATTGCCGGAACTGTTCGGATCTGTGTGGATCCAATCGAATCAAAAGCACGATACAAGCTTTCTTCGTACGATGGAATGGAATGATTCTCCTGAGAGTAAGCTAAAACTCTGTAACCATTTGGAATGTCGTTCAGAATGAAGTTGGTGATCTTCGCGCGGTTCAAAGAATCGCTATCATAAAAGTCAAAAGCATTTTCAGGAGTGCCTGCTGGCGCATAAGTAACGCTTCCGTGATCAGAAACACCTAAGCCGGGCCCTAAAGCAATCGACTTCATACTGGTGTTGCTCACTGGGTCAAAAGCGGCGATGGTGAATCCGGGAAGTGCCCAACCGGAAACATATTCTAAACTTCCGTTGATTTTATAATTGATATTGAACCACCCCACATAGCCCATCATTCCATTGTTGCATTGCAAACTTTTAAGATCGTTCACAAAATCAAATCTACGCAAAGGCCGGTTAAATTTCACATACTCGTAGCCGTCCTTTTTAAACTGAAAAAAATGTGCTTGTTCCCACCCGCGTTTTCCGGGGATGTACTGAAAGGAACTCTCTCGCCATTTATATCCGCTCGACGCACTGGTGGAATCCGGACTCACACGCCAGTAATAAACGGTAAGGGGACTGAAGTTCATGGAAGGCTTCCATTTGAGCACACCACCAATAGAGCTAAAGAGCGTGTCCTGCATCAAAGGGCTGTTGAAAGTATCGGTAGTATCGATCTGGAATTTATAATTACGCAGGGCGGCAAACACATCAGAAGTCGAAGCTTTCAGCGTAACGGTATCTTTCGGAATGATTGCAAATTCATACGGATAAACCGGAACCACGTCTCCTCCGTTGATGATGAAATTCACATCCGTTGTTACATTGTTGGTTTCGCTCAACTCGTCAACGCGATTAAAATAATCCAAAGTGATCCGAACTTTATTCAGACCTATGTCTCTTGAAAAATCCCAGGGAACCTTGATCGCCACCGTATCCTTGAATTTCGGTGCAGGTGTAAACACATAGTAAGTCTGTGTTCCTCCATCCGGAAAAGTCCGGTAAGCCTGAGTAAAAATAGTGTCGTTGGTAGCCCTTCCCAAATTTGTCCGCACCGCATAAATGATGATGGAATCCAACAAAGGATTCGTCTGAGTAAGGTCAAAATAAACATCGTTGTTGGTGATCTTATAATCCGGTTTCTTGTGGGAATTGATGATCATTGCCGGATCTCCGTGAAGGGTCATTTCATTCTCGGTGGACATCATTATGGGATCTAACAATGCGGCAGATTCAGTCATTGCAATGGTATTCTTTACGGAGCTCCCGATTGAATTTCCATAATTGCTCAGGGAGATCTGCTTGTACAATTCCGTGGAATAGATGTTTAATGCATAAGGGACGCCAAGACTTACCGATGCCAGGTAGCCGATCATTCCTTTGTTTGCTTTCAAAACGTATTCTTCCGAAGTAGTCAACTCTGTAGAATGCAGATCGCCTGAATAACAACCATTCGCGATCATGAAAGGATAGTGTCCCGGAAGCGGGTTGTATGAGTCAATGTCATCAATACTAAGATCAAAACCAGTTCCTGAAGCGTGGCCAAAAAAAGTCATAAGCGAAACACCATCATTCATGAACTGTTCCAGGGTATCTGAAGTATTGATGTCGATGGGAGCTGTGCTCGTTTTCAAAAAGTTTGTCACGTGTCCTCCAAACAAACTGTCCTCAATAGTTGCCTTATAACCATTCAGGAAAGCACTGAAAGAGGCTTGTTCTGTAGAAGTACTTCCACCGCCGAAATGCAGGACCTGTTTCATCCACTCCGCCGGAGCCTGGCTTTCGTAACTTTGTACTTTACCGAGGTAATCATTCACTTCAACGTTATTCCTTGCGGCCAAACGCCCCGTCGGGATAGCAGGAACAACTACTCCTCCGCTCAACCCGGCGGTGAACAAATTATCGCTAGATGGATTTCCGAAAGAAGGAAGCAGATCCAAAGGGTAATAAAGCGGATCTTGTCTGGCAATTATCATGTGATAAGATTTACCGAGCAAAAATAAATTTTTAGGCGGAGTGGGGAAACTATTCAACAAGTGGTTGCTGAATCCACGGATGGACAATGGACTTTTCACAATTCCGTAAGCATACTGATCATAAAGCTGATCAATGTCGGCGATCAATACATTGTGAAATCCGCCAGGGGCAGAACCTCTGTAAACCTTATAATCCAAAGCAGAAGCTGTTAATGTCTTATGGGTAACGATGATGTAGGCCGAATCAATGGGCGTGGAAGCATAATCTGTAAACTGTCCGGATACGCCTACTGGCAGCAACGAAATCACGGGACTGATAAATCCGTCAGACGTGATGAAGCACTTTTTTTCTCCACCGCTGTTCGGGATCAGCACACTGTCTGTAACACCATCGCTTCGGACTGCAATTCTTTTTGCATTGCTGAGATCGTAACAATGCAGTACGCCGGTTGAACTAAAATTGCTCAGCTGATAGAATGTCTTTAATTGCCCGGCATTTTCGGGAACGTAAATCATAAAATTATTCGCTCCTTCCATATTTGTAGTGTGCGGATATTTTACATTGATGTAAGAAACCACTGTGCGGTTTGAAACAAAACCAGCATTCACACTGGTGAACTGAATGGAATTTCCCGTCCCCAAAAGAAAAGAAGGAGAAATGCCGTAAGTAAAACGCATGGCTTCATAACCAAAAAAAGATGTGTCTTTCAGGAGATTTCCGTTACAATATATCTGGAGCTCATGGTCCAATAGAATGGCCGCATTTTTGGAAGCTCCTAGAACTACTGCTCTGAATTTAGCATTCGGCCCGCCAGCATAGATGTTCGGTGTATTCAGTCCGTAATTTCCGGTTGCACCCAGCGTAATTACATTGGCATCAAACCAACCTTCTGATTTCGTGTAACGAGAATCGGTTCCTCCAACATTGTCCGTCTGACCTTCAAAATAACCGCTATGAAATTCGGATACAGCATCCTTGAAAAAATAAGCGTCAGGCAGGTAGGAGGAATAATCACTGGCAGTATCCTCACTCATCCTATTGTTCACTAAAGAAGCATTCCAGGTGAGGAAGTAAACCGATGTATCATTTATTAAGCTGTAATAGGGATTGGGAACAAAACTGCTATTGATATATAAAAGAGAGTCGAGTGCTCCGTCATTTTTTTCAGCATAAAATTCTATAAAGTCGGAACCATTAAAAACATTGTCGCTCTCCCCTTCTATATGAATGTATTGCTGAACGCCTTTGTTGAAGATCTGAAAATTTTTGGGATTGATGCTGACAAGTGGAATTCCTGCATCAGCAAGTGTTGTTGAATCGATCCGATAAACCCCGTTCTGGGCGATCTTGATTTTATAGTAGAATTGAGAATAATTGATCCACTCGTTGCCGTACGTCTGTGCGTTTACCTTTCCGGTAATTAACACAATGAAACACACAAGGAGTAGTCGTTTGATCATTTGAGCTTTTTGTTGATGTCGACCTTTATGGAAAACACATTTGAATACAAAGCAACAGATCTGTCGCCAATATCCGTCAAAGCATAGTCAATGTAAACCGATTTTATTTTAACACCCACTCCGACATTTGGCTGCATGGTGTTTATTTTTTTCCCGACTCCATCGGTATAAGACTGGTAATTGCCGATACCGGCACGAAGGAAGATCATGTTCATGTAGGAAGCTTCCAGACCGATGTGTGGGTCTAAACTAACCGCCTTGCTTTTGATAAGCACGTTTCTTTTTCCGTCAAAAGTTGCATCCATGTCAACTTCCGCCAGCAAAGAAACCTTTTCATTGAAATCAAATTTGCGGGCAGCGCCTAATATGAGTTTCGGCAAAGTGATTTCTACGGAATTTCCAGGAATCTCATTTCCGGTCGCAATAAAAACGGCTTCAGTCTCCGGAGACAAATTCGTGCTCCAGGCATTGAAGGTGGAAGTCACATCCCGCGCCATGGCGGCAAACTTCCATTTTTTATGGTCGTATTGCGCACCGGCATCCAGTCCGAACCCCCAGGCACCGGCAAAATCGCCTACTTTTCTGCGGATGATCTTAACATTGGCGCCCAGTCTCAATCCCGGTATTTTCAGTTGTTTAGCATAGGAAACCAAAAAGGCATAATCCACAGCAGAAAACGTAG
>JBKJQG010000288.1:0-10887 GCA_046594925.1 Bacteroidia bacterium
TGGTATAATTATGAGAACGCTCAGTAATGTCATCTATTGCCAAAAGCGTAAGTTGCTCTCTGTGATTTTTTTGTACGATCCGGTGTGCATTCAATAGCATGACTCTTTCACCCAAACCGTGAAAAACATGTGTCACTTCAAAATTATCAAAATCCTGATTCTTTGTGACAACATCCTTTAAAAGTGCGTGCAACTCGGGGAGATTCCACTGCTTGTTTCCAAGATCAAAAATGGAAAAACCTTCCGTGTTTTCCTTCGTGGTATGAAATTGTCTGTAGAAGGATTTGCTCGCCGATTTAACAAACAGCCTTTCGTCTAATACGATCAATGGCTCGTGAATGGTTGCAACAATTGCTTCAGCATAGTTGTAAGACTCAGAGAGCAATTCGTTACGGATGTGCAATTCCTGATTGGTTGAAATGAGCTCTTCGTTGGTGGATTCAATCTCTTCTTTTGAGGTTTCCAACTCCTCGTTCAGTGTTTGAAACTCTTCGTTACTGGACACGATCTCTTCATTGGCTATTTGCAATTCCTCATAGGCTGTTTCCTGAGACTCCATGACTGACTGCATCTCCACACGGGCCGTATTTAATTCTTCCGTTAATTTCTCTATTTTTCTGTTGAGATCTCTTACAAGAGCGGTTTTTGTATTTCCGGAGGCTGCCTTTTTGGAGATTTCAGCTGTTATCCTTTCCTGAAAACTGAATACAACAAGCAACAGCGGCTCATCCCATTCAATTTTTATCGGTGATACTTCTATATTTACCAGTCTATAGCCAGAAGGTGTTTTAACTTCAATGCCTGATTTTTCTACCAGTTGATTTGTTTTAAAACAGGAATGAATGGCATTTCTCAATTCAAAAGAAAATTCAGGGCGCATCATTTTTAAAATATTCAAACTCGCTTTACCCGATGAATGAGAAAGATAAAAAGAAGTGCTGCCTCTGAACTGCAAGATCTCCATGTCCTTATTAATGATAGCACAAGCGGGCATGTACTGGGCCAACAGAATGGAGTCAATGGCACTGTCGAGGTCGATTGAAGCAATGGGACTTTTATTCCCGGGCAGGAGCCTCTTCGTGTCTTTCATTCCATAACCTACTGTACCCGAAAAACGGGTCAAAAGTTCAGGGATCTTGCGGACACCACTGAGTTTTTTACGCGAATAGATCCTAAATTTATTACTTACCAGCGAAAATAGCTGGGATGAAGAACTTGTCGTTTCTGATTTTCCAAGCATCAGATAGCCCCCTTCGTTCAGAGCGAAATGCAAGGTAGCAAACACCTGTTTTTGAGCCACGGCATCGAAGTAGATAAGCAGGTTCCTGCAGGTAACGAAGTCGATGCGGCAAAAAGGTGGATCTACCAGTATATTATGAGGTGCGAATACACACATCTCCCGTATTTCTTTTTCTATTCGATAAACATTCCCAACCTTTGTGAAAAAACGTTTGATTCGATCCTTGGACACAAACTCGAGATCACTCAATCTATACTCAGCAGTCCTCGCATGATGGATCTCCTCGTCACAAAGGTCCGTTGCGAAGATCTGAACTTGAATTTTTCCGACCTTGTTCTCCTGCAGCTCCGACAAGAGCATGGCAATGGAATAAGCTTCTTCGCCGGAAGAACATGCAGCCACCCAAATGCGCAATGTTTCGCCCGGCTTCTTACTCTTTAATAATTTGGGGAGTATTGTACTCTTTAAGTATTTAAAACTTTCAGCATCCCTGAAAAAACTTGTAACATTGATGAGCAGTGATTTGAAAAGCATTTTCGCCTCGTCTTTCGTCTTGCCCAATGTCTTTTCATAATCCCCGATTGTGGCTACACCCGCCTGCTGCATGTGATGCTGAAGTCTTCGTCGAACCGAAGCCGACTTATAGTGGGTAAAATCTACCCCCACTTTTTCATACATCAGTTTGAAGATTACTTTGAGATCCGGATCAATTGTATGCAATGCTTTCTTTTCCTTGCGCCCATGCGCCTTCCGCGACACACCTGTTTTCCCAATCTGGGCCAACTCAAGTGCAATGTCTGAAGGACTCAAAACCAGGTCCACTACGCCGAAATCAATGGATGCTTTAGGCATACTGCCAGCCTGAGCAGAATGATCCTGGGCTATCGTAATTCCACCCGCCGCCTGAATATCCCGCATCCCTTGCATACCATCCTTCCCGTTGCCAGAAAGAATGACCCCAACAACATTCGCTTTGTGCGTTCTTGCCAGGGAAGAAAACAGCACATCAATGGAAACAGCGACGCTATCTTTCAACCGGGGAGCCAATTTTATGTGTCCATCTGTTACTTGAATACTCTTATTATAAGGAATGACGTAAATATTGTTCGGACGAAGCAACTCCATGTCGCCAATCTCCTGCACTTTCATATCAGTAGTTTTCTCCAAAATAGAAGTAAGGAAACTTTTGTGAGTCGGACTCAGATGCTGGACATAGATAAATGCCATACCCGTGTCGACAGGCAGGTGCTGAAACAATTCAGAAACCGCCTTGAGGCCACCCAATGAAGCACCAATCGCCACCACCGGAAAGGAATTTTTTTTTGATTTATTTTTGAGAGGCGATTCTTTTTTCTTAACCGGTTTTTTTTTCATTTATGCTATGCTGTTTAACCGGACGATGAATTCCTTCCGAGCAGGCCGCTGATAATTTGATTTGATTAATCTATTTATAACCGTTTCCAGAACAATGGGAAGATCTGTAAAGTCGGGTTTCTGAATGTAATGATGCGCACCGTTCTTGAATAAAACGTCGGCAACATCTTCGTGAAGTGAAGTAGAATAAATAACAACAGGAATTTCTTTCAGCTTGGAATGGGCTTTGATCTGAAGCAAACATTCCGAACCGTTCTTGCGGGGCATGTTCAGATCCAGAAAAAGAATGTTAGGGAGGTTATTTAAGTGCTTTAAAAGATAAACCACTAATTTTTCTCCATCTTCCACCGTTTCCAGCGTAGCTTCGATCCCGATTTTTTTTAAAGCTTTGTCAAAAAAGAAACGATCGTCCATATCGTCATCTGCAAGTAGAATTCTTAGTTTTTTTAACATGGCAGTTAATTTAGTGTGAAGTAATTTGAGTATAATTCATTCAAATAAAAAAAACATTTCTTGTTTTATGCTTGGAATTTAATTTTGAGTATTTTGAATGATTTCATGACCAAAGGTGACGCTGCAAAAGTCAATTTCTATTACAGAACAATTTATTTAAGTTACACAAATCACACTTTATGTGCTTTATAGATGAAAGGTAATCCAATTAAGACTCAAACTGATGAAAATTTGATTAAATAATGAAACATTATTTAATCCCGCTATTCAGTGGAATGATTTTGCAGGTCGAAAAGAATCTTTTTCAAATGGATAATGTGCCGTTGCATTTCATCATGTTTATTGACGTTTCTTATTGCCATTGACTTATATCCTTTTTTTGTGCTGTCCACTTCCATCTTCTTTAAGAGGTGCTTTCGTTCTTCCATCATGCGCAAAGCCACCCACAATGTTGCGCTTGCCGTTTCTCCCTGTTTCACCACAAGATCCCGTTCTGTATATGCATGGCCGATATGGCAACGATAACGCTTGATGCGACCACTTTTTAAAGCCCAGAGATTCCCCCCGCAATCGGGACAAGCAAATACGCTTGTTTCGGCTATTGAAGCTACATCATCGATTCCAATGGCTGTGGTTTCTGCGATCTTCGATTCAGCGATCAGTTCTTTTGGTACGGTTTTTTTCTTTCCTTTTTTCGCTTTCGTGCTCTTTACGATCGTATTGCCTATTTCTTCCAGTGTTACCACATAATCCACATCCATATTGTTGATCACCGAAAGGGGCATGTCCGGATATTCCGCCTGGTTGGGATCCTGAACGATACAAGTACCACCGCATTGTTTAATGGCCCACATGCCGGAGGTGCCATCGTCGAGCATACCGCTTAAAACAACTCCGATCGCATGTGAACTGTAGGCGACAGCCGCCGACCGGAACAGCACATCAATGGATGGCCGGAAGCGATTTTCTTCAGGCCCGGCGCCTAATATGAATTTATTGTCTTTTACCAACATGTGCTGGTTCGGACGGGCAACATAGATGTTATCTTTTTTAATTTCGGCTCCATGTTTAACAAGAGAACAGTGCATAGCCGTAATTTGTTCCAGCCGGTGCACCACAAAATCACCGATCCCTTTGTGAGACAAGTGGAGTACAATGCAATACGCTGCATCTGCTCCCTTTTTCAGGTTCCTCACCATTTCGGCTAATGCATCCAGCCCGCCGGCTGAAGCACCTATTACTACGATAAATTTGGGGTGTTTGACCATTTCTTACATTTATTTAGATGTATTTCCTGTCAAGACAAATTCCTGCAAGGATTCGTATAAATGTAGTTCCTAAAAAAAGCTAAAACGTTTTAATTGCGGTGAGGGCAGCTATTTTGATGCTAAAGGAGGGAAAAAAATCGCTATCAGGAAAAATCAGATAATCCCCTGCAAAGATCTCCCTTTTGCACCCAAAGCATCGACCCGTTTTTCAATCTCGGGATTCTTGATTAATGGAGGAGCATGGTGTGGCTTGATACGGGCGTCGATGATGAGTGAACCTTTGCAACCCCAATGCTTATTCTCCACAAAACTATCCACCCCGTGAATGTCGTGTGAAGGATTGCTTCTGGTGAAAGTGGTCCAGAGGAAATTATTCAAATTTTTAGAAACAAAATCAGAATCGTCACAGATGATGATCAAAGGAAAAGATGTGAGATGTGAGATGCGAGATGTGAGATGTAAAATACTTTTGGCCGATATCTCTCCATCTAGGTATATATTCGCTTGAATAGCAATAACGCCCGGCATCACAACCTTAGGATCCTTAAACCCATCCGGTAAATTCATCTCAGGAAGACTCGCCCCCAACTCCCTTCTCTTTTCACCCGCAGCTGCGATAACGACTTTGCTTCCGCTGTTCAGTCCGTCTCCGCTGTAATCCAACGTATCTATGGAAGTGCGGGTATGAAAATGAAGATCCCTGGTCCAGTCAACCCGTTCCAAAACGTGCTTGAAAAAACTGCTGACATCGTGTGTTGTCAATCGAGGATTGTCTTCCCCGGCTATGATGAACAAATATTTCGCGAGACTCAATTGTCCTTTCCCGAGAATATGATTAGCGATGGTTAAAATTTCCTGAGGTTTGCGCTCAGCAGTGTAAGGAGTGTAGCGTTCGCTTCCGATGGCCAAGAGCAAAGGATGAACTCCTGAGGCGTCCACGGCATGCACATCTCTTAATCCGGGAATCTCGTTGGGGATTGCGTTCCCGGTCAGCTCATGGATCAAAGCGCCGAAGCTGGTATCTTCTTGGGGAGGACGTCCCACTACGGTGAAAGGCCAAATCGCATTGTTGCGGTGATAAACTTTATGAACACGCATCAATGGAAAATCGTGCTTTAGGCTGTAGTAACCAAGATGATCTCCAAACGGGCCTTCCGGTTTATTCTCATTCGGATACACTTCACCCGTTATGACAAAATCTGCGTCCGACGCAATACAAAATTCATCTTCGTAAGTATAGCGGATCCTTCTTTTTCCAAGCGCTCCGGCAAAGGTCAGTTCACTCATCCCTTCCGGAAGCGGCATTACTGCGCCCAGAGTCAAAGAAGGCGGGCCACCGACAAAGACACTTACTTTCAAAGGCTTTCCCTGTGCATTCGATTTGGTTTGATGCACGCCAATTCCACGATGCAATTGATAATGCAATCCCGCTTCTTTATCCTTTAGATAGTCGTTTCCACTGATCTGAATGCGATACATCCCCAGGTTGGAATTCATCACCCCGGGCTTGTCGATGTCTTCGGTATAAACCAAGGGTAAGGTCACAAACGCGCCTCCATCTTCCGGCCAGCATTTGATCTGCGGCAGGGCCGATAAGGTGGTTTGATTTTGTAAAACAGGATTGAAGAGCCTCGATCTCTTAGGAAGCGATGAAAAGGCGGTCATTCCCACATTCGCATATTTGAAAGGATGACGAAGCGCTTCCATCGGGTCGTTTTTCAGATCGATGAGGGTCTTGATCTTTTCGATCGTATCACGGAAAATAAATTTGCTTCTCTCTACTGAACCGTAAAGATTGGAAACGGCTTTAAACTGACACCCTTTGATGTTTTCGAATAAAATGGCCGGCCCATTGTTCTCAAACACCCGAAGGTGAATGGCAGCCATTTCCAGTTCGGAACTGACTTCTTCTTTGATGCGGACCAGGTGTCCGTGTTTTTCAAGATCAGTGATGCACTCCTGCGTACTCTTGTATCCCATAATTAATGTGCGACAATGAATCTGTTCTTTACAAGACTGCCTTCTTTTGTTCTCAAGGAAACAAAATACATTCCGTTTGCGAAAGGCGCAGTATTCACTGTAAGTGTGTTTTGTTGATTTACTTTTTCCTTGTGGACGATCTTACCGGAAACATCGGTGATCACCAGCAATGTGTTATCAGAAATTTTTATTCCGGACGAAAAAAGCTCTATGGTAAGTTTGTCTTTTGCTGGATTCGGAAACACCTTCAGCCCATTGTTCTCAACCGCAGAAAGAGTCTGTATTCCGGAAGCATAGTCCTTCATGGCAAGAACGTACTCACCCAATTGAAGAGAATCGATGGTCATGATTCCGCGTTTATCGTTGTTGTTCGCCTGCATGTTCCTGGTGTAATAAGGATAAACACTCCAGTTGAACGCAGCACTCGGACGGTAAAGCACTACGAGACTATCTTCAAATGTATTGATCAGGTTATTATCCAGCCAGAAATTAGAAGAGAAGCCAGTCGTTCTTCCGTCATAAGGCACGGTAGCTTTGGCACTAAAAACGGAAGGCAGTATGCCATCCACTTTCCAGTAATGATTCGGAGACAAACGGTAAGGAATAGCATAAGCGGCATCCGGTGCCGTGTAATTGTGTTCTACTCTTACAAAAGCAGAATCCACAATGCTGTTCACGATGATGGTCATCTTTGCATTCGAAAAACTTGTGGAGCCGGTAGTTTTTAGTTTTCTGTAATCAGGCGCAACAGCATGACTGATCTTTTCGCCCAGGTTCATGGCGACCATTGCCGGATTAAAAGGAACCGTGAAAGTATAAGAACCATACGCGCCTGACATCATAAAACTTTGTGTGTTCTCTGTCCAATTTGCCGCCTTAAAAGTTATTTCCAGGGGCACATTGTTATAATATGCAGGGGCATCGGTGAGTTTTTGCTTCACGTAAACGGTCACGTTGTAATTCGGTCCGCTCGGCACAACAGTACTGGAATCAATTGAAAAATGAGGCCATCCCGGATTGAACACCCAGCCGTCAAAAAAATCAGCCATGTTCATCCCGCTGGCTGCTGTCAGCTCATTCATGAAATCGGTGCTGGAAACATCTTTGTAATTGTTGTTCGCCAGATACGTTTTAACAGAATAAAAGAAAAGACTGTCGCCCATGTATCCACGCATGGTATGTGCTACGTCGGCACCTTTGTTATAAACGTGATCGCCGTACGTGAAAGTCTGAGGAATGTTGGACAGAGAGAAAATTCCTTCTTTATAATTATTGAATTGCAAAAGAGGTTCGTGATTGTTTCGAACATAAGTCTGGTAGTTGGCATAACCATTCAGTTGCTCAAAGAAGAGAAATTCGCAGTAATGCGCCCAGCCTTCGTTCAGCCACATATCCTCAGCCGTCCGGCAAGTAGCGAGATCTCCGAACCAATGATGGGACAATTCATGCACGTATAAATTCTGGTAGGTCAGAGAGCCGGTAGCCGTTGCTTTCGGATAAGCAATGTTAGTAGCGTGTTCCATGGCCCCGGAATTGAAAGGCACCATGCTATAACCAACTTTATTCCACATGTAAGGACCAAAATGATCTTCAAAAGTGGCAAGAGCCAAAGGCAGATTGATGAAAGAACTTTTGACTGCAGTGGTATCGGAGGCCACAGCGGCAATAACGATGGGATAAGTGGATACAATGCCGTTGTAACTTTGATTGATCTGAGCGTAGTTAGCAACAGCAACGCAAGCCAGGTAAGACGGGATCTGCTCATTCATGATCCATTTGCGGGTACGGCTCCCGCCGCCATCGGTGGTATCTCCAGCAAGGTAACCATTGCAATAAGCTATTTTTCCTGCATTGGTCGTGATGTTAAATTCATAAGGAGAACGCTCCACAAAATTATCAAAACAAGGAAACCAAACTCGTCCGTAAACATGCGGATAGGAACCAAAACCAACTCCTAAATTATAAGCGTATCCGCTCGAAAAATAAAACCCGCCCCAACCGGAAGCATCTTGCTGAGGAGTTCCGTGATAGTAAACAACAACCGTAGAAGTATCACCTATGTTGTGAGTGACCGGCAGGTTGATGTTCAGCAAAGTATCATTATAGGAACTACCCAGATTCAGTCCGCCCATCTCGATCGAATCAATTATCATCTCCAGCAGATCCAGACGCAGCTGATTCACTCCGTTCATTTTAGTAGTGAATTTTACCGCCGTATTTCCCTTGATCACATTGGTTACGAAATCGGTGATGTTCAGACTGATGTTATAGTTGAGAACGTCTATGGTATCGCTTCTAAGATTGGAAGCCATTACGGAAATGTTATCCGAATCAGATCTTAAAGTATTGGGAATGTGTTTCTCCTGACAAGATTGTGCAGCGACTTTAAAAAAAGAACTGCAGAGAAGCACAGTAAAAAAAAGAGTGTGTATTTTTTTCATTGAATGGAATTTGGAGTACTAAATTTAGGAAAATATGGGGAAATAACCTAATTCCCTAGTGTACCTTTTGGTAGGAAAATTCTATGCGCTTGTACTTCCCAGCCTCTAAGCCGTCAATGCAGGCGTATAGCTTATCGCCCGGAAGGCGGAAATAGACGACACGCTGAGGGAAATCATGTTTCAGGTTTTCAAAAACAAGGCTGTCCGCTTTGTTTTCCACGAATTTAAAATCCACCGGCCCACCATTTTCTGTCACGGAAGGAACGTAAAAAAGATCGGCCCCACGTTGTTCTATTTTGATTTTTTCAGAAAAAACAGTATCCAACCCTGAAACCCCACCGCCTCTGCCTTCCAATACGTTCCCTTGCAAAGGTTGCCACTCTTCAAAAAAATTCAAGCCATCCGAACTGCCTATCCATTTCCCCTGTAGCCAGGCAAGATCTGAAATGGCGATTTTCTTTTCGCTGCAGGCGAAAGAAAAAAGAGATGTGAGCAGGAAAATTATTATGTATTTCATTCCGACTTTGCTTCTTCGAACATGTCCTGAATAGCGCCTAAGTAATAAGCACCCCATCCATCTGCAATGCTGTTAACCGATTTCTCAGGAACATCTTCGTGCAGAAGTTCTACTATTGTTTTCTTCCCTTTTGCTTTCAGCGTGAAGGTAACTTTCGACGGCGCTTCCCATTGATCGTAACACCATTCCTGCACCAACTTCTTATCCTTCACGACTTCCAGATTCGTACCAAACATTTGTCCGCCCCAGAGCGAAAACTTTGCTCCAACTTCCGCACTCATCTTTGCTTCGTCCCCACTCCAGTCCTGTACAATGTCCGCATTCACAAGTGCTTCAAACACTTCCTCAGGAGTTGCATTCATTTCGTAGGTTTGTTCAATTGTTGGCATTTTTAGGTCTTTTATGTATCCGAAAATTAGTCAAATTAAGTTTACGCTCCGTTCTGGAATTTCAAAACTTATCAACCTAAAATGGAGTCGCATAATCATCAGTGTTTTGCATTTTAAACATCAAATCGTTGTAAGTATTTTGTTCAGGAAGGTATTTTATTTTATAACCCTGAGATGTGTAGTTCCCATACATTGTTTTTTCGTTCATGTAAGGCTCAAAAACAACATTGTTGATCTTTTTGCCGGGATACAGCTCTACAAGGATCTCGTTGTACCACCATCCGGCTATGACCACCGTTGAATCGGGAATTGTGCGCGTTGCCTCAAGTACTTCTTTTACATAATTCATTTTTTGCTTCCTCTTCGAATAGTCCGAAAAGATTGGCCCCGAGAGTGGATCAAAAAACAACTTTTGTCCCGACACCGTAAATGTAAAGGCCATCGGAGAATAAGCAGAACCTCTCAGCTTGTCTGTCAGGTTGATGCTACAGAAAAAAGAAGAGATGACGAGCGAACAGCATAAAAAATTAAATAATTTGCTGTTGAGATAATAGCCCGCTAAAAGAATCACGAAAGGGATGACCGTGATCATGTAGCCCGACTTTTGCGGAAGACGGAAATAAGAAAGTGTAAAGAGGAGGATGACGGCAAAACTTGCAAGAAGTATCTTTCTGCTCAACCCCTTTTCGTACAATCCACCTTTTATGATCTCTTTTCTTTTCTTAATGAATTTATAAAAACAGATCAGCATTGCCAGCACACCGACAAAGCCGAATACACCCGGAATCATTTTGTAAAATACTTTTGCGATGGAAGGATAAGGAAATTGATCGTAATACATAAAAAAAGAAAAGCCGAATTGTTTGAACAGCGGCAGATATGCAACGATCGACATCAGTAGCAAAGGCAAAAAGATCTTTAATCCTTTTTTTACATTTCCCGAAAGATCAGTCGACTGCCAAAAAATAATCGCAAACGGAAAAAGCATAGCACCGCTGGTGATTCTGCATCCGATGGCCAGCCCGAGAAAAATGCCGCAAACAATAAATTGTTCTCTCAACAATACGTAAAAACTAATCAAGACAAACGCGAGTGTCCATACGAAATCAATGGTATAGGTGGAGCTAATGTAAAAGACCGGGGTAAAAGCCAAAGCAAGTGAGGCCAAGAGGAAATGTTTGAATTTCAGCTCTCTGAGAATCAATGCAAAAAATAACGAAGCAAC
>JBKJQG010000147.1:0-10939 GCA_046594925.1 Bacteroidia bacterium
CTTTCAACCCGCAAGAACTGGAGTCGCTTATGTTGGACTCTTTACCAAATCTAACAATAACCCTTCTTACCGAGAGTATGTTTGCTCACCTTTAATTGTCCCTTTATCAAGCGGCATGAAATATTTCGCTACAATGTATGTTAGTTTATCTACTAACAATGGATTTTTAGTTCCTTCAGATAGAATTGGAATGTATTTTTCAAATGGTTATCCAGACACATCCAATATTATAATTGGGAATATTCCCAAAATTCCACAAATTGAAAATCCATCTGGAAATTTGTTATCCGATACTTTGAATTGGAT
This sequence comes from Bacteroidia bacterium, assembly GCA_046594925.1. GTDB lineage: Bacteria > Bacteroidota > Bacteroidia > 2-12-FULL-35-15 > 2-12-FULL-35-15 > 2-12-FULL-35-15. The sequence continues at coordinate 307 of JBKJQG010000147.1, forward strand.
AAAAATATCAGGTTCCTTTATAGCTTTGGGTGGGGAAAACTATATAACAGTTGGTAATTTCAGAAACGACTCCTCAACAATTGGAATTGGAGAAAGCTATTTTTATATTGATGATATATGTATATCAACTGATTCAACAACTTGTGAACAGGGTACAGGAATTAATGATTATAAATCGTTAGCAAATTTTAAACTTTATCCAAACCCGACAAATCAATTTGCGACTTTAGAATTTAATAACTCAACAAAACAAAACTGTACTTTGACACTTTACGACCTTCGTGGGCAACTTGTACGAACAATAAAAAACATCACTTCAGACAAAGTAGAAATAGAAAGACAAAACCTCGCAAGCGGACTTTATTTTTTCCAACTGCGCACCAACAAACAAATTATTGCGACTGGTAAGTTGACGTTTGAGTGATAAAGCACTTGGCATAACACAGGTCTGGCGCCATTTGGGCATTTTCGCTTCGTAAGACAAATTATAATAACTTTGAAATCAGGCTTCGCAATTGAAAATATAGTAAGAAACCCAAACGAGCGCCAGGCCTAGGAACGTTAGGGGTAATTTACTCGAACTACATATACAGACAATTAAAATATCCGATGAATGTTTGACCTCTTTATAAATATTATCACTTTAGGTCTGAAACCTTTGTATGATAGACATTTAGAATTTTATGAAATTATCAAAGAGTTTCGAGACAAACTGCCTCGTGCGCAGAACCAAGCTCGAAGTTTAACGACCGAAGAAATAGAAAACAATCCATTTCTTCCTGATAGCTTTAAGCACATAAATGCTATAGACACTTCTAACCACAAGACAACAATTAGCGAGGCCGACATAGATCAATTTTATAATAGAATTAATGACTTTAATTACAACGGTATAATTTTTAAAAAACACTATAGAGAATTTACACGAAACTTAAATCGTTTTAATCCTAAAGCTGAAAATAAAAATTTCGACCTCGTTGTAATGCAGGCCGTATTAAAGGACGACCCTTTTCATCCTTTAAAGCCACTTGACGTTTTGAAATTTCACTTGAAGTGGCGTATTAGGTCTACTTCAAAAATATATGTTAGGCTAAGACATGGTAAAGACAAGCATAGACGGACTTAAACTGGATTTAGCAAACTATCTATTACAGCGGTCGTGGCGCCATTGGGGCATTTCGCTTCGCAAGACAAATTGAATTAACTTTGAAATACCGCTCCGAAATATTAATTTTAGTAAGAAACCCAAACGAGCGCCATGCTGGCCTCGACCGTTAGCAGGCATGCTTGAACTGCCCTGCTAAAAAGACATTATGAATAAATTTATAACATTATTTCTTCTTCCAAGTTTGGTATTCGGACAAAAAGACTACTCGGCTTTAGCAGAAAAATATATTCAAGCTCAAGTAACAGTAAATGACTTCAGCGGGACAATTCTCATATTAAAAAATAGCCAAACCCTTCTTAATAAAGCATACGGCCTTGCCGACAGGGAATGGAACATTGCGAACACGATTGATACTAAATTCAGAATTGGTTCAATAACAAAACAATTCACCGCAATCTCTATACTTCAACTCGTAGACAAAGGAAAATTGTCGCTTGCTGATCCAATTGCAAAATATATCCCTGACTTTCCAAAAGGCGACAAAATTTCAATTCATTTATTATTATGTCACAGGTCTGGCATTGGCGACTACGCAGAAGATTCATTACTTAATAACCTAATAAAGTTTAAGCATTCTCCAGACAACATGATTCCCTTTATTGAAAAATTACCTTTTGACTTTGAACCCAACACAAGTTACATGTATTCCAACAGCAATTATTATTTACTCGGCTGTATTATTGAAAAAGTTTCCGGACTTAGCTTCCATGATTATGTTCACCAAAATATTCTTACTCCCGTAAATCTTCAAAATACAGGAGTTGAAATCACGGATGAAATAATTACGAAAAAGGCACGCGGCTATCAACATTCGGAAAAAGGTTTTATAAATGAAATGTATTATGCTGTTGAAATTTTATTCAGTGCTGGTGGGATGTATTCAACTACTGATGACTTGAATAAATTAGACATAGCCTTGAAAAATGGAAAACTTCTTTCGAAAGAATCCATCAAAAAAATGTTTACCCCTTACACTTTAAATGACACTCATTATGGTTACGGCTCAGTAATTGATACTGTTCAAAATCATCCAAGAATATGGCATAGCGGTGGTGGTTTTGCTTTTAACTCAATTATATCTCGCTTCCCGAATGACAGTATTACTGTTATTGTTATGTCGAACAATCAATCTAATTCCGAGGGCATTGCAAATGCTTTGTCTGCAATTCTATTCGACCATGACGTTCAAGTTCCGTATATTCATAAACCTTACGCAGTAAATCCAAAGACTTTAGAGAAATATGTTGGCAAATGGTTTGGCTACGTAGACAAATCAAAATCAGAGATAGAAATTTACATTAAAGACAATAAGCTATATAGAAAAACGCAAAACGCAACAGACCTTGAATTAATTCCTGAAACGGAAACAAAATTTTATTACTCGGACGGCTCAGACAGACAGTTAGAGTTTCTAATAAATAAAAAAGGACACATTGAAGAGGCTTGGTTCATTAAAGACGGGCTAAAATACAGTAGACAGCGAGTAAAAAACTAAAGCACGACCGCATAACATTACCTAAAAAAAATGCGTGGTTTCTGCAAGTTGCAATTTCATTTTTTCAGCGGTATAAATTTATTTCTATAAAATTGCGGGAAGTTCAGTACATTTAATTTAGCTTATCGGGTAAGACAGTTTTGTGCAAGTAATACCAGCACATTGCAAGGCCGCAAACCCTTATAAGTAAGTCTCCGCCGCGGCGGACTCGTTCTCATTCCCGCCCTTCTTTTCCCTCTTCTCTCTTCTCTGCTCCCTCCTGATAGCTATCAGAATCCCCCTCCCAACTCCCCTCTCCCGGAGGAGCCTGACTTTTTCCTATCTTTATTTCATGAAAACCCGTATTGCATTCTTTTTCGCTGCATTTATTTTTTTAGTCTCCCAGCTCGGTGCCCAACAAGCGCAAGTAGACTCCCTCATACGTATCATCAACGCTGCCCAACAGGACAGTGTTAAATTGAACATCTATATGAAGGTCTGTGAAATTTGCGATACAAAAGACAACCTGAAATACGGGAACGCGGCCTACTCCATATCGGACAGATTGATCAAACAGGCGAAAACGCTCGCGGAAAAAGAAAAATTTATTGAAAAAAAGATCTTTGCTTACGACATCATCGCTATTTACTATGAAGAAGAGCTTGACAATTCCGACTCTGTGAAAAACTACAGGGTGAAAAGCGTTGAACTTGCTAAAACGACCAGTAATAAAGATCTTATCAATACAGTGACTGACCGCCTCGCGGAAATGTACCGGCGTAAAAATCAGTTCACACAAGCGATGAGTATCTATAGAACGGCATTGGTTGAAGCGGAAAAAAAAGGAGATAAAGATGCGATCATTTTTAATATCCAAGGAATTGGCTCCACATACATGCGCCTGCACAACCCTCAAAAAGCACTGGAATATCGCCTCAAGGAGTTGGAAATACAAGAAAAAAGCGGCGACAAATGGGCAATAGCATGGACAAACATAGCGGTTGGTCAAGCTTACTTTCAACTGTCGGCCTACAAGACTGCAATCGAATATCAACTAAAAGGAGAAAGATACCTGATCGATAAGGTCAAACCAAAGGAAAAGATCTATTTGTATTTTAATCTCGCTAGGCCTTACAATGATTTAGGAAATGCAAAAAAGGCAAGAGAATATTTTATGCAAGCCCTCGAGATCAATAAAGGCATGCACGATTATCCGGGTGATTCCATTGTCCGTGGTGTCTTTCACTCAGAGATCGGGCAGACCTATTTTATTGAAAAAGACTACAAGAAAGCAATCGAATACAAACTAAAAGGCATCAATTTTATCGCCAATAAGAGTGACGGAGATGCATTTCAACCTTATTTCACAACCGCCGAGGTATATTTGGCCATGCAGGAATATGAGCTTGCAGAAAACAACATAATGTGCGCTCAAAAAATAGCTGAAAAACGAAATGATTTTCTGAATCAAAAAGAAGTAGCAAAGCTCTTGGCTAAGATATATAAAGGCAAGTGCAATACAACAAAAGCAAATGAATTCCTTATCCACTATTATGAACTCAAAGATTCAGTTGACAAGGCTGCAAACGCGGATGAACTTATGTACAAAGAGTTCAACTATGAGAACGAAAAGAAAGAGCTACAGCTAAAAGCAGAACAAGAAAAACAAACGGAAGCATACAATGAAGAAAAAAGAAAACAAAGGAATATTATCTATTCTGTCAGCAGTGGTTTAATCCTGATAGCAGGCTTTGCATTTTTTGTAGCCACCAGCCTGAGAAAAAGCAGGAAAGCAAATAAAATAATAGAGCAACAAAAAGCAGAAGTCGAAAAACAAAAACATCTGGTTGAAGAAAAGCAAAAAGAAATTATCGACAGCATTCGTTACGCAAGGAGAATACAAACCTCTCTGCTACCCACCGAAAAGTATATCGACAAGAGCATCACTAGGCTGAAGGAATAAAAACGTAGAGTTCGCTCATTCCCGTCTCCCATTTCTCTGCTCTCCCTTCTCCCGACTCAGTTCTCCACTCTCCCAACTCCCACTCCCAACTTTTCCGTACCTTTAAACACAAATGCGCCTAAGAACACTAATAATCCTTCTCTTTCTCGTTGTAGCGAGATCCCTCTCCGCCCAAAACGCCGAAGTAACGAAACTCATGGAAGGAGAATTAAAAATGACCTATCCCAGCATTTACTTCGTACACAACTCTACAGAATATGCAGCCATGCCCTACCCTGTCGATTCTTGTTTTAAATACATTGCCGGTCACATCAAATACCTGAACAGCATTGTGATTTGGCGCGACAGTGCAGAAACGGAGACTTTGACCAATACGAGGATCAAAAAATTGAAGCTGGACCTGAACAAATATGTTCCCTCCAACAACATCGACATTGAATCGATGGAAGATCTGCAAAAGCTCTCCCAGCGCACTATCAATAAAGCATCCGATGAAAAGCAAAAACAATATTTATTATCATTCAACAGTGTTTTGGACGTGAGCGGAGCCATTCGCCATAGAAGAAAGTGGAGAAGAACCCATGTGGAAGGCAGGATTTTTTGTTTGGAATGCTGGCAGCGGGGAGTTTTTTTTCGGAAGAAGGCTAAGAAAAAAGTGATGAAGTGATGGGGTGATGGGGTGATGGGGTGATGGGGTGATGGAGTGAAGAGGTAGATTATCCTGTGGACAGTGATCCCGTGCCGTGGCAGAGAATGACTGTTGCCATTAGCATGACGCGGTAGAACATTTTTCTTTATATTTACTTAAACGATGAGAGAGCCGGCAAATCATTGTCTGTTCCAAACTAATAATTCGCTGAACCATGGTATTTGGATGGAAAGAAGTTGTTACGGCAAAGCAGGACATTCAGGAAAGCTGTGTGGCCTGTAAAAAGTCCTTTTCCCTAACGTTGTTCGTCCTACACAATTACATTCACGTATACTACATCCCACTCTTTCCGATAGAAAAGATCGTAAAAACGCAATGCACTTCTTGCGGTTTTATTTTGCTTAAGAAAGAAATGCCGGAAAGTTTACTACTATCGTACAGGAACATGAAAGGAAGAAACCGAATCCCGATCTGGATGTTCTCCGGTGTTCTGGCTGTGCTCCTCGCAATTGGTTCCGTTGTGCTTCATAACAAAATAACGGCAACGGACAGTCAACTAATGATCCGAAATCCTCATAAAAACGACCTCTACTACGTGAAACTAGGAAAGGGATCCTATACCACTTATAAAGTGAAAAAAGTTTTTGGCGACAGCGCCAGCATTTTGATGAACAAGTTTGTTACTGATAAGGCGTCGGGCGTGTATGAGATCCAGGACATGGAATACAATGATACCGCTGTGACGGTGCACAAGTCACGTTTGGAAGAATTATATAATACGAAAGAAATACTCGAAGTTCGGAGGAACCTGCCTTCTATCATTCCAAATTCTATAGCACAGTAGCGTTCCTTACTGCTGTTGTAATTGCTTTTTAGGAGCTTGGATGATTGCACTGTCCGCAGGAATTGGATTATTCACCTTATCACGTTGATCGTTTTTGTCGCGGCTGGGATAAACAACCAAACGGCAGGACGTTGCAATGAGCACCAAACAAGCAACAAGAAGTAAAGTGATGATGTTCTGAATAATTTTCATTGGTGGTTCTTTCTACAAAGATGGCTCAAAGAGGAGATAAACCTCTTACACAATTCAACCCAAAACTTGCATAATTATCCCGCCAACCTTATGCAATTCAAGCCTGACAGCCTTCGGGAGCACAACATTTTTTCGTACTTTTATGCCTCAAATGAAACCGGCACAATGAAAACAAAAAAACTCAGTTTTATCTCCCTGATCATTCTCTTTCTAGGAATCTCTTCCCCAACTAATGTCTTTGCACAAAGTATGGCAGGAGGTCTGGGAGGATACCAGGAATTTACTATGAACATTTGTAGTGATGGCAGCCTGATGACCTTTGGGGACAATTTTTACGGTCAGTTGGGAGACGGAACCTATGTAAGCAGCAGCGTTCCTTTGACCGTACCTGGTATGTTATCGGTAAGCAAAGTAGTAGCTTGTTCCACATCGGTGTGTGCGGTTAAGACAGACGGCACCGTATGGACCTGGGGCGGAAACAACTTTGGAGAACTCGGGGATGGAACCAATACAAGCAGTACTGTCCCTTTACAAATAACTTCGCTTACAGGAGTCACTGCCGTTGCCAGCGGAATTCGCAACTTCTTTGCCCTTAAGAGCGATGGCACCGTTTGGTCCTGGGGACAAAATAATTATGGTGTTCTGGGGGACGGATCAATTGCATCAAGTATGAATGTTCCCGTTCAGGTATTCGGCCTTACAGGTGTCATCAGCATAGTAGGATCCAAGGAATTCGATCACGCCCATGCACTTAAAAGCGATGGAACCGTTTGGTCATGGGGAGAGGGCAGTTCCGGCCAGTTGGGAAATGGAACCATTGCATCCAGCAATGTCCCTGTGCAAGCTATTGGACTTGCAGGCATCACAGCGATAGGCGGAAACGGCAACTTTGCACTTGCACTGAAAAATGACGGAACAGTTTGGGCTTGGGGCGATAACAGTTCCGGCCAGCTTGGAAATGGAACGAATGTGAACAGTAGTGTTCCTGTTCAAGTAACCGGTTTAACAGGAATTACTTCCATAGATGGCTCAGAAGTTAGTTCCGGAAGTTTTCTTACTGCTCACGCTATTAAGAACGACGGAACAGTATGGGCTTGGGGCGAAAACAGCGCCGGCGAACTGGGTAACGGAACGTTTACAAACAGCAATGTCCCTGTGCAAGTAAGCGGTCTTACAAACATCATAGCTATGTCAGGCGGATACTTGGCGTTGAAAAGTGATGGCACAGTATGGTCTTGGGGCTATAACTTTTTCGGGCAACTCGGCAATGGAACTACGACCAACACAAATATTCCTGCACAAATAGCGTCATTAACAGGAATCACAAGCATTGTCGGAGTTAGATACTATTCTTTAGCCAAAGCATTTGATGGGACACTATATAGCTTTGGTTGGAATTTATGGGGAGAATTGGGCGACGGGACTACTGTTGACAGAACTTTGCCGGTTTCGGTCAGCAACCAGTGCGCTCCACCTGCCTGCATTGCTTATTATACAGCAACGTACGATTCAACCCTCAATAATTTCACTTTGTCTATGGATGCACTTACAAGCGCAATGGCGGTGTCATACAGCTGGGATTTTGGTGACGGCACAGCATTCTCAACCTTAGCAAATCCTTCTCACGTGTATTCGGTGGATTCCGTTTACAACGTCTGCATGGAAATATTTACGTCGACTGGCGACTCCTGTACATACTGTCATTCCATCGGAATAGACGCTGCAGGAAACATTATCCGTGCTGGCGGATTTACCCTGAACGTAATAACCGGGATTACTGCTATTGGCGTTCTGCAATCCTCAAACAACGAGCGCGTGCTGATCTATCCGAATCCATCGAATGGCACGTTTACAGTTTCCGGAAGTGAAATCGACGCAATTGAAGTTTTCAATCTATTAGGCGAGATCGTTTACTCTTCTAACGGATCAGGAAAAACGACAAACGAAATAAACATCCAGGGAACAGCCAAAGGAGTTTACTTCATGAAAACAATTAGCGGATCAAAGACAGAAACTCAAAAAATTATTATTCAATAAATATAAACATGAGCCACCTAATAGCCCCTTCCATACTTTCAGCCGATTTTGCAAACATTCAGCGCGACGTTGAGATGATCAATAAAAGTGATGCAGACTGGTTTCATGTCGACATCATGGATGGGATGTTTGTCCCGAATATTTCTTTCGGATTCCCCGTGATCAAAGCCATTAAGAAACATGCTACAAAGCCACTTGATGTACATTTGATGATCAATGATCCCGACAGGTACCTGCAAACATTTAAAGAAGCAGGTGCAGATATATTGACCGTTCATTTGGAAGCCTGCAACCATTTGCACAGAACGATTCAGGCCATCAAAGGACTGGGCATGAAAGCCGGAGTGGCAGTAAATCCTCACACTTCGGTAGAACTTTTGCACGACATTATTGAAGAAATTGATTTGGTTTGCCTCATGAGCGTGAACCCGGGATTTGGCGGACAAAAATTTATTGAAAACACCTATTATAAGATCGGGGCGCTGAAAGAAATGATCCGTTCAAAAAAATCCGAAGCCCTGATTGAGATCGATGGTGGTGTAGACATGAACAATTATAAAAAACTCCTTGAAAAAGGCGCTGATGTGCTGGTCGCAGGCAATACAGTATTTTCATCTGCCGATCCTTCAAAAACAATTTCCGACCTAAAGAAAATTTAAACGCTGTAGCAAAAACACTTCGACTACGCTCAATGTGACGTCGCAATGGGACTGATTCTTTTGACCCGTCAGTCTGAGCGTAGTCGAAGACAAGGATCGTAAGGCCTGAAAAAAAGATATGTCAAAAAAAAAAGTCATCGTCATCGGAGCAGGATTTGCAGGATTGTCTGCAGCGACCACCCTTGCACAAAAAGGCTTTGATGTTACTTTACTAGAGAAGAACACAGAGCCAGGAGGACGAGCCAGGAAGCTAGAAATAGACGGCTTTACTTTCGACATGGGCCCGAGCTGGTATTGGATGCCCGACGTCTTTGAAAATTACTTTTCCCAATTCAATACTTCCGTCGCCGAACACTACGAATTACTACGCTTAGATCCTTCCTACGCTGTATTCTTTAGCAAGGAAGAAGTGATGCGCGTTCCGGCCAACCTGAATGAATTCTACAAACTTTTCGAAAAGTACGAACCGGGAAGCAGCGTACAGCTGGAGAAATTTCTGGCCGAAGCCAAATACAAGTACGAGGTGAGCATGAGTGATTTTGTTCACAAACCCAGCTTGAGCATTTTCGAATTTGTGGACCTGCGCATACTGAATGCGGCATTAAAAATGGATCTGTTCAAGAACATCAGTAAATACATCCACAAACATTTCAAGAACGAAAAACTGATCCAGCTGTTGGAATTTCCGGTCTTGTTCCTGGGCGCGAAACCCAATGAAACACCGGCTTTGTATAGCATGATGAATTATGCCGACATTGTTCTGGGAACTTGGTATCCGATGGGAGGCATGCACAAGATTGTGGAAGCGATGCTGATTGTCGCGAAACAACAAGGTGTTAAGATCAGATCCGGAGAAATCGTTTCGAAAATAAACATCGTTGACGGACTGGCGAAAAGTGTCATCTCTAACGGACAGACATTGGAAGCGGACGTGATCATAGCTGCAGCAGACTACCATCACGTAGAACAAAATTTATTGGAAAAACAGTACCGCAATTATTCCGAAAGTTATTGGAAGTCCCGCAAAATGGCACCTTCTTGTCTGATGTACTATTTGGGTATCGACAAAAAAATAGAAGGACTCGAACATCATAACCTCTTTTTCGATACACCATTCGACCTGCACGCAGAAGAGATCTACGACCGACCGCAGTGGCCGAGTAAGCCCCTCTTCTACTCCACTTGCGCTTCAAAGACAGATAAGTCCGTTGCACCCCTAGGAAAAGAAAATTTAGTACTTTTAATACCAATTGCGGTCGACCTTAAAGATACCGAAGAGATTCGGGAAAAGTATTTCAACATCATGATGGACCGATTGGAACATTTGACGGGACAAAGCATCAGGCAACATGTGATCGTGAAGAAAAGTTACGCGATCAACGACTTTAAGAAAGATTACAATTCTTTTGGAGGAAACGCATACGGATTGGCGAACATTCTGATGCAAACTGCCATTTTAAAGCCTTCCCTGAAAAACAAAAAGGTGCGCAATTTGTATTATGCCGGACAGCTTACCGTGCCGGGGCCGGGAGTTCCGCCGAGCATTATTTCTGGACAAGTGGCCGCTCGGGAGGTGACTAAAAAATTTGGTGGCTAGGTGACTAGGTGGGTGATGAGGTGATGGGGTGATGAGGTGATGGGGTGATG
>JBKJQG010000249.1:0-4870 GCA_046594925.1 Bacteroidia bacterium
CATCCATCTGACGCAAGGCCAGGACGAGCATTTCGTTTTTTCGATCTGCTTCCGGCAGAGAGCTGTAAAGGCCCAAGAGATTTTTGTGCTTAAATTTTTTTGCAAGATCTATAAAGGTCTTCTGATATTTTTCTTCGAACTGAACTAAGGTTAAAGTCTTCTTTCCGCTTGCCAACTCTGTTGCGCCTGCTTTCCAGTATATGTGTTCGTACATCTTTTCAATCTGCTCATCACCTATCTCATTGGAAAAGGATTCACGTGCATCTTTTGCGACAAGGTTCCTGAAAGTTGTGGAACAAATTTCTATCATGCGGTATTGTCCTGATTGAAATCCGCTTGCGGGCAATAAACTCATTCTGAATTTCAAAAATTGTTTCGGATCCATTCCTTCGACCATGATGTCGAAAGAAGAGATCAGTCCTTCAAAATACCGGTTGATACGGCCTATGCGTTCAATTAGAAATTTTACATCCAAATCTTTTTTTTCTGCTATCTGATTGTATTCGTGCAAACAAAGTTTGAAATACAATTCGGTTATCTGGTGATACATGATGAAGATCTCTTCATCTGGAATTTTTGTTTTCGGGCTTTGCAAGCTCAATAATGTATCGAGGTGAATGTAGTCCCAATAAGTTAAGTAATCGGCGTAAAGCAAGCCGTCCAGATAGGACGAAAGGTCTTGTCCCATTGCCTGGTATTTCTCATCGAGCAATTTGATGCGCTCTACTATTTCAGGTTTCAATTCCATGGTAAATATTTCTTCTGAATTCAGGTGCAAGTTAGTCAAAACCCATAACTATTGAAAATGATTATTTTGAACAAGAAAAAGCCGCTCTCCCGAATATTCGGGAAAGCGGCTTTAATATTATCACAGGGGATGCTGTTTAGTTGATCTTTGATACTGGGTGAGCAAGGCCTTTGTAATCTTTCAGCTCAGCTTTAATCGATCCTACCAAAACATCCGCTTGTCCTAAGATGGGAATGTGGTTCTTATCATCTGTGATCCAGATGTTCAGATCTTCTTCATGTTTGAACACGCGTCCTTTTTGTACGATTGGACGGTATTTCAGACATTTAAATGTTCCAAGGTCGGTGGTGATCGTTTCTCGTCCGATGAATTTTACTTTCAAAGGCCAAACTTCTTTGTCCATGAAACAGTTGATAGCGTATGTTTCGCCCGGTTTTGCCGCTCCTAAGTCAAGGTTTCTAGCTGCGTAAAAAGCGGAGAGCATGTCTTGCATATTTGGTTCGATCTTATACATTTCGCCTTCGCCAACATTTACTTTTTCGCTATAGTGGTTGAACACATAGCTCTGATCGATCTTGTAGCCGCCTTCGTTAACGTGTCTTAAAAAGATCCATGGAACGATGGATTTATCATCTATATATGTTTCATAACGGTCGCGTACTCTGTAGAAAAGGTCGAAAGCTCCTCTGGATTGCCCCAAACCAATCACGTGGTAAGTGGTTCTTCCGGCTATTTCCTTAGCTTCTTCGGTAATTCCTAAAGTGGCAACACCCGCTTCAATCATACCGTAATGCATACGGAAAGTCAAAAGTTCCCCGCGTTTAAAAGCTTCGTTGTTTATTACAGGAAGCTCTTTTACAGACCCTTCGATCTCGATCTGAGCGAGGTCTTTTTCTTGTTGGAATGATATGCTAACCAAACCTGTTGCTACCACTCCCATTCCTATCAAAAGATATTTCTTCATCGTTTTCATTTTATATCTAAGCTCTTTCAAATGCTGTGCCATAGACACTCTTCTTGTACGTTATTTTGCCAGAATTGTTGTTTTTACATGCCTGAAATTGGCAAAAATTAACTTTTCGGCATTTTCGTTAAAAACCACAAAAAAAGAGGCAAAACACCCCTTTTTTGATTTAAAACAATGTTTTTTTGTATTTAAACGACAATATTAACGATTTTGTTGTGTACCACGATGATCTTTTTCGGAGCTTTTCCTTCTAGGTATTTCTGAGTTTGTTCCAAAGCCAAGACTTCTTTCTCAATTTGTTCTTTTGTTAGTGACAAATCATATTCCTGGAAAAAGCGAGTTTTCCCGTTGAAAGAAACGGGATAGTTGAAAGAGCTTTCGGTCAGATACGATTCGTTCACTTCCGGAAATTTTGCGTGCGTGATGCTTTCTGAATGGCCTAACTTGTTCCAAAGTTCTTCTGCAATGTGGGGAGCGTAAGGTGCAATGACTATGGCTAGAGGTTCTAAAACTTCCCGCTTGTTGCATTTCAGATCGGTCAACTCATTTACGCAGATCATGAAATTACTTACGGAAGTATTAAAAGAAAAGTGCTCGATGTCATAAGCAATCTTTTTGATGGTCTTGTGCAATGCTTTCAATTCGGGTTTTGTTGCGGCTTCGTTTGAAACAAAAAACGAATTGGGGGTTGCGAGAGCGGAGTTTGGGGCCCCTTGGTGATACAACCTCCAAAGCTTGCGGATGAAATTACTCACCCCGCTGATTCCACTGGTATTCCAGGGCTTGCTTTGTTCGAGCGGACCAAGGAACATTTCATACAAACGCAGACAATCAGCTCCTTGCTGCTCCACAATGATGTCCGGACTCACCACGTTCCATTTTGATTTGGACATTTTTTCCACTTCACTTCCGCAAATGTATTTTCCGTCTTCCAAAATGAACTCGGCATTTTTGTTTTCTTCTCTCCAGTTTTTGAAAGCAGCAATGTCGAGTAGGTTGTTGTTCACAATGTTGACATCCACGTGAAGGGGCGTCGTATCGTAATCCTTTTTTAAACCCAATGAAACATATTTGTTGGATGTTCCGATGCGATAAACAAAACTGCTCACGCCTTGTATCATTCCTTGATTGATAAGTTTTTTAGCAGGCTCATCAGCTGGGATCAATCCCAAGTCATTCAGAAATTTTGTCCAAAACCGCACGTACAATAAATGTCCTGTTGCATGTTCTGCTCCCCCGATATAAAGATCCACATTCTGCCAATAGTCCACAGCTTTTTTGCTAACGAACTCTTTTTCGTTGTGTGCATCCATGTAACGTAGGAAATACCAAGAGCTTCCGGCCCATCCAGGCATGGTAGAATATTCGTATTCGTATTTGCCGTCCTTTTTCCAGGAAGCAGAAGCGCGTGCCAATGGCGGTTCGCCAGTTTCAGTCGGCAAGTATTTATCTACTTCAGGAAGTATCAATGGTAATTCTTTTTCGTCCAAGACTTTTGGAATTCCGTTTTCATAGTATACAGGAATCGGTTCTCCCCAATAACGCTGGCGGCCGAAGATGGCGTCACGCAGTCGGAAGTTTGTTTTTCCTTTTCCTAATCCGGTTTCTTCAATTTTTGTAATGGCTTTTTTCACTGCATCTTTCACTTCGAGCCCGTTTAAGAAATCGGAGTTGATGAGCTTTCCTTCTTTTGCATCGTAGGATTCTTTTGAAAGGTCGCCGCCTGCAACCACCTCAATTATCGGCAAATCAAAATGTTTTGCAAATGCATAATCACGCGAGTCATGTCCGGGAACGGCCATCACAGCGCCTGTTCCATAACCTGCCAGCACGTAGTCTCCTATCCAGATCGGAACTTGTTTTCCGGTGAATGGATGAATGACGAATGCGCCAGTGAAAACACCGGTGATCTTTTTTACATCGGCCATGCGCTCTCGTTCGCTCCGATTTTTGGCAAAAGCGACGTATTCTTCAACAGCAGTTTTTTGCTCAGGGCTTGTAATTTGCGTGACCAGCTCGTGTTCGGGAGCAAGCGTTACAAAAGAAACTCCGAACACAGTATCAGGCCGTGTTGTAAACACTTCAATCTCCTGTTCTTCGAGTTCGCTCAGGATGACGGAGGCAGCGATTTTAAATTTCAGAGAAGTCCCAACAGATTTTCCGATCCAGTTGCGTTGTGCTTCTTTGATGGATTCTGTCCAGTCAATGCCTTCGAGATCATTTAATAATCTGTCTGCATAAGCAGTTATGCGCAAACTCCATTGTTTCATCAATTTGCGCTCAACTGGATAACCGCCGCGCTCAGAAACGCCGTCCTTCACTTCTTCGTTGGCGAGTACGGTTCCTAATTGCGGACACCAGTTCACCATCGTATCGCTCAGATAAGCCAAACGATGCTCCAGCAAAGCATCACTCTGTTGTTTTTCATTAAGCTTTTCCCAGAGTTCATCCCGGCCATCTCCGAAGGTGATGGAGCCGCTCCTAAATTTTTCTATAAGTCCTGAAATGTTTTCTGCTTTTTTCGTTTCCGGATTGTACCAGGAATTAAAAAGCTGAATAAAGATCCACTGCGTCCATTTATAATAATCGTGATTGGAAGTGCGAACTTCGCGGTCCCAATCAAAGGAGAAGCCGATCTTATCCAATTGTTCACGGTAACGTGCGATGTTGGTCTTGGTAGTAATTTCAGGGTGCTGTCCGGTTTGTATAGCATATTGTTCCGCAGGCAATCCGAACGAATCGTAGCCCATCGGATGCAACACGTTAAAGCCTTTCAATCGTTTGTATCGTGCAAAAATATCTGAAGCGATGTAGCCCAATGGATGCCCCACGTGCAATCCAGCACCGCTGGGGTAAGGGAACATATCCAGGACATAATACTTTGGTTTAACGGATGCTTCTTCGGGACGGAAGGTTTTGTTTTTCGCCCAATAGGCCTGCCATTTTTGCTCTACTTCTCTAAAATTATATTCCATTGTGATTGTGATTCATTTGGTCCGGATAATTATCGGATTGCGAATATACGAATTCGCTCTTTTATATGAATGTAGGAATTCTTATATTTGAGAAAAACTAATCCTCTCAATTGCGATGAAAAAAAATCTTCTTATGATGTTTGTTATGCTAGGCCTTGCAACATCTTCTCAGTCTCAAAT
>JBKJQG010000260.1:0-6329 GCA_046594925.1 Bacteroidia bacterium
CAAAAGGGATGCGGTCGCCTCTTTCTTTTTCATAAATGACCGTTCATTTCCAAATTGACCTACATTTGTAGGAATGAATTCCAAAACCAACAGGCTTGTCATCCACCTATTGGGCTGTGCTATCTTTATAGCGTTGCCCGTCATTTTTTCACCCGACTTCTCCACCGATTTTGATTTCATACACGTAAAAGGATTTCAGCGCGACCTTTTATTTTCTTTCATTCTCATCCCCTATTTCTACCTTAGTTATTTTGTCCTGATTCCGAAATTATATTTCAATAAAAAATATTTTCTTTTTTCTACCATCACTTTCATTTCGTTTGTTCTGATCTTCTTTTTACCAATCATTGTTATCCCTTCGACCATTTTTACCACACGTTCTTTCGATACATTTTTCGTCCGTGAAGTAAAGATTCGGGTATTTCAGTTTCTGATCGTTTTTGTATTTGCCTTGATGATCCGCATCAACAACCGCTGGAAGCAATCGGAAAAAGAAAAACTCGATGCCGAACTGGCTTACCTGAAAGCCCAGATCAATCCGCATTTTTTGTTCAACACCCTGAATAGCATATACTCACTTGCGATTGTAAAATCGGATAACGTGGCCTCTTCCATCGTGAAGCTTTCGAACATGATGCGCTACGTTTTGGGAGAAAGTTCCAGTCAGTATGTTAAACTGGAAAAAGAGATCGAATACATCCAAAATTTTATCGAGCTGCAGCAGATCCGTTTCGGGTCCTTCATTCAATTCGAATGCATCATCACGGGCGACCACAAGAACAAATCGATTGCTCCCCTGATCCTCATTCCTTTTATTGAGAACGCTTACAAACACGGGGTGAATGCGGAGGACAACTCCATCATAAAAATAAAAATTGAAACCTCGGAAAATCAGTTATTTTTGTTCGTGAAAAACAACAAAGTCTTTGTTCAAAGGAGTGAAGAATCGGAGAGCGGAATCGGAGTGGAGAACACAAAAAATAGATTGCAGATGATCTATCCCGGAAAGCACAAGCTTGTTATTGAGAATGCCGAAAAAGAATATACTGTTTCACTAACTCTTGATCTGAAATGATAAAAGCCATTGCTATTGACGACGAATTACCGGCACTAAAAATCATTGAAAATTTTTGTGAAAAAACCGGCCTGATTGAATTACAAAAAACGTTTTCGATGCCGAATGAAGCATTGAAGCACTTGCGCAAGTTTCCGACCGACCTGCTTTTTCTGGACATCAACATGCCCTCGATCTCGGGCATTGAACTTTATAAATCGGTAGAGCAGAACACGATGGTGATCTTTACAACGGCCTACAGTGAATTTGCCGTGGAAGGGTTCAACCTGAATGCTGTTGACTACCTGCTGAAACCATACACTTATGAGCGCTTTTTACAAGCTGTGATCAAAGCAAAAGACCTGCATAACACTTCGCTTCCTTCAGAAAAGAATATGGAGCAATACCTTTTTGTGAGGGCAGATTACAGCTTGATCAAAATTGCGATCGCCGACATCATCCTTATAGAAGGGTTGGATGATTATCTAAAGATCCACCTGCACAACAATCCGAAACCCATCGTTACGAGAATGACGATGAAAGGCATCATAGAGAAATTGTCGGCCAAGGATTTCATCCGGGTGCACCGTTCCTTCATTGTTCCTTTCAGTAAGATCGAAAATGTGAGAAAAAAGATGATCTCCATTGAGGGAAAAGAGATCCCTATCGGAAGCAGTTACGAGGCAGATTTCTATGCTATCTTCAAAAAATAAGAGCATTCGCCTCGGCAATTAAATCATTCTTTTTTATTTTGTATGTGATGGGATGTCAACCGATCCTTACCCAGCCCACTAACCGACGTAGGCACTTTCGGCTGTCCGACAAGTCTTTCAGAAATCGCTTCAGAAGATGGCGGAAGGGTCGTTTATCCCAATCCCACTGCGGAATAGTGACGATAAGTTTCGCCGATTGAGAGTCACTTAATTGATAAATAAAGCGCTTTGGGCCTGGATTAATTTGATTTTTTATGTTAAATTTACTTTAAATTTTTAAGGACAAACATGCAAAAAATTTCCTCCCGACTCTTTCTGTGCTTTTGTCTGTTTTTCACGATTTCCGTCAATTCCCAGATCGTGATCAATGAGGTTTCAAGCGCAAGCGCATCCGCCTACCTCGATGAAGATGGCGACCAGGAAGACTGGATCGAGTTCTACAACCCAACTTCCAGCCCCATCAATATGGGAGGCTATACCATCACGTCGATCGAAAACGGAAAAACGAAATCCTGGACCTTTCCAAACATCAACATCAAAGCCAATGATTACCTAACCCTGTTCTGCTCCGGCAAAAACCGCAACGCATACTTTGACCATTGGGAAGTCCCTGTTTATCCGCAGCTGACCTGGAAATATTTTTTAGGAACTACCAACCCGCCGCCAACCTGGACAGACATTACTTTTAATGATGCGTCTTGGACAAACGGAATGGGCGGAATCGGATACGGAGATGGGGACGACAGCACAATCACGCCGCCAATCACTTCTGTATTCATGCGTACTGCCTTCAACGTGGCCGACACCAGCAAAATCCCGACGGCTTTGTTGTTTCTGGATTATGATGACGGCTTTGTCGCTTACCTGAATGGAGTGGAAGTTGCCCGTGCCAATGTGGGCGTTTATGGCGACCGTCCGAATTTCAATACTTGGGCTTACGATGAACACGAGGCGACCGTTTATTCCACAGGTAACTTTTCGGCAGCCTATTTTATTTCACCAGAAGTGGTTGATTCGGCACTGAAACCGGGCCTTAACGTTTTCAGCATCCAGGTTCACAATTATTCCAGCGGTACAGATGACCTGTCCATGATTCCTTATTTCCTCATCGGAGTGAACGATACCGCTGTCACTTATTATCCTTTTGCAGCGAACGTGAACTTGCATACCAGCTTTAACCTGAACAGTACCGGACAGGAGCTTATCTTGAAAGATCCTTCCGGAATAGTGATGGATCAAAAGATCATTGGCGACATGCAGCTGAACAATACTTATGGCCGACGTCCGAACGGCGCTGCCAGCTGGTATTATTTTGATACCCCAACTCCCGACACCAGCAACAACACGTCCGCATTTTATACGAATTACATGAGCAAGCCTGCCTTCTCTTTAGGTGCAGGATTCTATTCTACCAGCAAGATGCTTAGCATTACAACTCCAACCGGATTTGTGAGATACACGCTGGACGGATCAGATCCGGATCAGAGCGATGCCTTGTTCAGCACTTCGATCAGCATTGACTCCACTACCGTTGTGAGAGCCCGCACCTACTCCTCGAACCCATTGGAATTGCCGAGCGAGGTGATCACTAACTCTTATTTCATCAATGAAGACATCGAATTGCCAGTAGTTTCTCTCGTCAGCGATCCATACAACCTCTTTGATTTTAACTATGGCATCTATGAATTCGGTCCCGGAGCCGACACCATCAACGTTCCTTTCCAGGGCTCTAACTTCTGGATGGGCTGGGAAAGACCTGCAAACATAGAGTATTTCGACCCGAACGGAAACCTCGGATTTGAAACACCTTCTTCTATCGCCATCCAAGGGAATTATTCAAAAGCCTGGCCGCAGCGTGGATTTGCGGTAAAAACAAAAGAGAACTACAAAGGTGAAACGATCAATTACCCTTTGTTTCCGGATAAACCGAACATCACTGAATACAAATCCTTTAACATCCGCAATGCCGGATCCGACTGGAATAAAGCACACATGCGTGACCGTTTCAATCAGAAGAATGCACAAAAAAGCACCCAGCTCGACATCATGGACGGCAGGCCCTGCGTACTTTTCATCAATGGAAAATACTGGGGCGTTTATGAGCTGCGTGAAAAGCAGGACAAGAACTACATCGAGAACAACAGCGGTGTTTCTTCCGACAAGATCGACTTTTTACAATTTGATGGAAGCATCATCGAAGGCAGCAACACAGCATTCTTAAACATGTCTTCCTGGATAGGAGCAAATAACATGGCTCTTCCCGCAAATTACAACACGGCGAAAACCATGCTGGACATGGAGAATTTTTGTGACTACTTCATAACGGAAACATACGTTCTCAACATCGACTGGCTGGGAAGCTATACCAACAACATCAAGTTCTGGCGCCCGAACAACCCGGCAGGCAAATGGCGCTATGTGCTATGGGATACGGATCTTTCTCTTGGATTTGCCAGTTCATTAGGCGGCGCGCCGAACACCAACTTCCTGGATGTGGCCATTCATCCGGTCACGGCAAACCCTCATTCCACTATGCTGGAAGGGTTATTGGCAAACACCGAATTCAAGAATTATTTTGTCGACCGGTATGCGGATCTCATGAACACGATTTTCTTACCAAGTACCATGCAGCAGCATGCTGACGAGATGTACAATGAGATGCTGCCCGAGATGCCAAGACATTTTGCCCGATGGGGCGGTAGTTTTTGGGGCGGACTGATCGGTGGTGATTCCAACGTGGCGGATTGGGAAAATGAGATCGATACAATGATGCTGTTTGCAAACGACAGGATCGGATTTGCGCGGGATCAGATCCAAAGTCAGTTCGGGCTCAGCAAACAAGTGGATATCACGTTGGATGTCTTTCCTTCCGTTGGCGGTAAAATAAAGATCAGCACCATTACACCGGAATCACTGCCTTGGTCGGGAGTATATTTTGACGGAGTTCCCGTTACGATGACCGCCATTGCAAACTCCGGCTATAAGTTCAGCCATTGGGAAGCAAACAACAACCTCGGCAACGATGTTGCCAGCGAAAGCATTACGCTGAATGTTGACTCGAACGATCTATTTAAGGCGCATTTCGATATGTTGGAATTGGGACTGGATGTTTATCCGAACCCATTCAGCATTGCCATCACCATCAATTTGCAAGTGCCTAAATCCATGCAGGTGAGCGTAAAACTTTATTCCGTGATCGGGCAGGAAGTGGCAACCATCATTTCACCGGACGAATTTCATGCGGAGGGAGCTTATTCATTTATCTTTGACACCAATGGCATATCCATGGCAGAAGGGATGTATTTCATTGAGTTAAAAACAAGTGATTTCACCAAGACCGTTAAGTTGGTTCGCGCAAAATCCAATTGAGCGATTGATTAGTGCATTTTAACTATTAAACAGAATTTATACAGAATTTATTCCCATCTTGCATACCATCTAATACAAAATCTATGAACAGAAAAATCACATTGTCGCTTGCCGTTATCATTGGCCTGATCGCATTTTCCTGCAACAAACCCGCTGGTGAAGGAGGAAGAGCCACCATCAAAGGGCTGATCTGGGTGGAGAACTATTCAACCCTCAACAACATGAGCGATACCTACACTTTCAAAGGAGAGTTCGTGGGTGCGGATGAGGACGTTTACATCATTTACGGAGACGATGTGAGCTATGGCAGCAAGGTGAAGTCGGGACCCGACGGAGTTTTTGAATTCAAATACCTGCGCAAGGGCGACTATAAGATTTACGTGAAATCCAAAGACACGACCCGTGCTTCCTATTTTAATGGATCGGGTATCAAAACGGTAGACGTGTCTGTTTCCATTGCTGACAAAAAAGCCACTGTTGACGCTGGGAAACTTACTATTTATAAATAATAAACAGCCACTATGAAATTGATAAAAACACTCTTTTTAACTTTCATCGCATTCACCTTGTTGATGGTTTCTTCTTGTAAAAAAGAAGCCGGTGAAGGCGGCAAAGCAACCATCACTGGAAAAGTATGGGTAACAAGAACGATTTCAACGTTTCCTGTAGTGACAGAGGCTGAATATGCCGGCGCTTACGAAGACGTTTACATCATTTATGGCGACGATGCCACTTATGGTAATAAAGTGCAAGCAAACGGTGAAGGAATTTACGAATTCAAATACCTACGCCCGGGTAAATATACGCTGTACGCGTATTCCAGTGGCCTAACCGTAACAACGGCCAACCGTGTTGCTGTTATGAAAACAGTGGAAATCACGAAAAAGAAACAAGAAGTGGAATGTGAAACCATAGAAATCGACAAATAATCTTTTATGAACTACCGGACCATTCTTCTTCTTTTCATCAGTACTTTTTTTCATTTTACTTCTTTTTCCCAAGGCCGGAAGGACGTAAAAAAATACAAGATCAAATCTACCACAGTTGCCGTGACGGATCTGTCGGAAGGAAATGAAAAAACACGCACGGATTCTTACGAAAAATTCGACAAAGACGGCAACGTCACTGAATCGGTGGAATACGGAAAATATGGCTCCATCAAAAAGAAAGAAGCCCATACCTACTACAAGAAC
>JBKJQG010000150.1:0-2955 GCA_046594925.1 Bacteroidia bacterium
CTTAACAGGTGCTTCCGTAAATGTTACTCCATCTGCAACAACTACTTATACATTAACTTCTACAGATAATTCAGGTAATGCAAACAATGGTTGTGTAGATTTAAAAACGGTAACAATTAGTGTTAATCCACGCCCCACCATTACCACATTAACAGCTACACCAAGTTCAATCTGTGCAGGTGACAGTGCTCAGATTAATCTTACGGCTACACCGTATATTGTTCCCGGGTTTGTAGGTTCTTATTCATTATCTTCTTTAACAGGGCAAACCTATTCAACTCTTACGGGAGGAGGAATAACTGTAATAAATACAGCTGCCCAGTTGCAATCTGGATTTAGCACGGGTAATTCTGACGATGGCGGAGTGGTTGTTACCCTTCCATTTAGTTTCACCTACAATGGAGTAAACCATACCCAAATGACCTTCTCAACTAACGGATGGATAGGGGCAGGAACAGGCAACCAAGCGATAACTGCCGGACCTGATAGAACCGCGGGTAACTTGTTTACCAACACGCTTCCCAACAATACACTTGCAGCATGGTTCAAGGATATGGGAGCCAATTTTCCGACCGGTGTAGGAAGCATGCGACATGGAGTAACCGGAACCGGTATTTATTCATTCCAATGGGATAAAGCTGTTGGAAGTGGGTTTAGTGATGGTTCAGCAATTCTTATATCCTTCCAGATAAATATTTATGGTTCAACATCCAGTAACCCCGGACGCATCGAATACATCTATGGACCAACTGTTGGTACCATTGCATTTGCTGCATCAATAGGCATTGAAAACAGTACCGGAGGCACAAACAATTACATTAATGCACTCAATGGTTTAGGCAATTCAACAACTACATCTACTGTGTGGCCTGGTGATGGCAACGGATATCGTTTCACACCGGTTCCGGCAAGTTCATTATCGTATTCATGGTTGCCGGCAGGTTCATTAAATAATGCAACAGCAGAAGATCCAAAAGCAGGCCCCTCGAGTACCACCACCTATACAGTAACAGTAAACGAAAGTGGAACGGGCTGCCATCGCAATGGAACGGTGACCGTAAACGTAAATTCCCTCCCCACCCCATCAGTAACTCCCGGTGCAGCAAACATCTGTCAGGGCGCAGACTTCTTACAATACGCAGTAGATTTAACAGGACCTTACTCTGGAGGATACCCTGTAGGAACTACAGTTGAGTGGATTATAGACGGATTTCAATATCCGCCACCATTCTTAGATCCGGCAATAGGAGTAACCACCTTAGGGGCGAGTACCTTCCAAGTGATTGTACATTTACCTGCGAGCTTAGGTGGTTGCACAGGTACTTCATCAACGGTAACAGTAACACATCATCAGTTGGATGTAACTCCAACCATTGTCAACTCCACTTGTGGTAATGCAAATGGTAAAATAAACGTAAGTGTAATAGGAACAGCACCTTTCCATTACACGTGGTCAACAGATCCAGCGGGTACTAATGTGGTTCGTACTGTAGGTCCTACTAATAACGCAACCGATTCGCTTACGGGCTTAACCGGAGGGTTCTATTACTTAACAGTAGTAGATAACTACGGCAATGTAAATTCTGGTATTTCATGTAGCACCGGTCAGTTACAATACGAGGTAGTATCTAACGGTGGACCGGTAGCCAGCCTTGATGTACGCACGGATGTTACTTGTAATGGTTTGGCCAACGGAGGTGCTACTGTTAGTTACACAGGCGGAACCGGTTCGGTTACTTACACTTGGACACCGTCTTCTGCAGGCAGCCCTACAAGTGGAGTATCTAATCTATTAGCTCCCGGTAGCTTCACCGTAACGGTAAGTGATTCACTGGGTTGTACTGATGGAATAGCCTTCGACATCTACGAGCCGGATGCACTTACCTTATCAATTGTAGGTACCAATGCTTCCTGCGACACCACCGATGGTTCAGCAATAGCAACTGTTGGCGGAGGTAGAGCACCTTATGATTATGCTTGGTACGATTCATTAACATTCACACTATTGAGTTCAACAAATATGCTTTCAGGTGTAGGTGCAGGTAAATACTACCTTTATGTTACCGACTCTGCAGCAATCTGCACCATACAAGATTCTGTTACAATAGGTGAAAACTGTTCGGTTACATTAAATCTTACTGCTTTTATTGAGGGATATTATATAAGTCCTAATTCGATGAACTCACCACTGTTTAATTCGGGAGTAGGTATAGATGCTAATGATATAGACACCATAACAGTACACCTGTACGATCCGATGGATTTGAGTGTACCGTTTGAAACGGCTCAGGCTATACTTCATGCAGATGGTACAGCAGCAGTAATATATACAAGTGCAATCAATGGCGGGTCGTATTACATCGCAATAATATCGCGCAATACAATTGAAACATGGAGCAAGTTGCCGGTGACCTTTGGTCCGGTGACAAATTATGATTTTGCGCATTAAGAGTACTTATTTTAATATCAAATAACAGAATCCCGACCGAGAGGTTGGGATTCTGTTATTTATAGCAGTTATGTAGTTAAGCTTTAACCGAAGCACATTATTTTTGCACATTAATTAAACAAAAAAGTATGCAGCTAAAAACCATTGATCAGTATAATTTCTCAGGCAAAAAGGCACTGGTGCGTGTAGATTTTAACGTACCATTGGATAAACAATTTAATGTTACTGATGATAACCGCATACGTGCAGCCATTCCTACTTTAAAAAAAATTCTTGCTGATGGTGGAAGCGCAATTTTAATGAGTCACTTAGGTAGGCCACTTAAAAAATTAAAAGATGATGGGAGCATAGACGTAGAAAAATTTACCCTGAAGCATACACTTGCCACTACTGCCCAACTACTTAATACTAAAGTGCTGTTTGCAGAGGATTGTGTGGGAAGTGCCGCTTTAGAATTGAGCAAAAACCTAAAGCCGGGCCAAGTATTGTTATTGGAAAACCTACGC
>JBKJQG010000035.1:0-2565 GCA_046594925.1 Bacteroidia bacterium
AGTGTGTGTTCTGTACATATTCTTCGATTTTAAGGCGGGCTAAAATAAGAAAGTAGCCTAGCAAAGAGTATCACTTTGTTATGAAGGATTGTTTTCTTTGTGATTATTACTCACCGAAGTCATAAAACGGAATGCTGAACCGGATCAAAAGTTTTCATTACAGTAAAAACTATCCGCAATACGTTTTTTATCAGGTCATAGTTTCGGCTTTTAAGCAGCTGAATATTCCCGCAGATAAGAAATTGCAGGCGGCCGACCTTCCCTGCGGTCACGGAGAGTTTACTTACAATCTTGCATCAAACAGCAATTTACAGATAGATGCTTCAGATATCAGTGAAGGTTTTATTGCGCATGCCAAAACCTATTTTCAAAGGGGGAATATTCAATACTCCAAAGCAGACATTATTGATGCGCTGAACGGGAAAGAGAATAAGTATGATATGATTTTTATAATCAATTCGCTCTTTCTGCTTCCGCAGCACGAATTGTTTTTGAAGTCTTGTTACACATCCTTGAAACCAGGAGGCAAGTTGTTCGTGGTCATTCCAAACTCAAGCTCCGAAAACTTTAAGCGTTTTCAATTATCTGATTCTAAGCTTAATGTTCTGGTTACCTCAAAGCAGGAAACCATTGATTACATATCTTCTTTTGGCTTTAAGCATCTGCTGAGTTCCGATTTAGTCTATGCTTCTTTTTACAAACGCTGGGAGCTGAAGTTAATGGGCCCTCTTTCAAATCTGTATCTCGTTTTGTTGAATTCATTTTATGAGATGTTTAAGAAGGGAGAGCCCTCCTATCATTTACTGGTGCTTGAAAAATAAACGCAGAAGGTGTATCTTCTGAAAAGGTTAATATATTTCGCTGTTGAATTCATTATCGGATAGCAGCATAGTTTGAACACAGTAAAAAACATACTTCTTACTTTCGATTACGAGCTCTTTCAGGGGAAAAGAAGCGGCACGGTGGCTAACTGTATCATCACGCCAACCTCCCGCTTGCTAAACCTTCTGGATCAATATGGAGCCAAGGCAGTGTTTTTTGTAGATATGCTTTATGTATACCGGCTTAGTGAAATTGCCGAACGGTATCCAAAAGCAAAGGCTGATTTGAATACTATACAAAAGCAAATAACCGAAATCGCCAATCGTGGTCATTCGGTATTTAATCATCTGCATCCGCACTGGTTAGATGCTATTTATATGGCAGAAGAAAATCAATGGGATTTAACAAATACCTCCAAGTATTCCTTTTTGGCTCTTAACGAAGATGAGCGCAGTTTTGTTTTTGAGAAGACCATGACTTTGCTTAAGCAAATTCTGTCAGCCTCACGCAACCATCCTGCACCGAACGGTTTCAGAGCAGGCGGTCTTTACATACAACCTTTTTCAATCTTCCGACCTTACTTCGACCAATATAAAATCAAATACGATTTCAGCGCCCTCATTGGTGTAAAAGGCCAATTGGAAGATAACTCAAACCAATTCAATTTCTCCTTGGTGAAAAAAAATAATTACCGATTCTCTCAAGATGTAGAAATTGAAGATGCAACAGGAAGGTATCATGAATATGCTTTAACTTCCCTTGAAATGTCTCTTTTTTACCGGTTATACAATAGTGTTTTTCACCGTATCTACACATTTATCCGAAATGATTACCGAAAATATGGCGATGGTATTCCGCTGACCAATAAAATTTTCCGTCCAAAAAGAATGATCGGCACTTCAGTAGAGACATTTTCAGTAGAGCTGCTGAATGAAATGAAATTGCCGCTTTATTTATACGAAGCAAAACACCGTGGCTATCTTCATCTTCTTTCACATCCAAAACTCATATCAGAATACAACTTGCGTATTTTCAGTAATTTTCTGAAACGGCTTACTTCTGAAAATGAGGTTGAATTTGATTTCGAGCAATTCATTTTAAATTGAGTGGAAAAAATTTTAATCATCTCCTATTTTTTTCCTCCCTGCAATTTAACCGCCTCTCAACGAACGTTCTCCTGGGCAAAATACCTGAATAAGTTTGGCTATCGTCCGGTAGTAATTACCCGAAGATGGGATCATAAAATCTATACCCCCGCTGATATTTCGCAGGCCACCCCCGATGAAGTGATATTTGAAGTGAACGAAAATTATGACGTTTACTATTTGCCTTATCACGCTAACCTTCGCGACAAAATTTATACAAAATACGGAGAGCGGAAGTTTACCGTCATACGTAAGCTGCTCACCTTTTTTGAATTGGTTTTCCAGCATTTTTTTACTGCGGCTATGCCGTACAAAAACATATTTCACTTTGCCGAAGGATTGCTTGAAAAGGAAAGCGGAATCAAAAAGGTAATTATCAGTGGTAATCCGTTTAATATTCTGAAAATTGGATTTACGCTCAAGAGAAAATTCGGTATAAAATGGATTGCTGATTACCGCGATGCCTGGACCACGAGCGAAATCAATTTAGTTCACCGGCCTTTTGTTTTCACACTCATTAATAAACTCGACAAGTATTTTGAAAGAAAGTGGGTGTCTACTGCTTCCTATGTCACGGCAAGTTCACTTCCTATTGCTA
>JBKJQG010000024.1:0-3597 GCA_046594925.1 Bacteroidia bacterium
CCAATACTTTTTCTGAAACATTTCGGATGCGGACGTGTAGCTTTTCAATCTGGTTGTACTGACGGATAGGGCTTTCGAACCAGCAAGTGTCGATGTAGACATTGCTTTTTTCCGCAGCCCTGAGCGGAACAAATCTGAATTGAATGGAGGTGTCGTTCTTAATTTGTTCCCAATCCATCAGTGTTTTCTGGAAATCAGAAAGGATGAAAGACATTTTATTTTTGTCCGCCTGATTTAAAACGTCTGTCTGCCGCAAAACAATTTCAGAGACGCTGTGAGTGACAGGACTAATCTTTACGTTGTCAAGCAACTCAATAAATTCCTCTTTGTTTACCAGTCGCTGGTGCTTCCCTTCGAAATCATTGGTCAACAACTGAAAGCGGTCGGTTGGCTTATAGGCAGACACGATTTCCAAGGCACGTTTTTTACCTTCGTCCAGCAAGGTTCCGTTCTTATTGATGGCTTCCATGCTGAAGGAATTGTCGATGAAGATGCTTACCGTTTTATCACCGACCGGCTTTCTGCTATTTTCGGAAAGAATGAAAGGCTGAGAGAAAGCAAGGACAAGGAAAGTGATCGCGAGAATACGGGCCGCAAGAACCAGTAAGTGTTTTAACTTTGATTTGGCTTGGGTTTCCTGTTTGACCTCTTTTAAAAAGCGAACATTGCTGAAGTAAACAGTCTTGAATTTTCGAAAGTTGAAAAGATGAATGATGATGGGGATCGCTATTGCTGAAAGTGCAAAAAGGAATGCAGGGTAGGTAAAGCTCATCAAAGGACAAATATAGTGATTTTTTGATTGTATTGAAGCGGATGTAAAAAAATGCGAAAATAATAAACGAAAGTGGGGCAAATCAGATAGATTTTAGTTGTAATATTGGAATCTAAAATAAAACTCCATGAAGATAAGTGCTCCCTTTTTAACCTTTTGCCTAATGGCCGTTTCAGCCGGCACGTCCCTAGTGTCGCAGGACACACTATATATGAAGAACGGAACCAGGATCGCAAGCAAAATCCTGGAGATCACTCCTACAGAGATCAAGTACAAAAAATTGGATAACATTGAAGGGCCGACCTTTACAACACACGGCTCCGACATCAGTCTTGTAAAATACAGTAATGGAACGGCAGATACGATAAAAGTTGACCCGCCGGCAAAAGTGGCTATAAAAACCCCGCAAGCACCTGCGCCACCCCCAGATCCGCATCCGGCCATTTACCGCCAGGGACCGGGGTTTAAATACAACGGGAGACACGTCAATTCAAGAGACGCGCAAAAGATCATGCTCAGCGTGAATGATCCTGAAATAAACGATCACATCAAGAAAGTGAAAATTTCCAAAGGCATGGGTTTTCTGGGTTTTGTGGCTATACCTACTGCTTTGTTCGGCATCGGTTATTCGCTCTACACACTTGCTGATAGTGGAGGTAGTTCGAGTGCCGACTACGCACCGGGTATAGCATCCGGAGTGGTCGCTGTAGCATGTTTGGGCACTGCCATCACTTTTAACGTGCGCAAGAAACATAACCTCAACAAGGCCCTCAGCATATATAACGAAAAGTATTAGATCAGAATTTCTCGAATGCGCCTAGTCCGAATAGTGCAAAATCATATTTGACTGGATCCTTCGAGTCAAATTTTCGGAGATTCTTTGTGAGTTCTTCCACTGCGGTCCAGTCATTTTGACTACGTTTCAGCAAGCCCAGCTTGCGCGCCACGTTGCCTGAATGCACGTCCAATGGACACATCAGATCTGCTGGGCTGAACGTATCTTTCCACAACCCGAAATCAACACCCCTTTTATCATTTCTGACCATCCAGCGCAGGAACATGCACAATCGCTTTGAAGATGAATTTCTTGCTGGGTCAGAAACGTGTTTTCCCGTCCTGTGAGGATAGTCAATTGAAAAGAAGAGTTCCCGGAAGTGGCTGATCGCATTCAGACATTCATTGGTTTTTACTTTTGAAGTAAAAGCCTGTTGCAAGCCTCCATGTTTTTTATAGATGTTCTGCAGCGAAGCCAGAAAAAAAACGGCATCCACACCATTGAATGTGCGGTGCACAAAATTCACGAAATAGGAAAATTCTTTCTTTCTGGCCGATAAAATGAAATCGTGAGGACTGTTCCCCATTAGTTTCATCATCTTGTTGGCGTTGTTGATAATCGTCACACGTTGTCCCCAAGCGATGGTAGCCGCAAGAAAGCCGGCTATTTCAATGTCTTCTTTTTTTGTGAACTGATGCGGAATGGAAATCGGATCCGAAACAATGAAAGAGGGACGATTGTATTGATCGTATTTTTCGTCAAGAAAGTCTTTTAATTCCTGTTTAGTCATTTTCAATTTTTCGCACCAGCTTTTTTAAGCATTCGTCCATGTGCTTAAAGTAACGATAGCGCTGCTTTTCTGCCACACCGCTGATGAGGTTAGATTTGCGGATCAGGTTTTTTAGCCACAAATCTGTTTCATTGCAAAAACCGGGATTGGTGGTCAACATCACATTAAAAGTGTGATAGGAAATGTATGCTCCTTTCGTGCCGCCCATTTGCGACATCACGCAATTGTTGCCAATCATCACATCACTGTGATAAAGTGCGTAATTCGGTTCCGCGCTGGCACGTTTATTCTCTGAATCAAACTTCACGTTCATTTCAGCTTGCTTTTGTATCCTAACCAAAAGCATGTTTAACTCTTCACAAACCTTTAAAGCATCTTCCTTGCTGCTGAAAGCTCCCGCATCCCAGTAAAATTCGACTTGCTTCAAAGTACTGTTCACGGTATCATCCGACCAGATCTCGATAGAATTCACCTGCGCATACATGTTGTATATATCCTTGGCGATCTGTAGCAGATCTGTATCAATATGAACGGTATCAAATTTCTTGTCCTCGAAACCCGGAGCATTTAAAATGGATTTGTTCCAATAAAAGATCTTAAAAGCAGTGAGAAAGGGATGGGCAAAATGCTGAAAAACGGGAATATCCTCTGCCGCATAAATAATCTGGCGGTCGTTCTCAGGGAATTTAATCACGTTGCTGATGTCTTTTTTCATGTTCTCAAGGTAATCACGAAATGTACTCACGTGTCCACTCAGCTGCTGGTAAGAAAAACTCACGGTATTGCTCTTACTGCCGCCGCTTATGAATGAATCAAAAGAGATCTTGAAATGTTTGCACAAAAGTGCAATCTCCTCTATCGACAAAGCTGTTTCCCCTCTGATCCTTCTGTAAGCGCTATCATTACTAAGACCCAGCAGATCAGCCAATTCATCTACAAAAGAAAGATTGGCCGGCAATGCCGCTTTTATTTTTTGCATCAGTACCGTTTGAGCCGATTCAACTTCTTTTTTTGCCATAATTAATTGGTGTTATTTAATAATCGTAGGGATTATCATTTGCAATTTTTAATAAATGTATGAAATGGATTTGCAAAAACTGCAAATCCCCGGTTTATTTTTGGCAGAACTCCGTTTTATTTGTGCTCCATAGTCCGCAACCCCTTAACTGGAGCGAAATGCCGTTTCTTCGACCCCCTTTTCCGCCATAGATTTGCTTCAGAAATAAACCAATAACCACCACTGACCATGCAAAAAATGAT
>JBKJQG010000268.1:0-13462 GCA_046594925.1 Bacteroidia bacterium
TTGGGAGTTGGGAGTCGGGAGTCGGGAGTTGGGAGTCGGGGGTTGGGAGTTGGGAGTTGGGAGTCGGGGGTTGGGAGTTGGGAGTTGGGAGTTGGGAGTCGGGAGTTGGGAGTCGGGAGTTGGGAGTTGGGAGTTGGGAGTTGGGAGTTCGGAGTTGGGAGTCGGGAGTGGGGAGTGGGGAGAAGGGAGAAGGGAGTTGGGAGAAGAGAGTTGTGAGTGACGATTCCACTATACATCACCCATTATCCATCAGCCATTCTTTTTACTCCGTATCCTTGTTGAAAGTATTTTCGGTAATGTTATTTCCGTCACGGTAATAATAGACTCCACCCCAAGCGTATTCTTCTTTTTTGTATTCAAAATATACTTCATTGATCTTCACCGTAATGATGGTGATCTTTAAACGGTCCTTCTGGATGATTTTTTCTACTTTATCTTTTTCCGCAGGTTTATAAATCACTACAGGCTCAACTACAACCGGCTTTGGTTTTGGTGGTTCAGGGGTGTATTCAGGTTGTTTCACCACAACAGGTATTGGATTGCTCGGCGGCAGTTCCTTCACAACAGGTTTTGGTGGTTCCGGACGGGGGTTCGGAGTAGGCTCTTTTGGTTTTGGCTTGGCGTTCTCTTTGTCTTTCTTTTGAGCCTCCGTTGCTGTTTGTGTATAGTCCTTATCGAAATCAAAATCTCCGGACATCCCATTGTATTTGATCCGTCCTACAGGTTGCGAATAGGTTACCACTTTATCTTCCGGCTGCATTTCCAAGCCGACATCTGCAATAAATTTAGCGAATTCTTCTTTTTCCCTTCCATTCGGCACCACGGTGTTGAAGATCACTTGTTTGGTAATGTGTCCGGGTTTGGTGAATGTAAAAACGAAATTAGAGCCTAGTTCGAGCTCGATATTGTACTTACCTTTACTCGGATCGATCTGGCGGTAAGGGTTACCATCACGGGTAATGCTGATCAGGGAATTTTCCAATCCTCCTTGCTGCACGGAGAACTTTAATTTTACTTCAAAAGTCGGAGCTTGCGCCAAAACAGATACAGAAAAACACATCAACAAAAAGCCAATAAAAATACAGGCTCTTTTTAGAGAACTTTTGACGTGATCAGGGTGTTTCATAATCTGAATCAAAATTAGTCAAATAAATGCTTTTTATAAACGTATAAGTGATAGTGTTTTAAACGTAACTTTGTGAATAAACTATACAATTATGAGCTTGAACTTACAAACACTCTGCCAAGAAGTCTGCACTTTAGCCAAGGAAACAGGTGTTTTTATCCGATCCGAGCGGATTAAGTTCAGTTCCGAGAAAATTGAGGTGAAAGGCAAGAACGATTTTGTGTCCTATGTCGACAAAACCTCTGAAAAGCTATTGGTTGAAAAATTGTCGAAACTGCTGCCCGAGGCGGGTTTCATAGCCGAAGAAGGCACATCCTCCAAAAAAGGAGATACATACAATTGGGTGATCGATCCTTTGGACGGCACCACCAACTTCATTCACGGTATTCCCTGTTTTGCCATTAGCATAGCCTTGATGCGCAAGGAAGAACTGGTGATGGGCATCATTTATGAGGTTAATTTCGATGAATGTTTTTATGCCTGGGAAGGAAGCCAAGCTTTCCTGAACGGAAAAGAAATCAGCGTATCCCCGACAACAAAATTAGCAGACAGCTTATTAGCCACCGGTTTTCCTTATTACGATTATGCCCGCATGGAAGAATACATGAAGCTATTCGGCCATTTCATGAAACACACGCACGGGTTACGCAGATTGGGCTCTGCGGCCACCGACCTGGCTTACGTGGCTTGCGGAAGGTTTGAAGGATTTTACGAATACAGCCTCCAGCCCTGGGATGTGGCTGCCGGAGCATTCATTGTACAGCAGGCAGGTGGCAAAGTGACCGATTTCAAAGGCGGGAATAACTATGTGTTCGGAAAAGAGATTGTCGCCGGAAACAGCCTTGTCTTTGATGAATTTTTAATGGTCGTGAAAGAACATTTCAATTAAAATGGAAGAAAATAAAAAACCAAAGAGCACTTGGGAATATGTGAAAACATATTTTCCAGACGTATGGCAATATATTGTGATCATTATCGTAATGATCATTGCCGCTATCTTTATCCTGTAAGTTAAGGATCGCGAATCCCGATAGCTATCGGCATTAAGAATTTGAGTGTTGAAATTTCGGAATAGATGAAGCAACTAGTTTTTTTAATTACTTTATTTTTCATCACAAGCCTTCTTGAGGCTGAAACCAAGGTGATTCATGTTTTTGTTGCCCTCTGCGATAACGACAGCCAGGGCATTGTCCCGGTTCCGAAAAAGATCGGAAACGGAAACGACCCTGATAACAACCTGTATTGGGGCTGCGGATATGGGGTACGCACTTTCTTTAAAAATTCAGCCGAATGGAAACTGGTCTCCAAACGCAAAGCTGTTTCATCTATCATTCTGGAACGCATCATTTTTAAGCACATCACGCAAGATGCTTACCTCATAGCTGACGGATACAAAGGAGATCAGATCAAAACCTGCAATGAGAATTTCTTTAAATCTGCCTCCGGAAACACTGCCGACACCATCATGCTGAAAGAAAAAGTGTTGCAGCTCAACCTAGCCCAACTGGTTTGTTATGTTGGCCACGACGGATTAATGGATTTTACCATCGACAACTATCCCCTTAAAAAAGGAACAGATAAAAAAGACGTCATCATCTTGGCTTGTGCCAGCAGATCTTATTACAAAGAAGGAATAAAAAGTGCCGGAGCGAATCCTTTGCTCTGGACCACCAACCTGATGTGCCCCGAAGCCTATACTTTGAAGGCTGCAATTGACGGCTGGCTCCTTCATGAAACCGGAACACAGATTCACCTGCGTGCTGCAGAAGCCTACCATCAATATTTAAAATGCGGAATGAAAGGCGCAAAAAATTTGTTTGCGACTGGCTGGTAACTACTTCTCCCTGTACTTTCTCGAGAAAAAGATCTTCATCACCGACCTGTAAATGTAGTAGGCCAGCATGTTCCTGAATCTGGGAAAGAAACCCAATTCCTTTATAACTTTTGAATCGATCTTCGTACAAGTTCCCGAAACGATCTCATTCAAATGAGCATCGAAAGCTTTTGCCAAATCTTTGTCTTTTATCTCTGCATTCAACTCTATGCTCCAATAGCGGCTCAGGTAATTTAAATTGTATGACCCAATGGAAACCCATTCATTGTCGGCCATCATAGCCTTTCCGTGCAATACGGAATCATTCCATTCGTAAATCTCAATGCCTTTCCGAGCAAAAAAACCATACATATGCTTTTCAGCATAGAGCAAAAATGGCATGTCCGATTTTCCCGCCACTACTACTTTCACACTCACTCCCCGCTTTCTTGCACGCTTTAATGCTCTGCGGTAAGAATATCCGGGAAGAAAATAACTGGAGATAATGACAATGGAAATTTTAGCAGTAAGGATCGCCCGAAAAGCACTTTTGTCGATCTCACTCCGCCGGCGAACCCAATCGTTCCGGGTAAAGCGAACCAGGCAGACTCCTTCCTCATCCTTCTGGTTATCCGGCTCATTTTCCTGCTGATCATTATTTTTCCTGGATCGGTCTTTCTCATAGATCACTGAACACAAATCGGAAAGGCCCGAACAAAGATCACCCTCGATCAAAGCAGCATAATCCAACCAGGCCGGTTCCTTATCACTTCCATGATAACGGTCTCCGACATTGATCCCGCCAACGATTGCGGCAAAACGATCGACCACGACCACTTTGTGGTGCAGCCTTCGGCCCATGTAAATACTTTCTTTGGAAAACAAAGGCGAGAAAAAACGAAAGTTGATCCCGCCAGCCTGGATCTTTTTTATGAAATCGATGGACAGCCCTTTTGAACCATACGCATCCACCAGAAGAAATACATCTACTCCCCTATTTGCCGCCCGTATAAGCGAATCAGCGATCCTGTTGCCAATCTTGTCTTGCTCAAAAATATAAGTTTGAAAATGAATGACTTCTTTAGCGGCATCAATGGAATGTTCCAGTGTTCGAAAAAAATCGTCTCCGCTGAAAATCAATTTAACTGCTTTTGCTTGAGAATAAGCTGTCATTCAAATTGAATTAGGTCATTTACGTTTGATTAACCACAAACCGATGAAAGTGATCAATCCGTTCAGTATGATCATTTCGAATCCAAATTTGTATCCGCTGAATAACTCTTTTGAAAAACTGTTCAAGGTATAACAGATCACGGGAGAGGCGATGCAGATCAATGGAACGAATTTGTCTTTTACCTGTAGTTTGGTGAACAAGCCAAATGAATACAAACCCAATAAAGGACCGTAGGTATAACCAGCCCAAGTGAATAATTCATTGATCACCGCATCGTTATTGATGAGTTTAAAAAGGATGATGACCAGAAATAAAATGCTCGCAAAAGCAATATGAACCTTGTGTCGGATCTTTGTTTTTTCTGCTTCAGTCTTGGTCGCATCTTCTTTCAATCCTAAAAAATCGAGGCAGAAGACGCTGGTTAATGCCGTCAGCGCACCATCGGCACTTGGATAAGCAGCAGAGATCAGACCTAAAATAAAAAATATTCCTGAGACGGTTCCGAAATGATGCAAAGCAATGGTCGGAAACACGGTGTCCGAAATTACTTTTCCATTTGCTCCTGTCATAAGAGGAATACTCCCTTCCGCGGCATAGATATAAAGCAAAGCCCCCAAGACCAAAAAAAGAATATTCACGATCAATAAAATCCCGCTGAAGGTCAACACGTTCTTTTGTGCATCTTTTAATGTTTTGCAACTGATGTTCTTCTGCATCATTTCCTGATCAAGCCCTGTCATTGCAATTGCAATGAACATTCCACCAAAGAATTGTTTCGGAAAGAAGGATTTTAGTTGCCAGTCATCGAAAATAATTTTCCCAGCTGGGTTATCACCCGAAAATATCTTGTCATAAACCCCACCTATGTCCAGATTCAGATCCTGCATAATGAATACGATGGATAAAACAACGGAGACAATCATGAAGGTGGTTTGCAATGTGTCAGTATATACAATCGTCTTTACTCCGCCCTGATAGGTGTACAGAAGGATCAGCACCATGAAGACGGCAACAGTAACTGCAAATGGAACTCCCATCGCATCAAAAACAAATTGCTGCAAAACGTTCACCACAATGTACATTCTGAATGCAGCTCCGACCACCCTCGAAAAGATGAAAAAGAAAGCGCCCGTTTTGTAGGATGAATTCCCGAAACGTCCTTTCAAATAACTATAAATGGACGTCAGATTCAGCCGGTAATAAAGCGGCAACAGGACATAAGCTATCACTACATAACCGACAAGGTACCCCAAAACTACCTGCAGATAACCAAACTGAGATGTCCCCACCGCTCCCGGAACAGAAATAAAAGTAACGCCCGAAAGCGAAGCACCAATCATTCCGTAGGCAACCAGATACCACTTGGATGAACGATTTCCGACATAATAGCTTTCATTATTTGCTCCTTTGGATGTCCACCAGGTGACATAAAAAAGCAATAAAGAATAAGCCAAAACACAAATTAAAATAAGCGATGCCGACATAGTAGTAAATTTAAGGATTCCCTCATTAACAAAGAAAAAGAAATAAAGACCAGTTTCCACCTCATGCATTTTTAGTATATTAACAAAGTTTTTCACAAGCCTCAAAAATGAAAAAACAAAAGCGTCCCTTTGCCCTTCTTCTTCTCTGCTCCATGCTGGGCGCCGGCATCCTTATTTCGGGTTTTAAGAGCATCCCGTCGGGAGCAAAAGGACTTTCCGTGGAGAGCAAAACCTCCACTCAGGGCTACAAATACACTATTTTGTACAAGAATGACCTGAAGCTAGACGTGAGTCTGATGCGTCCGGATAAGAGCGACAAGAATCTCGTCCTGGTGATTGCCGGAGCGTACACCAACCTAGATACGTATTCGGTGGACGGTTTGTACATCGACAACGGCACCGTACACAATAAGACCAAAGTCAATCATTCATTGGGAGGAGGAATCAAAATAATAAACGGAGAATGTGAGATTTTCCCGACCCGTAAAGGGAAACTACTGAATGATTCCCTGATCAACCTGGTGGTTTCCAGGAAAGGATCATTCTTCCAGCAGATCCAACTGATCGAAAAAGGTAAAGGCGCAAAATACAAGGACGTGAAATTATTTCAGCGCAGGGCCATAGTAAAACTAAAAGGAGGAAAAACGGCCGTCATTGAATCCTTTGAGCACATTACGTTGACGGCGTTCACAACGGACCTCTTGGAACTTGGTGCCGTCGACGCCTTGTATACTGACATGGGATCGTGGGACGAAGGCTGGTACAGGGATCCGGCAAATGGAAAACCAATTACGATTGGAAGACTTAGGGCACAAACAGACAAACAATGCAACTGGGTAGTTTTTAAATTGAAATGATATGTGTGGAATAACCGGAATGATGGCGTTCAACGAGCAAGGCAAAAAACATCTTGCCAAAGTAAGTGCTGCGGTATATTCTTTATTGAAACGCGGTCCGGATGGAGAAGGAATTTATTTTGACAAAAACGTTGCCTTGGGACACAGGCGATTATCCATCATCGACACCAGCAATGCCGCTGCACAGCCTTTTACCGGTGGAAACGGAAGATATACCATCGTTTTCAACGGAGAAATTTTCAATTACAAGGAACTCCGCAGAGACCTCGAAAGCAAAGGGATAAAATTCAAATCCCAAAGCGATACAGAAGTATTGCTCGAACTGTACATCGCTGAAAAAGAAAACTGTTTGCAAAAACTGGACGGAGAATTTTCTTTTGCTGTGTATGATTCCTCTACTGAAGAATTCTTTCTTTCACGTGACCGCTTCGGCATAAAACCACTTTACTATTTCAAGGATGCCGACCGTTTTGTATTTGGTTCCGAGCTAAAAGCATTGATGGCATTTGACATTCCGAAAGTGATCGACAAAAATTCACTACAACTCTACTTCCACCTCAATTACATTCCCTCTCCTCATTCTATTTTTGAAAATGTAAAAAAATTAGATGCGGGTAGTTTTCTTTTGGTCAGCAAGGATGGCAAATCGGAACAAAAAAATTATTACAAGATACACTACCCCGACGCTTCAAAAAACATTCCGACATACGAGGCCGCACAAAGCCAGTTAAAAAATTTGCTTGAAGCTTCCGTCCAGCAAAGAATGATTTCAGATGTACCTTTAGGCGCGTTTCTGAGTGGCGGCATTGATTCTTCGGTTATCACTGCTATCGCGGCACAGCAAACCAAACACCTCAATTCTTTTTCAATAGGTTTCAAGGACGAGCCACTTTTTGATGAAACAGCGTATGCTAAACTAGTCGCAAAAAAATACGCAACCAACCATACGGTATTCGATCTGAGCAATGCTGATCTGTTTGAGAACCTTCAACAACTATTGGATTATACCGACGAACCCTTCGCTGATTCTTCCGCACTTGCTGTTAACATCCTGAGCATGCATACAAAAAAACATGTGACTGTTGCACTTTCGGGCGACGGAGCTGATGAACTTTTTGCAGGATACAACAAGCACGCAGCCGAACTAAAAGCCAGAAAAGGGGGACTACGGGCGGGGCTGGTGCGGTCGTCACACTCTATTTTAAAACAATTGCCGAAATCACGCAACAGCAAAACAGGAAACACTATCAGGCAGCTGGAAAAATTTGCGGAAGGCATGAAAATGACTCCAAAGGAACGTTATTGGCAGTGGGCGAAGTGGTCAGGGTATACTGCAGAACAACTCTTTCAAAAAAAATTTAGTGCCGACATTGACGTTGCAGCTTTTGAAAAACGAAAAAACGAGATCCTTAAAAACATTTCAGGAGATTACAATTCAGTATTGCTGACTGACATGCAATTGGTATTAGAGAACGACATGCTCGTGAAAGTTGACCGTATGAGCATGAGCCAAAGTTTAGAAGTGCGCGTTCCTTTCCTCGATCATAAAATAGTCGATTTCGCTTTTTCACTTCCTGCAGAATACAAGATCGATGGAAAAGTACGCAAGCGGATTCTGAAAGATACTTTCAAGGACCTGCTGCCTCCGGAGCTATTGTCGAGAAGAAAACAAGGCTTTGAAGTGCCCATGCTGAAATGGTTTCGGACGGACCTCAAGTCCATGATCACGAACGAACTACTCGAAGATAAATTCATTGAACAACAGGGAATTTTCGATCCTGATGAAATAAAAAAACTGAAAGCACAATTGTTCTCTGGCAGTCCGAATGACGCAGTAGAAAAAGTCTGGGCACTAATCGTATTTCAATATTGGTGGAAAAAATTATGACAAAAGTAGTACGTATCATCAATCGTTTCAATTTGGGAGGGCCGACATACAA
Organism: Bacteroidia bacterium; assembly: GCA_046594925.1. Lineage (GTDB taxonomy): Bacteria > Bacteroidota > Bacteroidia > 2-12-FULL-35-15 > 2-12-FULL-35-15 > 2-12-FULL-35-15. The sequence continues at coordinate 8,395 of JBKJQG010000268.1, forward strand.
TGTCGCGTATCTGAGCAAGTACATGTCGGATGAATATGAGACATTATTGGTTGGAGGAGCGAAGGATGAGACAGAAGAAAGTTCGGGGTTTATAGTCGAAAAACTGGGTCTAAAACCGGTGATTGTGGAAGAAATGCTACGCGAGATCAATTTCAGGAATGACTATGCTGCTTACAAAAAAATAAAAAAAATTATTCTGGAATTCAAGCCAGATATCGTTCACACTCACGCATCCAAAGCCGGAACACTCGGGCGTCTTGCTGCTGCATCCTGTGGAGTCCCCGTTATCATTCATACTTTTCACGGACACGTTTTCCATTCCTATTTTGGAAAACTGAAGACCTTGTTTTACAAAACCATTGAACGTTATCTTGCAAAAAAATCAACAGTAATTATTGCCATCAGTGAGATCCAGAAACAGGAATTGTCAGAGATCCACAAGATCTGTGCACCTTCAAAAGTGAAGGTCATTCCTTTGGGCTTTGATCTTTCGAAGTTTCAGGAAGATTTGTCAGAGAAACGAAAAAAATTTCGGGCAAAGTATAATCTGGAAGACGACGAAATAGCCATTTCCATCATCGGCAGACTAGTTCCTGTAAAAAACCACGCACTTTTTCTTGAAGCACTGAAGATCGCTTCCGAGAAAACGAATAAAAAGATCCGTGCATTCATCATAGGAGACGGTGAAGAAAGAGCTGTGATCGAATCAAAAGCGCGCACTCTTGGAATAAAGTTTACAGATGGGACGAAGTCAAACGAGAAATCGCTTCTTACTTTTACATCTTGGATCAAAGAGATAGACATCGCATTGGCAGGGAGTGACATTATAGCGCTAACGTCCTTTAATGAAGGAACCCCCGTCAGCCTCATCGAAGCTCAGGCAGCTAACAAACCCATCATAACGACCAATGTTGGAGGCATAGAGAACGTTGTAATTCCCGGAAAAACGGCTCTTTTATGTGGCAACAATGATCTAAAAGCGTTCTCGGAATCCCTTCTGAAACTCCTCGAAGATGACCAACTCCGGTCCGATATGGCCGAAAAAGGATGGGATCATGTCAGGGAAAGATTTCATTACACCCGACTTGTAAGAGACATGGAGGATTTGTATCGCTCATTTACCGCAAAATAACAGGCATCCACCGCAATTTCGCAAAATCATTTAATTTGCTCACAATCAACATACTATGCCTTACAAATTTTAAAAACCTCTTTAAAATCAAGTCTTTCAGCCCCTACTTCTTTTAAAATTGAAAGCAAGTCGAGGGTTCAGAAATATTTTTTACCTTTGCGTGCTAAAATATCAGATATACTATATGCGCAAACTGCTCTATTTGTTCGGATTAATGATCTTTTTCACAAGCTGCGGATGGTTGAATCCCAGCATTATGTTAGAGACCGACAAGGACTACAAATATGCCCAAAACCCTGACTCCACAAAGGCGACGGACTATAAGCTCTCCCCGAATGACATCTTAGAATTCAGCATGTATTCAAATGACGGGTTCAAACTCGTCGATTTGACTTCCTTAAACGCAGCAAACATGGGCTACCGCTTTGAGTCGAACATTCAATACCTTGTTGAGAGTGATGGTTCTGCTAAGCTGCCTGTCTTGGGCAGGATCAAGCTCAGCGGCTATACCATCCGCGAAGTTGAAACTTTGCTGGAAGAAAAATATGCCAGTTTTTATGTTCGGCCCTATGTGATCATGTCCGTTTCTAACAAACGTGTAATAGTATTTCCCGGAAGTGCCGGCGATGCCAAAGTAATTCCGCTTTTGAACAACAACACCACGCTTATTGAAGCCCTTGCCCTTGCAGGAGGAATTGCAGACGACGGCAAAGCGAAAATGGTAAAACTCATCAGGGAAAGTGCGGATAAAAAACACGAAGTATTTCTGATCGACCTGTCTGTTATCGAAGGAATTAAGCAAGGCAGTATGGTGCTTCAAGCGAACGACATCATCTATGTGGAGCCGAGAAAAAAATATGCTAGCCGATTCATACAAGAAGCCGCTCCGATCGTCAGCATCCTTACCAGCATCTTTGTCCTTCTTACCTATTCCAGAGCGTATGGCAAGTAGATCATCTTATTTGAACTAACATGCTACAGGAAGACATATCAAAAACAAATGATAGTTTTGAGCGCTATAAAGAGCGGATCTCTAATTTCAGCGGTGAATTTGAGCTGGGCTTGTTCTTGTTCATTGCCAAAAAAAGCCTGATCTGGATCCTTTTGTTTTTCGGCTTGGCTTTTGCCGGTGCGAAATTATACCTGCGATACACACCTCCTGTTTTTGAAGCCTCTAGTGTCATCCAGGTTCAATCGACCAATCAAGCGAATAACCTTTTGAATGTTGAAAATCCTTACGGAACTGAAAGCTCTAATGGTTTAGCCGAAGCTGTTGAGCTTTTGCGTTCAAAAGTTTTTTTGAAGCGGGTCCTTTCAAAACTTCCATTACAGGTCAGCTACTACACCGAAGGAACATTGTTGAACAATGAATTATACACCGGAAGTCCGTTTTCAGTTGAAGTGAAACGCAGCACCAGTTCCATCGTCGGAAGCAAGATCTACATTGATTTTAATAGCAGTACCAGCGGAGTCGTGACTTTTGTGATGAACGGAAAGAACTATTCCGAAAATTACAAATCCGACAAATGGCTGCGGTTTCCTCAGTTGGACATGAAGATCACCATCTCCGATTATGCCTCTATTCAGAAACAGCAAAACACAGTTAAGGAAAATGCTTATTATTTTATGGTGAATGACACCAATACCCTCGTCAACACTTACTACCCTTTCCTGGAAGTGAAACTGCTGAATGAGGAAGCAAAAACGATTGCTATTTCGTTCAAAGATTTTAACCCTCAGAAAGCATCGGACTTAGTTACGTCAATGACGGACGAGTATACCAACTTCGACATCGAGCGCAAAGGAGAAAGCTCAAAAAGTGTTATCGGCTTCATCGACCTACAATTGGACGCGGTTTACGAACAGCTGAAAACCTCAGAAAATTCAATTCAGGATTTCAAGAAAACGAACAACGTTTCCGAAGACGTAGATTTACAAACCACGAACATTAACCGCTTAAACGGCTTGGAAGACCAGATCATTGCCTTGGAACTGGAAGCGAATGTGCTGAACCGCATTGACAAAGACATTGCCAATTCAAAAACACTCGACACTTATGGCTTACTCGCCATGCTGGCCGGGACAGAAACAGAAGCCAACATCTCTCAGACCGTGACAGAACTACACCGTTTGCTGGTTCAGAAAGAAGAGTTGCTTTACCAGGTAAAGCCGAGCAGTGAAGCGATCATCGCGATCGACTATCAGATCAGCATCCAGAAAAAACTTCTGAAAGAGAGCATAAAGTCCGTTAGCACGAACATCGAGCTCAGAAAAAATGAATTGCAAAAGAAAGCGAATGAATTTGCTGGGACATTTCACAAGCTTCCGAAAAATGAGATTGAGTATGCACGCTTACAACGCCTGTTCAACATCAACGAAAAATATTATACCCTCCTGCTTGAAAAAAGAACTGAATACTCCATTTCCAAGGCAGGCTTTGTTTCTCAGAACATCCTTCTCGAAAGAGCAGATACACCTTCAAGTCCCGTTTCACCAAACAGGAAAATCACTTACATCAGCTACCTGGTTGTTGCGCTCCTCCTGAGCATCTTCCTTGTGCTTTTCCGTTATCTTTCTCACAACGAGATTAACTCATTGAATGAGATCAGTAAATACACCAACTCCTCTATCAGCATCCTAGGAATTGTACCGAAATGTAAGCAGGACATTCCTGTGTCCCAGCTCCTGGTTGATAAAAGTCCGAAATCACTGATTGCTGAAGCATTCCGTTCCATCCGAACCAACCTTCAGTTCATCTCGAATGAACCAGGGCCAAAAACCATTGCTTTGACATCCACCATTTCAGGAGAAGGAAAAACTTTCGTTGCCATCAATCTTGCTGGTATCATCGCATTCTCCGGAAAGAAAGTGGTCATCATCGATTTGGACATGCGGAAACCAAAAATCCACATCGGATTTAACGCAGAGAATGCAAAAGGAATGAGCACCTTGCTCATCGGAAAAGGAACTATTGAGGAGACCATTCAGCACAGTAGTCTTGAGAATCTCGATTTCATTACGGCCGGGCCCATTCCTCCTAACCCTTCTGAATTGATTATCAGCAGTAAAATGGATGACATCCTAAATCACCTGAAAACGATCTATGACGTGATCATTATAGATAATCCTCCTGTGGGATTAGTAAGTGACGGAATCTCCATGATCCAAAAAGCAGATTATCCTATATACATTTTCAGAGCAGATTATTCGAAACGAAATTTCATTCACAATGTGGATCGTCTTTTTAACGAGGCCAACATTAAACGATTGTCGGTTGTTCTGAATGGAGTTGACATCGAACGGAAAAGTTATGGATACAACTACGGATACGGCTACGGATATGGATATGGATATGGTTACGGATATTATGATGAAGGTGCTCAATCCAGTGTAAAAAAATCTTTTTTCAAAAAATAAATGGAAGTAATAGGAACATCGATTAAAGGACTTTATATCATCCAACCAAAAGTATTTGCAGACGACCGAGGATATTTTTATGAGTCGTACAACAAAGCCGCTTTTGAAAAAGCTGGTATAATGGAAGAGTTTGTTCAGGACAATCAATCCCTTTCGCAGAAGGGAGTTTTGCGTGGCCTTCATTTTCAGAATCCTCCTTTTGCGCAGGGAAAATTGGTGCGCGCCATCAAAGGATCGGTATTGGACGTGGCACTTGACATCCGAAAAGATTCAGCGACCTATGGACAGCATTTTGACATTGTACTGAACGAAATCAACAAAACCATGCTTTGGGTCCCACCGGGATTTGCACACGGTTTTGCAACTTTGGAAGACAACACGATCTTTTCGTATAAATGCACCAATGTTTACAACAAGGCATCCGAAGATTCTGTCTTGTGGAATGATCCTGGCCTGAAGATCGACTGGGGTGTTAGCGATCCGGTTTTATCCGAGAAAGACAAAACGGGAAAACTTTTT
>JBKJQG010000300.1:0-6088 GCA_046594925.1 Bacteroidia bacterium
GGGGATGGGGATGGGAGATGGGAGATGGGAGATGGAGTGATGAAGGGATGAAGTGAAAAATAAATCTGAAATATATGAGTAAACTGAACATTCTTTTTTTATCCAGCTGGTATCCAAACAGGGTGCTGCCTACTCTGGGTAATTTTGTTCAGAAGCATGCTGAAGCCGTTGCTTTGTCGTCCAATGTGACGGTTTTGTACGTTTGTTCCGATGCAGGGAATAAGGAAATGTATGAGATCGCGGAATCGGAGTTGAATGGGGTTTATACGATCAACGTATATTATAAAAAGGTGCGGCATTCTTTCCCGCTGGTCTCAGAACTTCAGAAAGCGAATCGATACATCAGAGCCCATTTTCTGGGTTTGAAACTGGTAAAAACGAAAATGGGCCGGGTCGATCTGGTTCATCACAACATCCTCTACCCTGCTGGTATCATTGCCTGGTACCTGAAAAAGTTCAAGGGCATTCCCTACATCATCACCGAAAATTGGACTGGCTACCTACCTTCGAAGAATACAGCACGAGGCGGATTAGAGAAAATACTTTCCAAGATGATAGCCCGCAATGCGAGTTACATCACTCCTGTCTCCAAAGACTTGAAGGAGGCCATGATAAAATTGGGCTTTGATTGCAAGTACGAGATCATTTATAACGTGACCGATACGAAGCTCTTCTATCCCTCCTCGGCTGGAACATCAGTCAGAGAAGGTAAGATCAAGATTATCCACATTTCCACCTTGGACGATGCCCATAAGAATATCTCCGGAATGTTGAGAGTGACTAAAAAGTTGTCGGAACTCAGGCAAGACTTCGAGATCTGGTTCATCGGGGACGGGGATGCTAGCCCTCACGTGAAAATGGCGAAAGAACTGAACATCCTGAACAGCTTTGCCTTTTTTGACGGAACAAAGACAACCAAAGAAGTCGCCGACATCATGAGAAACGCTCAATGCTTCCTGCTTTTTTCCAATTATGAGAACCTTCCTTGCGTGATGGTGGAAGCACTGGCCAGTGGAATTCCTATTGTCTCCTCCACGGCAGGAGGCATTCCCGAGCACATCAATGCTCAACTGGGACTGTTGGTGAAACCTCTTGATGAATCGGCTCTTTTAGAAGCTTTGAACAAAGTCCTAGGGCAGATCCGGGCAGGAAAATACGATCCAAGATTTCTCAACAGCTATGCGATTGACAATTTCAGCTATGAAAAAGTGGGGATTAAATTCAAGGCCCTTTACGAGCGCATTCTGAATAAAGCCTGATTTCTCCTTTTCCGGCTATTAATTTCCCCTCTTTAGCCCCATTTATTAACAATACAGCCAGAAACATTTGGAAATTATCCCTAATCTATTATATTTGTAAAACAATTTAACCCTTCAATTAATCTAAAAATTTAAATGCTATGAAAAAATCCTTACTAATCGGGTTGGCTTTTGGAGTTGGAAGTACTGCTATGGCTCAAGGCACGTATACCGGTCCTTCATCAGTTACCCCGCAAAGAATCAATCCGATAGCCGCCAAACAAAAGGCCGCTGTAGTGGAAAATGAAACTGTAGGAGGCTCAACTGATGCTTTCGAATCAATCGTGTACAGCTTAAGCGGTCGCCATCCGCAAACTGCACCTACAACCAAAGCCTTTACTTCTTCTATCATCGGTTTTACCGAATATCAGAATCAGACAAACAGTTCAATCTGCAACCGTATAGTGAAAAACATTGACGGAACCATCGGTGCTACCTGGACATTTGCTCCAGATGCTGCCTGGGCACAAAGAGGAACTGGTTATAACTACTTTGACGGTACCACTTGGGGTGCTGCTCCTACCGTTCGTCTTGAATCTGTTAGAACAGGGTTCACCAACCTCGGAGTAACAGGGACAATGGGTGAAGTAGTTGTTGCTCACACGACAGCTACCACTGACCTTGCCATCTTAAAACGTCCCGTAAAAGGTACTGGTAGCTGGACAGAATCTACATTAGGTGTGCCAGATGTTTGGTCACGTTTAGCCATCGGAGGTGCTGCAGGACAATCTTACCACGTAATTTCCCAGACTTCAGGAACCACTGCTACTCCCTATATGGGACAAGACGGTGCTATTTCTTACACACGCTCACAAGATGGTGGTGTGACTTGGGATAAAGTACGTAGCATCATTCCTCAAATCGATTCATCTTTTTACCTTGGTTTCGGCGGAGATGCTTACTCTATTGATGCGAACGGAAACGTTATCGTAATCGTTGCAGGCGGATTCGACGTGGATGTTGTAATGATCAAATCGATCGACAACGGTAACACTTGGACGAAAACGATCGTCAACAATTTCGGTATTCCTAAATTTGATGCAACCACAATGATCACAGACAATAACGGTGATTCAGTTGCTGATACCATCGAAACATCTGATGCTTCCGTGAACGTTGTTCTCGATGCTTCTAACAATGCTCACGTTTTCTTTGGAAGAATGCGCGTTGTATGTGATGCACCAGGAACAGGAGCAGGATTGGGATTATCTTATTTCCCTTATACTGACGGTTTGATGTATTGGAATGAAATGATGGGATCTGCTGCTCCGGTGATGATCGCCGCTGCAAAGGACTACAATGCTGATTTAGTGTTGAACGTTTATACTGATGCCTCAGGCGCTACTTTGGGGATCGGAACTTTCCAAACCTCTCTGACTTCTTTTCCTAATGCAGGTTTTGATGCTTCAGGTAAATTATTCGTTACTTACAGTTCAGTGTTCGAAGGAATCAATGACGTTGGTGAAGGATACGATATCGCAAATGGAACTTTAAATCCTCCGGTTAACCCAGGAAAAAGCTTCCGTCACCAGTACTTAATGCGTTCTGATGACATGGGTGCTACTTGGTGCAACGCAATCGATCTGACCCAGCCTGATTACAACAATGGATCTTACGATTACCACGAAGGTATTTATGGTGCTATGGCAAAAGATGTTGATGGTTTCGTACACGTTATTGTACAAGATGACCAAGCTCCCGGACATGGTGTTTCTAGCGCTACTACTCCAGATCCACAAGCTGGCCCCGCAAATATCATTTACTACAAAGTGCCTGTTGCTGACGTAGCTTGCGGTGCTTCTGTATCTGAGAACGAATTGCTTTCTGACATGAACCTGTTCCCAAATCCTGCTTCAGGATCTGTGAGCCTGGTATTCAACTCTGCTGTTGCTTCTAAAGCAAACATCACTGTTTACAACATGGTTGGACAAGCGGTTACTTCTGTTGACAATACACTGGTGAGCGGAAACAACACTTTGAAATTGGATGTTTCTAATTACACTTCAGGAATTTATTTTGTGAGCACTATCGTTGAAGGCAAAACATACAGCCAGAAATTGATCGTGAAATAATTTGATTTGATTAAAATTTTAAAAGCCCTGAGGTTAAATACTCAGGGCTTTTTTTTACATTTGAAAAATGAAGAAACTTAAGTTCAGAAATTTAATTGCAGTTGTGGTTGGCATCGTTGTCAGCATCATCATCATCATTGTGGGAGAGGCACTTGCTCACATCATGAGTCCACTACCTGAGGGCATCAACGTGAACGATCCCGATGCGTTTAAAACCTTCGTAGCCAACGCTCCGATTTCCCTGCACCTGATCATCCTTTTCAATTATGCCCTGGCTTGTTTTGTAGGCGGGTTGATAGCTGCCACCATTGCAATCGACAACAAAATGAACAAAGCTATGTCTCTCGGAGGAATCTTTATGGGTGTGGGTATGTTCAGCCTCATTTCCCTTTCCCACCCTACCTGGGTCATTGTGTTTTCTGTACTCGCATTCCTGCCCTTCTCATACATGGGTGGATTGATGAGCATGAAGATCTCAAAGAAGAAAGAAGAACACCGATAAAACTGCAAGGCCTTTCTTCATCCTCTCCCTTTCAATCGATCAATAGTCTTTTCAATGTATTTGTCAGTAGGCAACAGCGATATTTGAATACGCTTTGCATAATTGATGCTATCTGTAATATCCTTATTCTTCTGCTCGATGATCTCGTTAGCTTTTGCCAATTCGATGTTCTTCTGACGCTCCATCTCTGCTTCCCTTTCTGATTTTTCTTTTTCGTATTTCGACTGGATACGTTTCATATTGTTGTTTGCTTCATCGCTCAGCAATTGTGATTTTATCTCAAAGAACTGTTCAAAATGCCTCAAGGCCAGCTCGGTATTTCCCAATTCTTTATGGACGTCATAAAGAAGTTTATGAAGTCGAATCTGCTTTTGCTGCGTCTTGGTCCGTAAAGCTAAATCCAATCCTTTTTCGAACTGCAGCAATGCTGAGGCATATTCTTTTTTCAGAAGAAGTGCTTCTCCTAGCTCCGTGTAACTCGTCATGAGCCCTTGAACGTGCCCTATCTCAGTTCTCAATTCAACACTTTCATTCAGGAATACAATGGCTTTATCGTAATTCCCCAATGCCTTCTCTAACATTCCCATGTCGTTAAGGGCGCGACTCAATCCTGAATAGTGATTCAGGTTGCGGTAAGTTTTGGCTGCATATTCCAGACTCGGCAAAGCATCAGCTGTCCTGTTCTGAATGATAGCTACTGAGCCAAGCCCATTCATCGAACGGGCTTTTCCGTATTCATGATTCAGTAATTCAAACAGGTCGAATGACTTCTGATAATACGAAGCCGAAGCTTTAAAATCTTTCGTGTCGAAATAAAAAACAGCAACCGTAAAATAATTCCAAGCGGCGGAAATATCTTTTATTTTTTCGGAAAATTTAAGCGCTTTGAAAATAATGTCGAAAGCAATTTCAAATTCGCCCTTGAACCAATGAAAAAATGCCAGTTGATTTAAGCCCATACCCCGCCATTCATCGCTCCGGTTGATCTTCTCGGCCATCACAGGCAAAGGAGGCATGGTGTCAAAATGGGGCGACTCCATCGCACCTTGAGCAATCCCCCTAAAAAATAACAGGTTGTAATAGAAGATCATTTCCGCGCCTTCGTTCATCACCTCCTTCGACAAAGCAATGCCTCGATCAAAAATTGGAAGAATCCTATTTCCAAATGAATCACCGTAGATTATTATGAAATCAATGATGTATCGCAATTGATCCTGCTTATCGGCAATTGTTTCCAGGCGATGATAAAATTCTACAAGTATGTCTTCTTGTTTCTTCAATGAATGTTCTTAAAATTCAATTAAATATAAAAGTAATCAAGATGAAAAGCAAACTACCTCAACCGGCAGGGAAATAATCATCGCCCCGTTTCTCATTTATTTGTATATAAAGGCTTCAGTTTATCAATGCTTTTCAAATATTCCCTGTAGCGGCTCAGTTCTGAATTCAATTCCTCTTCCGTCTTGCGGACAGGGCTGAAACTAATGAAAGGAGGCAATACCGTCATTCCTACAAAATAAAACATACCGTGATGAACTGGAAAAAGAATTTTTTCCAAATCACCGTTCTTTCCCCCGTTATAAGCCATTTCGGGACCTCCGGTTGTCATGCAAATAAAAGCTGTCTTTTCTTTAAAGACTCCATTCTCGTAAACGCCCTTACCATTGCCGTAAGCAAAACCCATAGCAAATACTTTGTCGACCCAGCCTTTTAAGATCGCCGGCAATCCGAACCACCAGAATGGAAAATTAAAAATAAGAATGTCGCATTCCTCGAGCTTATTCATTTCCGCTTTGATATCATCTGCGAAAAGATTCTTGGTAAAGGCATTCATCTGCTCCTGCTGATACTTAAAAAAGCCGGGATTGCTGAGTTCTTTAAAATCCCCAGGGCCACCAACCGGGTTGAAGCCCATTTTATAGAGATCGCTCTCCACAACGCGGTGTCCCTGCGAACTGAAATGATTGGCCGCTTCAGTCCTCAAACTGGAACAGAAAGATTTCGATTCAGGATGCGCATGTATGATCAATATTTTTTTCATTCGTCTTTCAGGCGTTTGATGGACTTATCAATGTATTTATCTGTTGGAAGCAGGGAGGTCTGTATACGCTTTGCATACCGGATGCTGTCGATGATCTCTTTTTGCTTTTCTTCTACCAAATTTTTTTGACGCTCAACTTCTACTTTTTGTAAAGTTATGATCTTATTGGCTTTTT
>JBKJQG010000314.1:0-19908 GCA_046594925.1 Bacteroidia bacterium
CCGTAGGCGCTAGGCTCCGCCTAGTGACAACATGATACAAAGTTTACTTCCTCACAAACTCCCCACCCATTACCTGATAAGTAGACTTCCCAATAGTGATCTCTTGCCCTTCCGACATAGCAGCCAATTTGGTTATGTCTTCTTCCATGGTATGAATGCTTCCTTTTGTTTTGCGGGCAATGTTCAAATAATCTGAAAGGATGTCGTTGTAAACTCCGCAGACGATGATGTGAACGGGCTTGTCGAAGCTCCTCAACAGAGAAATATCTTTCACCGGTGCGTTGTTGTCCGCGATCATCACCAATTCTTTGAAGGGCTTGGAAAATTTTACGCCTTTGATTAGCGCTTCCATGTTATTTTCCGGACAGTGGCCACCGCCGCCTGCAGAGGCTACTTTAGCAATGGTCGCAAATAAAGGATTGATCCCTTCCGATGGTGAATAGTAGATGCCGCCTGTACTTCCGATCTTTTTCTTCTCATCCGGCATGTTATCACCATCGTTGAAAAACACAAACTGCAGGTTCTTCTCCTTCAAATAACTCAGCTGATACCAGGCAGAGAGCTGAGCCGCGTACGGCGACATGCTACCGGTGAGGTCGCACACGATCAGCTTCTCCGACCAGCAATTTCTTCTCAATGCCGCAGTAACGGCTGTATCCACTGTATAGTTTCCCATCCTGCTCATTTCTTCCACTTCTCTTCTTCTTCCTTCCTCCACACTTAATCCGAGCTTTTTGCATTTTTTTGCGAAAGCCGCTTCTACTTCTTTCAACCGTTTCTCTTCCGCTGCAATTCTTTCGGCTTCTTCTTTCTTTCTCTTTTCAATTTCTTTTGTTCCGAGGTAAGCAAAATTCATGGACGACTTGGAAGTTCCTTTTGAATAAGCGCTTTCATTCGAGATAAAATTTTGATTGTATTTAAAGTTGATGTAATATTTATCGCCTTTGGGCAAATACACAACCAGGTGTCCGGTTTTGTCTGTAAAGGTCTTTAAAGCCTTGTGCCGCTTCTCCCCAATGATGGTGACCCTTTCATAAGCCAGGGGCATTTTGTCGAGATCGATGATGCCTATCGTCACTTGAGAATAAAATTCCATGTTAGCGGGCTTAGTCATTTCAGGAGTGGACACAGTAATGGTGTCGGGCAGTGTTTTAACATACGCATCAACAGCAGCCTTTTCCATTTCATTCATCTCGAATAATTTTTCCTTGGCGATAGCGTCCGGTTCATAAGTGAAAGAGCGGTTCATTTTTCCGCCATCGCTCTTGGTGCTCATCACTTCTTTAGTGCGGGGATAGTTGGAGATGGTCACATCAAACAATTGATCACAAGGAACCGATAAAGTTGCTTCTCCACTACCATTGGTCTTAGCCGAAAACACCTTTCCTTCCGCCCTGCTGGTAGCGGTCACCGTTTGGTTCGAAAAAAAACCGCCTTTCACGTTCTTAAGTTGAATCACCAGTGAAGAAGTACATTCCTGAGCGACACAAGCTCCTGTGAACAGAAACGATGTTATAAAAAAGCTGAAAAAATTGATTGATCTCATTTGGCCCTCCTTTTCATCTATAACAAGCGAGAAGAAAAAAGATACAGGCGCGTCACCAACCATACGACTCCTCCGGAGTCGTGAGGAGTTTCGTTTAAGTCTTTTTATAGAGCTCAGATTCCGATGGCATCAGTTATATCTCAAAGGGGTTGACACACGGTGCCTCAGCCATAGACGACTTGTCTATGGATTACGTCAATCAATAGATCCGGAGTGATTTCGACAGTTCGGCATTCAAGCGATATGTATGTGATTTTGTGTGAATCAATGAATCCGGAGGATTCATATGTCTTAGAACGCCCCGTCCACGAGAAGTTGCGACTCCGGAGGAGTCGAATTGTTTCGAAAGAATGTTCTCGTTAAAAAAGTAAATTCAGGACGAGCATAAAAAAAGCCGCTCCGAAAACGAAGCGGCTTTTCATCTATAGAAAAAGTATTATTTGATCACAGTGAATTTACTCGTTGCAGAAACATTGCCTGCTGTCAGTTTGACAAAGTATGTTCCGTTCATCAAATTGCTGTTATCCATTTTAATCAAATGAGATCCCGCTGTCATGTTCTCAGTAACAACCGTAGACACCAAACTGCCAAGGATGTTGTAGATCTCCACGGTCACCGCTTCATTGGATGTCAGTTTGAATCTAACAGAAGTTGCTTCTGCAGAGGGATTAGGGAAAACATTCATCTCAAAAGCATTTCCCAAAAGATCGTGGATGCCAGTAGGATCCGATAGTTCGTAAGCGAACAAAGATATTCCTTGATCAATTCCGCCAATGGATTTTTTTCCGGCCACAAAAGAATTCGTGATGAACAATCCGCCAGCAAGACCCGAACCAACACCTGCACCACTTTGAAGATCACTGTTAGCATCGTGTGTCAATCCAGTTCCAAGGCCAGTCATGTCCAGCTGAACAAGCGTAGCACCTGCAACGTCCTGATCAAAAGCCCATAAGTAGGGCCCGCCTGTAGAATACGGATCATAAGCTAAACCATAAATCCCTCCCAACCCGTGAGTAGCTGCGAGAATCGTAGATAAAGTTGTACCCGTCATGCTCACGGCAGTAATATTGGAAGCATACGATCCTGTCCAGAATCCGCCTGCGCCGGCATTCAGCGTCGGGTCATAAGCTACATAACGACAATTGGTAACGGAAGTGGTAATGGTGCTGCTCAATGTTTTTGTAACAGGATTGACTTTGTAGATGGCTGTTCCATTTGCTCCCATATATAAGAAAATTCCGTCTGTAGTGATTCCTCTCACTCCTGTAATTCCTGGAATGGTGAATGCTGTGGTCATTGCGCCTGAAGCGTTTAATGTGAACAAGGAATCGTTCCCCCATTTGGACACCCAGAATTCTGTTCCAGTCCAACAAGCCCCAGCTAAGCCCAAAGCAACGGGTTTTGGATCAGAATCAAGTTGTATGGTCCACAATGCTCTCTCCTGAGGAAGGGATGAGTTTGTCGGAAAAGGAGCCATTTCGCTGTCCATCTGCTGAGCAAATGAAGCCGCTGAAATAACCAGTAAAGAAGCTGCTAAGTGTAATTTTTTTATCATTTTCGTTTGGTTTAGTGTTAGACATATCAAATATAGTCCATTATCAAAAGCCACTTATGATTATGACAAATAAATAATTGGAGCTCCATCTATAAAATCTTACATTTGAAAAGCAGCGCTTCGAAGGGGTTGCTTTTAATTGAAAACAGAACCGTTATGAAAACACAAGGAACCACACATCGCAGAGGATTTATCAGCACTTTGATAGGCGGAGCTGCAGCATTCGGATTGTCGGCTGTGCTATCGCCCCTGAAAGCACAGGCAGAAAACACCAGCCCTGCTTCTGGTGCTGAAGAAGCTGAAAAATGGTTTTCAAAAATGGAAGGTAAAAAGCACAAGATGGTCTTCGACATGTGCAAAGCAAATAACGGTGCGCCGCTAAGTTGGGCACTCACCCTAATGGATACATACAACGACTTGGGCACACCGGACTCTGATCTGGCGATCGTGATCATCCTTCGTTATGCTGGCGGGCCATTAGCATTGGCGGATCCCTTATGGCTAAAATACGGCTTCGGGAAACGAATTGAATTGAAAGACCCGGAGACAAAGGAATTTGCTACCCGGAACTTGTACGCTAAGTGTGCAACTGAGGAGGACGATTGTTTTGAACTTTTTCAGAAGCGTGGTGGCATGATAGCCGTGTGCAAAAAAGGCATGGAACACAGCGCTGAAAGCCTTTCCGAACAAATGAAACTAGACAAGGATGTTGTCACAAAAGAATTTTTCGACAACATACTGCCAGGTATTCAGTTGGTGCCGACTGGTATATGGGCTTTGAACCGCGCACAAGAATTGGGTTGTACTTTTTCTTCCGCGGGATAGGCTTGAATGGAAAAAGAAGACCTGCATTCCCGCAACAGACATCGTTCCCGTTACGATTTCACAAGGCTCATTTCTGCCTGTCCTGCTCTTAAAAAGTTTGTCTTCACAAACGAATACAACAACGAAACAATTGATTTCGCGGATCCGTCTGCGGTAAAAATTCTGAACAAAGCTTTGCTGAAAGTTTTTTACGGAGTGGAGAATTGGGACATTCCGGAAGGCTACCTTTGTCCACCCATCCCCGGAAGAGCCGACTACATACACTACATGGCCGATCTGCTTGGAAGCTGCAACATGAACGTCATTCCCAAAGGAGTAAGAGTTTCTTGTCTGGATATAGGAAGTGGAGCCAACCTCGTTTATCCACTTATCGGTAATCATGAATACGGTTGGAATTTTGTCGGATCGGATATAGATGACAAAGCTTTGCTTTCGGCGAAAAAGATTCTTGCAGCAAATTCCAAGCTGAAAAACATTGAATTACGTAAACAAAATTCTTCTTCACACATTTTCGAAGGAATTGTAAAGCCCGGAGAATCTTTCGATCTAACTTTCTGCAATCCTCCATTTCACTCTTCCTTAGCCGAAGCCAGGGAAGGCAGCACGCGAAAAGTAAAGAACCTGAGTTCCGGAAAAGTAAGAAAAGTAATTCTGAATTTCGGGGGACAGCATGCTGAGCTTTGGTGCAAAGGCGGGGAAAAAGAATTCGTTACAAAAATGATTCGCGAAAGTGCAGGGCTTGCAGAAAATTGCTTGTGGTTTTCATCTCTGGTTTCCAAAAGCGCGAATCTTCCCGCACTTATCAAGGAGCTGGAAAAAGTAAATGCAGTTGAAGTGAGAACGCTGGAAATGAAACAAGGAAACAAGATCAGCCGGGCGCTCGCTTGGACCTTTTTGACTGCCAATCAGCAGAAGCAATGGCGGGCACAGCGTTTTAGTTCTTCACCAGCGTAGTAGAAATATCTGGTAAGGTTTTGTAATGCTCATAGCGATAGATGATCTCCTTAACATACAGATAGGTTTCCTGTCCGCGGCAATATCCGCATTTCACGATCGGATCTTTGTAGATCAATGGATTTGATTTTTGCAGGATCATGCTTTCCACATTTCCGGCCCAAACATTTTGTTTCTTCCCATACTTCCCTGCGAGGTTCCTTGCATCAATCACATGTCCCAATCCTGCATTGTATGAAGCCAACACGAATTTGATCCTTTCGTTTTTATCGGGAACATATTTTCTCCAGTAATTATCAAGGTCCGCAATAAAAAGTGTTCCTGCTTTCAAACTTTGTTCGGCTGTCGCATCGATAGTATCCAATCCGTAATGTTTTGCGGTGGCTGGAATGAGCTGCATAAAACCATTCGCCCCTGCCCAGGAACGTGCGGTAGGGGAGAAATGTGATTCCTGATAAATGAGTGATGCCAGCAATTGCCAATCCCAGCCAATTTTCGCACTATACGTTTTAATCAATTCATCATAGTCCGAAATAATTCCCTGTGAATGGGAAACATAAGTGCCGATTCCGCTTCCTCCGGATTTTTTCTTCTTGAAATATTTTGCGTAAAGTTCCGCATTCTCTTTTGTTGTTTTTCTTTCTTCTATCCAAACGTTCAATGCTTTCAACAGATCTGGGGAATCTTTGCGCACCGCCCAGGCAATCTTCTGAGGAAAACTGATCGGCGTGGCGACATCCAAATTCGAAAAGAAAGTTTGGTTGTTCAAAGCGATATTTTCATCGGCAATAGTATAATCGATTTGTCCGTTGGCCACCATCCCTATCAGCTGCTCCGTGTTCACTTCCCCCGGTGTTTCTATGATGTTGATTTTGTCACCGATCTCTTCTGAAAGACTTTTCAACCTGGAATAAAAAGAAGAACCCTTTCTCACAAAAACATATTTGCCGCTCAGGTCGACTGTGTTACGGATCACTTTCTCTTCCTTTTCTTTGGCGGACATTTTCTCCCATCCCTCCGGTTTGCGCTGTATAAGCACCTGCTGGGCTAATAGGAAAGGTTCTGAGAAATCCACCAATTCAGAACGCTCTTTTGTCACGGTCAAATTCGCAGCGATGATATCCACCTCACAATCGTTGAGCTGAGAGAAAATTGTGTCCATGTTCTTTGCAACGATAATCTGCAGTTCAACACCTATGGATTCTGCAAACAGTCGCAGCTGCTCGTATTCATAGCCTAATGAATCTCCTTTGTATATGTAAAAACTGGTGGATGAATTGTCGGTCAGCGCAACGAGCTTACCGCGCTTTTTGATTTGACTAAGGTCGTAGTTCGAGGAAGGCACAAGGTGACTTTCTGCACTTTGCTTGTTGGTGGTTTTCGACAAGTAAATGCAAACGATTCCTGTAATGATGAACAAGGAAAAAATTATTTTGTTGCGAGTGTAAGCAAACGTCATAATACCTCCTACTTAAAAAAGAACGCTACTTCTTCTACGCTAATTTAAAAAGTAAGTTATGAATCCGGGCATACAATAAGCGCTTTTCAACGATAATTAATGCTGTTTCAAGGAGTTAGGCCGTTCAAAACTTCCTAATTGACGAGTAGTTTGCCGGATGAAAGGAGGGTGTTTTTATTTTTAATTCTATAAAAGTAGATACCATTTTCAATGTTGTTTTTTCCAAGAGTAAATTCATGTTCTTGAATTGCGGTCTGCATTATTGTTTTTCCGAGCACATCGTAAAGGATGAATTCAGCATTCTCTAATTGAATCTCTATGCTGATGCTAATATTCAAGTGATCACTGAAAGGATTCGGATAAATGAAAACGTTACTGTTAACTTCATTGCTTTCAATTCCCGTGCAAGGTGTTACTGAAATGGTGCTCGAATCGACAGCTATGCATCCAAAAGAATCTGTAATTGTATAAGTGATCGTATAGTTGCCAGCCAAAAATGCTGGGTTAAAAACACTGTCGCTTGTTATTCCAGTTCCGCTGTAAATCCCACCAAAAGGCGACCCTGCGGTAAGCGTAAAAGGTGCCAGATAATCGCAATAGGTTCCCAAATTATTCGGAAGTGATGCATTCACTATGTTCACATTGATCAGGGAAGTATCAGATGCCGAACATCCGGTGTAATCTGAAACGGTATAAGTAATGAGTTGCAATCCTCCTGGTGCTGTAGCCGGATCAAACAGATCTGTTCCCGTTACACCTGCTCCACTGTATGTTCCTCCCGAAGGTGTTCCTCCTGTTAAAACAAATGCTGGCAATGAAGAACAAACGTCTCCGAAAGAAGAAACAACAGGATTCAGGCTAAACAATGGATATGTTTCAACCACAATAAACATTGTATCCGGTGGAATTCCAAAACCAAGCGGAGTTCCGATCACCATATACGTAGTTGGAGCTGAAGGGTACGCAGATGTGTATAACCCAACAGAATCGGACAAGCCCGCTGAAGGGCTCCACGTCCATGTATAATCATTGACAGCAATACCACTTATGCTGATGTCAACCGAATCTGCTCCACATACTTTTATGGTATCCGGGATAAGCGAAGAATTATTATCTTCTCCTGCAAAGTCTAAAAACAAATATCCATTTATCGCCGCGTTTATTGAAGAGGTATCAATGACAGTTTGAAAAGAAAATGTTTCAGTTGCGCCTGGCAAAAAATTCAACAAGCGATATGAAAGAGCAATGCCTTCATCCATGGTGTCGACAACGCCGGGAGTTTGTACAAAATAAGGAGTGCCGTTCCAAAGAGAGGAAGCGTCCCGGTTGCTGAAGCCGCCGTGGCTGGCCCTCCAGTCGTCACCGATTCCAATTAACGCAATGTATGACTTCCATGGAATGTATTGAGTTGCACTCACATGGGCAAGGGAATAAACGGAATCCGGTTGCCTTACGACGGTATTCTCGGTGGCGAATCCGCCACCTAAGTCCAAATTATTATCCGGATCAAAATTTTTATAAAAATAGAATTTGGGGATGGTCGACAAACTTGTATTTGTTACAGAAATGTTAGTTGTATAAAACAATGCAGTATCATGCATCAGATAATTAATCTTAAAATGCAGATCGGCCCCAGTGCTCGCATTTCCCTCCCAATCAACAGAATAATAGGAACCGACATGCGACCAGCTTGTGATCACACCACTTATCTGATTTAAAGCCGAACAGTTATTTCCAGCGATGGTTCCTGCTGCTTCCGATCCGCTATCTCCGATCTCAAATCCCCAACCGTTCTCTGGACTTCCCGGAGTAAAAAAGTCTCCGTCATAGGCAGACCCCGACCAACCGTTCTTCTGGGGATTACCAAGTATCCCGAATAAACTACTCGACGAGGCACGCGGATGCATTCCGGCCGGTGTAGGTGATACGGTCATGTCGACTCCCTCAAATCCTCCGGTTCCTCTAATTCCTAATTCCATATAGGTTCCTTGAATATATGCATCAGAGCCCACCATCTGCGCGTTGGCAAGGGCTGGAATAACTATGAGGGAAAGGGCGATTAGTTTTTTCATGTCGGCAGTGTTGTAACAAAGATAAGGACTAAACAGAGGAGTTCTCTACTAAAATTTGCATTTTTATACGTGTCTACGACCACGCAATCAGTCCCAATGCCCCAAAAAACGGCCATTCTGCAGGTATATTTCTTACCTCAAAAAGAAGGTCCAAGGACTCCAAATAAAAAGAATTCCGATTCCTTTTTCTCAAAGAATAAATTCTATCTTAGTAAAAAAATAAAACAAATGGAAAATACAATCCCCAATCAAGGAAGCGCAACCTTTCAACCAGCAAAAGAACTTCCGGGCTCAACGGGCGTGCTGGTACTAGGAATATTATCACTGGTCCTTATGGGAATAATCGGGATCATTCTCGCCATCATAGCCATTTCAAAAGCCAATGGCTGTAAAGCTGTTTATGAAATGGATCCTTCGGCATACACACAATCATCCTACAAGAACATGAAAGGCGGACGAATCTGTGCCATCGTCAGCCTCAGCATTCTGGGCGGATTGATCGTAATCCTTCTCCTTGCTGTGCTTATTGGCAACATGTAATTGCAAGACTACTCATGCCTGAATTTTCGGAATACATTCAGTCTCCGATAGACACTGCGGTTGTCTTCTTGGAGCTGGAAACCAATTTTCCATATTACAAAAATTTAACCCTTCCATTAAAGCAGCGGTTCGTTCAGCGCCTTGATTTTTATCTCCGCGAAAAAAAATTTGTCGGAAGGCAAGGCCTTGAAATGACTCCTCGGGTTCGCATCCTTGTGTCAGCCTGCGCCGTGCAGATCACTTTTGGACTGGACTCTTTCGGATTGGAAAACTTTGAGTACATCGTTGTCTACCCCGATATCTACGAATCACCCATGACACACAAGATGCACAAGGGTGAGACGAATCTGAACGGATTCATTTGTTTGTCATGGAAACATGTTTTGGAAGGCATCAAGAATCCGGATGACAATTACAACCTCGGCATTCACGAGTGGATGCATGCTTTACGTTTCAACGGCATCAACTTTAAAGAAACGGATTATTTTTTTGACGGCTACATCAACAAATGGGTTTCGCGCGCCATGCCCGAATACAATAAATTAAGAGCCGGGAAGAAAAGCATCTTCAGAAGATACGGTGCCGCCAACATTCACGAATTCTTAAGCGTATGCACCGAACATTTTTTTGAATCGCCCGATGAATTCAAAAAAGAAGCTCCTGCATTTTTTGATGAGATGTGCATTCTGCTGAATCAACTGCCGAGCAAAACTGACTCTGTACGGATCGGTGTGCGTTATGCTTTGCTGAACAAACCAGTAGAACTGTCAAACAACCAAGCGGAGATGACGCTCAAAGCCTCGTTTTGGGGAACCCTTTCTAACTTCGGAGTTCGTATTATCTGGGTCGCAGTTTTTGGCATCATTCTTTTAATGATGGAGCATCTGGTCGCCTACTTCATGCTGGGAGGGATCTTTCTTCTCGCTCTGATCAAAATGAACAACATGTATTTCAAATTGTTGTTTTTCGAAAATCATGTTCAAATAAAAAAAGGGTTTTTTGAGCCACTGTCAAGCGAAACAGAGATTTCTTACAACAGCCTGATGAAGGCAGAGATTTTCAATGGAAGTTACGACAGCTACAATGCGGCAACCGTGTTCCAGTTCTATTATTTCAATGGAAGCCGATTTGTAACGGAAACTGCCTATTGCAGCGATCCCGATTATTACACACGCAACCTGGTTGATCTTTTAAAAACTAAAAAAGTAAACATTCTGTTGTCCTAAAATTTATTTCTTCGTATCTTTATGGGACATTCCCGGGAATTAAAAATCAGTCCCATGAAGCATTGCTTTCTTATACTCTTTACTTTTTTTTCAGGATTTTCTTTTGCGCAAAAAGACAAGGTCTACAAATCCCTTGACGAAGCACTCCGAAACTCTCCGCAGGTATATCAGCTGAAGTTGACCTATAAACATTTGGATTCCCTTCCGCCGGAGATCGCCAAATTGGTCAACCTCGAAAAGCTGGACCTAAGCAACAATGATCTCAAGACACTTCCACCAGAGTTCTGCAAACTTACGAACCTGAAAGAATTAAAACTCTTCCGGAACAAACTCCTTTCCTTGCCGGAGAATTTCGGAGATCTGAAAAAATTAGAGATCTGCCTGCTGAGCAGCAACAAACTGAGGACTTTGCCAGCAAGCATTGGAGGACTAGAAAACTTAAAAGAGTTTTCTGCGAAGGATAACGTCCTGAAATCTTTACCAGATGAATTTTGCGAGCTGATCAAATTGGAACAGCTGTTCTTGTCATACAACGACATCAAAAAACTTCCCGAAGAAATGGGCAATCTGATCAACCTGGAGCACTTGTACGTCGGCAACAACGATCTGCAGACCCTACCCTTTTCAATGGCGAAATTAGTGAAGCTCAACTATTTTGATCTCGGAAAAAATGAATTGTCCGAGGTTCCGTCAGCAATCTGCAGCATGGTGGAACTGAAGGAGCTCAACATAGCCTATTGCGGTGCCTTGGGATTTCTGCCCAACTGTTTGAAGAACATCAACCTGTTGGATGTGCTGACGATGGACAATGGACAGACACTTCCATTTGCCCCAAGCCGTTTTCACAATCCTTCCTTAAAAATCATTGTGGAATGAGCCTACCCATCACCAAACGATTGATCCTTTCAGAGATCGGCCCCTCCGATGCTCCCTTTATGCTTGAATTGATGAATACCCCGACTTGGAAAAGGTTCATCGGTGATCGAAACCTACACAGCGAAGAAGACGCCCGGAATTACATCCTCAACCGGCTCATGCCCAGTTATGCCCTTTCGGGATTTGGCTTTTACCTCTGCACGCTGAAAGAAAATAAAACTCCTATCGGCATCTGCGGCATTGTCAAACGCGATGCCCTGGAGCATGTCGACATAGGATTTGCGTTTCTTCCTCAATACGAAGGCAAAGGGTTGGGGTTTGAATCGGCATCCGCTGTTATGCTTTATGCTCAACACACCTTGGGCATTCAAACCATTGCCGGCATTACCAATGCGGATAACAAAAGTTCCATTGCCCTCCTTAAAAAACTCGGTTTGCGTTATCAGAAAATGGTCCTTCTTCCAAACGAAACTGAAGAGATCATGCTTTTTGTGAATCAATTTTAGTCCCCATGCAATAAACGGAACAGATCTTAGTTGATGATGTGTTTATCTTTCCTTTTCTCAACCATTCTAAACTAAAAATCCAAAAAATGAAAACCTCGACAATGCATGTTCTGAGTTTCGGAGCATTCCTATTTGTTATCGGCTGTGCAGGATCAGCTGAAGAAAGATCCAACAGAGGCTATTCAGACGAATCCGCAAAAATGGATTCCGTCATGATGGCTACACCCAGTAATTATGCTTCTTCCTCGGCCGCTGTGGAGAAGAACAAGGATAGCACGCGGAAATTCATCCGGACGGCCGACTTAAAGTTCAAGGTTAAGGACGTGATCAGGACCACTTACAAGATCGAGGACATCACGGCAAGATTTGACGGCTTTGTGACTTACACCAAACTGAACAGCGACATCAGCAGCAAGATGACGATTCCCATCAGTGCCGACTCTTCCCTGGAAACAACTTTTTTTGTGGTAGAGAACACGATGACACTCCGGGTGCCGAATACCCAGCTGGACACCACCCTGAAAACCATTGCTAAATTAATCGACTTTCTGGATTACCGCATCATCAAAGCCGATGACGTAGGGTTGCAAGTGTTGGCCAACAGCCTTACTCAGCAAAGGGTCAACCGTCACAGTGCGAGACTGACAGACGCGATAGACAACCGCGGTAAAAAATTACACGAGACCACCAACGCGGAGGAGAACCTGCTGGACAAACAGGAACAATCAGACAACGCCAAGATCGCTAACCTGGAACTGAAGGACCAGATCAATTACAGCACCATCCAGTTGTTCATTTACCAACGCACCGACATCAAGCGCGAAGTTGTTTGCAATTACAAGAACATCGATGCTTACGAACCCGGCTTCGGCGCCAAGCTGAAAGAATCCCTGAAGTTCGGCTGGGAGATCCTAGAAGCGCTGGTCCTTTTTGTGAGCAAGCTCTGGACCTTGATTCTGATTGCTTTCATCATTTTCTTTGTCGTTAAAAAATACCTGGATCGCCCGAAGAAGAAGGAATAGCAGTAGCAGGCGCGTGCGATGAAAACAAAACGAAGGAAAGAAAACTCCTTCGTTTTGTTTTTTTCAAAATCAGGTCAATAATCCCTATTTTTGGCAGACGAATTGCTTCCGTTCCGAAAAAACAACCCCATGATCCGAAAAACTACAATCGCTCTCAGCATTCTCCTAAGCACTGTGGCAACCGCACAGAACATTGATTATGCAAAAGTAAATGTGGAATACACTCGCTTACCCCTGAAACCGGTAAACAAAGACGTTAAGAACTATCAGCCCCTGATCATCGCTGATTATCTTGCCAAGATCGAACAACAGAAAGCCGAACAACAGGCCTCATCGGCAAAAGCAGAAGCTGACTACCAGCAAGCCTTAAAACAATACTGGGTGAAAAGAAACCAGGATTCCCTTTCCTACGAGAACAGTTTGAATGTCTGGTTCCGCCTCACACCTCAGCAACAAGCCGTTACGCCTCGTCCGATGATGCCTGCTTCAGTAGTTCCTGTGAAAGCAACGACAGCAGAACCACTTTTGGAAAAAACCTTCAACACCGATCTTCTTGCCTCCACTTACATCAAACTCGAAGGCTTTTCCAAGCTTCCCGAAAAAGCACTGATCATTCAGATGAACCTTTCTGGTTTCGAAAAAGACGAAGCAAAAGGCGGCACTCAGAAAAAATCGGTGAAAGGTGCAGATGGAAAGACCGTTGAGACCACTGTTTTTGTTTACCAATTCAATTACCGTCACATCGTCAAATTAAAGATCATTCAACCCGACGGCAAATTCTTACTGGATGAAGCTTACGGCCCGTCCCTGGGTTTCAGCACATACACTTCCAAAGATTTTCCGACACCTGCAGAAGCTGAAGCTTACTGGAAAACCGCACAAAATGGAGAGATTAGCGCGGTACAGGAAAAAATCGTGCTTGAAAATTTGAAATCGATTAACGAGATGCTTAACAACAATTACGGATATGTTACTCAAACTCGGCCAGTGACAGTAGGATACGTGAATGAAAAAAAATTGTATGAAGATTTCAAAGATGCGCTGAGCAATGCAAAAAATGGATATGCAGTGATCGCGAAAAAAGAAACGACTGCGCAAGGTCAGGACTATTTGCGCAATGCAATTACAACCTGGGAAGCGGCTCTAAAAGAAAGTGACGTGAAAAATAAAAAAGCGAGAGTGGATGAAGATGTAACAGAATGTTTATTAATGGATCTTTCTGAAGCCTATGTCTGGCTGAACGATTTTACAAAAGCTCAGGAATATCTTACCCAGCTGGATGGCTTCAAGCTGTCGATGAAAGAAAAAGGATTCAAGAACAGCATCAAGGCATTTCTGGCGGATCAGACTGCGCGAGTGAATGCTAATAAATAGGCTTTAATTTACTTTGGGTTTGTTTACAATAAATACACTAATTTATTGTTTTCCAATACTTTAATATAAAATAAACCCGTTGGGAAAAGGATCGGTTCTGATTTTTGATTCAACCTATTCTATAGATATTCGTTAAATTTGGTGATATCTAAATATAAGGCATACTTAAAATGAAAAAATTTTACTCTCATTTAGTCGCAATCATCATTGTAGCTCTGCTGCAGTCGCAGTCCTTTGCACAATACGACTGGGGCAATGTAGGATCGGGAATGAACTCCCCTGTTCGTTCTCTAGCAACAGATACCACAAACGATATTTTATATGCTGGCGGTGTGTTCACACAGGCTGGCGGCATTCCGGCAATCAACATAGCAAAATGGGACGGCATTCTTTGGGCGCCCGTGGGTGGTGGAGTGATTTCCGGATCAGGAATTTCTTCATTGTTGATGCGGGGAACCGAACTTGTTGCGGGAGGAACGTTCACCAACATCGGCGGTGTGTTGTCTAACAACATTGCGAAATGGGACGGATTGATTTGGACACCCATAGGCGCAGGACTCGATTACACAGGCGTTACAACAGTAGCTACATTGACTGAATACAACGGTGACTTATATGCCGGGGGAATGTTCAATACTTCGGGTGCAACAAGCGTAAACAACATTGCGAAATGGGACGGAACAAATTGGGTACCACTCACAACAGGAACCAACGGTGCCGTTTACGCGCTCTGTGTATACGGCACAGACCTTTATGTCGGAGGAACATTTACTGATGCGGGTGGAGTTCCCGTAAACAATATTGCGAAATGGGATGGAACAACCTGGTCGGATGTCGGAGGAGGTTGTGCTTATACAGGCGTAACCACTGTTGCGACACTGACAGAATACAACGGTGACTTATATGCAGGAGGAACGTTCACTACCGCAGGAACAGCAACCGTGAAACACCTTGCCAAATGGGACGGAGCAACCTGGTCGGATGTTGGAGGTGGAGCAAGTTCTTATACCGGTGTGACCACTGTTGCTACCTTGACAGAATTTGCCGGAGAACTTATAGCCGGCGGAGCAATAGATACATTAGGTTTAACGCCTGCAAGCTATATCGGAAAATGGGATGGGTTTACATGGACAACCTTGGGTTCGGGAACAAACAATACCGTCCTTGCATTGGCAACACTTCACGACACTTTGTATGCCGGCGGGCTATTCCCAGTCGCTGGTGGGAATCCGAATCCTTTCGTTGCTGAATGGATCCCGAGTCCGGCTTCCTTCATTGCTGGAACGCCTTCCGATTACGCAGAAGGAAAATTTATCCTTTATCCGAATCCTTCCGAAGACCGTATCCGTGTAATGAACTTGAATGAAGTCTCCGGAAACAACTATTCCATTGCAGTATGCGACTTAACCGGAAGAGAAGTCTATCGTTCCGAAATAAAAAATGAAATTGTATTCGACCGGAGCAAGATCTCCGCAGGACTTTATATATACAAGATAACAGATGGCAACACCCTGTTACAACAAGGCAAATTATCTTTCAGATAAAATCCTTTTCTTTGAGCAGGGACTGATTGCATAGCGTTTAGAGGGGGGAAAGCCTGCTATTTAGCAGGCTTTTTACTTTTCAGTTTGAATTTTTCTTTCACCACTTCCTCGAATGACCTATTCTCGATGTGGGAATCCAGCCAGGAGATGTAGTCAAAATATTCGAAGGCTTTCTTTTCATACGGATGTTCTGCCAGTTCCATGAATGATTTTCTCAATTCAATGAATGCTTCCAGTTGATCCTTGGGAGTGTAGATGTGATGCATTTTTTTTCGGATGTAATCGAGCACCACTTTCTCTAATTTATACAACCGATTGCTTTTGTATAAGAAGCGGTAAGCAGAGATGGCGTTATATTCGAGCAGTTGCGTGTTCTTCAGTTCAAAATGAAGAATGAGATTCAGGATCCTCACCGAACTCTGCACATCATAACGCAATTCTTTTTGGTATTCGTTCAGTAGTTGATTGAGGATCTTCAGAGCCTTTTGGAATTCTCCTGTTCCGAAATAAGAATAGAACAAATTGTAAAGCATTGTAATCTCTTCGATCGCATTTATTTTCCCGGAATATTTTTCAAGGCCGTCAATGATGCCCTGCCGGATGGTCGCGCTTTTAGCAAACTCACCGGTATCAAGGTACATCACCATTTCAAAGGAATAGGAAGTCATGAAGCGATTCACTTCAAGACTCTGTGATTTCAACGAAAGTGCCCTTAATTTAGTAAGCGTCTTGTCAAAATCCTTGTAATTGTGTATGTGGATCTGACATAATAATAAATTGTTGAGCGTATTGACATAAATTTTAGGCGTCTCCTCAATTTTCTGAGGAAACTGCTCCAACAGCTCCATTTGTTTCTGCACAATTTCCAGACAAGCTTCATTGTCGCCCTTGGCGTGATTATAGATCAGGTGCGTCTGGTAGAAACAATATTTTGAATCGAAAGTCGTGGCTGTCGAAACAGAAAGCATCAAAGGATGATTGATGATCTCTTGAAAAGCTTGCATCTCTTCTTCTGTCCGAGCCTCCTTGATCTTTTTGTTGATAAGAATGATGCGGTTGTAGAGATTCCTGTATTCCACAATGTTCGTCTGCAACTCCACCAGTTTAACTTCCTCCGCATGTGAAGGCGCCAGAGTCTTTTCAAATTTTTCGAGGGTCAGAAGTTCGATCTGCACTTTCTGCTCCCAAACATTGATCTCCATCAGTTGCAGGATGTCCTCGTTGTTTTTTGCTAGGTCTTTTGCTTTCTCAATGATCTTGGAACACTGCTTGTACAACCGTTTTTCATACAGGATGGAAACATCTTCTATCATTTCCTTCAGCTGGGAATGGATCGTGTTTCCGGAATAAATGACACGCAGACTTTTTAAGATCTGTGCATAGAGGTAATGTTTAACGGCAGGAAGACGTTTAATAAACTCTTCTTCCTTAAACATCTTCTTTATCTTACCCTCATCATACTCCTCCATTTCTTCTAATGCATCGAAGAGTTTTAAGTAGCTCTTTTCTCCGCTCTGCAGCGAAGTGAACATCTTAAAATACCGCTTTTCCGACTTGGTAAGTGAAAGGATCAGGCGTACTAATTCATCCATAAGTTTAGAATAATCGTCGTTTCCTGTTCAAAATAACTTACTAGTAATCAATTAACTATGTGTTTTTTGAGTCCTTTTACTCTACAAAGGAATTCAAAACAGGGAAAAACTATGCTTTGTAACCAGGCCTGTTCATAGGATAAATTTACTTAAAAATAAATGGCAAAATATTTTTCTGACCATTAATTTAAAAAACAAAGAACAAAGCATGAAAAAATTTACTCCAATGAAAAAATTCCTACAAAGAATAAAACTAAACAAAGGCTACCTTTTCGTGACAATGATGCTGTTCGTTTCCTTAAACGCATTTGCACAGCCAGCGAATAACCTTTGTTCGGGAGCGATTCCGCTGACCATTAATGCTCCATGCACTTCAGGGACAAACGTTGGGGCAACCACAACTGCAGGAACAGATGGAGCGACGGGTTGTTGGGCAAGTGCTGCCAGTCATACTGTTTGGTACCAATTTACGACAGCTGCCACCCCCCAGACATATGTTATCTCAACTGACAATGGAGGGACTGCCGATGCACAAATGAAACTCTTTACAAGCACTTGTACCGGAACACTAGCTCCTGCGCCAAACTGTAATGAAGATGTAGGCGCTTCCGGGACCAATACACTTGCTGCCGTAATAGTAACCTCTACCCTCGCACCAAGTACCACGTACTATATAGAGATCGATGTATTTGGCAGTACCACCACTTCATTTTGCTTATCCATTAGTACCTTACCGGATGTTTGTGCAAACGCGATCACACTTGTAGCCGGTGCCGGCTGCACCAACGGAACTACAGTGGGTTCTACCACAGCAGGTGACGGAGCGGGCGTTGGAGCGGCTTCCTGCTGGACCGGTGCAAACGCATACAGCAATTCTGTATTCTATAATTTTGTTGCCACGAACGACAGCATGACCGTTGGTTTTGGCAACGGGTCTTTTATTTCAAATGGGACAGGCCCTTATGCCGCTGTATATTCAGGCAGCTGCGGAAGTCTTGTTCAATTACCTCCGACATCCTGTGTACAGAATGGTAACGATATCAACGTGACAGGCCTGACTGTGGGGAACACTTATTATATAATGGTTGACGGGAACAGCACAAACACGGGAAGTTTTTGTATCAACGTCAGCAGCACGCTTCCGGGGAACAACAAGCTAGTTCCGCTCATAAATTATTCTGAATGCGGAATTAATTTTACTTCCGCAAGTGCGCGCGTCACCAGCCGTTACGCCGGTCTTGCCGGAACGGGTCTTCCCTGTACGCTCACAATAGCCGGGATCCCAGCAACCTGTAGATCAATTTACAAAGCATATTTATTCTATGAAACCTCCTATTCAGCTTCTGTCCCGCCAACATCTCCGGGTGTAACCGTCGTAAATCCATCAGCTGCGAGTTTTCCTTATTCCGCTTCACTGATCGGACGCTCCCACCAAAAATGCTGGGGAGAAATGGGAACAGCTTCCTATAGGACAGATGTTACCACCTCGATAACCGGAAACGGAAACTATGTGATTAATACAACATTGCCCGCAAACGAAATTGACGGGATGACCCTGCTGATCATTTACAAGGATGTGAATGCAACTTACGAAGGACACATATTGATCGATAACGGTATCATCACCGTTAATAATTTTGCCGCCGCTGTTGCTTCTCACACCATGACAGGAGTGAACGCATGCGCTGCCTCGGCAGGTACCAGCTTCTTGATCGCGGGAGATTTTCAGTTCGCAACGCATACGAATACAATAACCGGAGCATCCACGGCAGTGCCGGTGGATAATTTCTGGAATTTTGATCAGGTGGCAACCAATTATACCCTGGGGCAACCGAGCATTTCTTTTTCAACTACAAGCAATTACATCGTCACCGCTGATTGTTTTTCTCTCGTCGCAACAGGAGCTTATTATCAGACAACCACCTGTACAACCTGCAATACACCATTAGCGGTCTCCATAACGCCTACACAGCCGACCTGCGGATTGAACAACGGTTCGGCCATTGCAAACCCTTCGACGGCAATTTATGGTCCGTATACCTACGCCTGGACACCAGGAGGAATGACCACTCAGACCGTAACAGGACTTGCGCCCGGGACATACACCGTGACTATCTCCGATCCGACCGGATGTAAAACTGCCACCACGACCGTTACTATCAATACATCAACGGCCACAACCGCGTCCATCACTCCCGCATCAGCAAACATTTGTAATGGAAGCAGCACAACACTCACTGGATCTGGAGGCGGAACGTATGCCTGGAGTTCGGGGCAGACAAGTGCAGCCATTACCGTGAGCCCGGCTGTGACTACAACCTATACTGTGACTGTTACTGTCGCGACATGCACTGCCACCGCTACAGCAACGGTGAATGTAACCCAGCCGGGAGTCGCCACTTTCAGCTATACAGGTTCACCATATTGTCAGACTGCTGCAAATCCGTCCCCGACATTCAGCGGAGGAGGAACAGCAGGAACTTTCTCTTCTACTGCCGGGTTGAGCATCAATGCCACAAACGGTGTTGTGAATCTCGGGGCAAGTACTCCCGGAACTTATACAGTAACGAATTCAGTTCCTGCCTCCGGACCATGCCCTGCAGTTACTGCTACTGCAAGCATTACAATTACACCTTTACCGGTTGCAACTTTCAGTTATACTGCATCTCCATATTGTCAGAACGCAGCCAACCCATCTCCAACATTCAGTGGCGGCGGAGTTGCGGGAACTTTTTCTTCTACTGCAGGATTGGTTTTTGTGAGCACGGCGACCGGACAAGTAGATCTTTCAGCGAGCACCGCGGGAACTTATACAGT
>JBKJQG010000350.1:0-2558 GCA_046594925.1 Bacteroidia bacterium
CGAAGACGTTGATACCCTCAAGGAACCGGTTCATTTTAATATCCTGAATGTCCAGATCAAAGACGGGGAATTTGTTTTCGATGAGAAAAATACTCCAGTCAATTATATGTTGAAAAAGATCAACATCGAGAGCACTGGTAAGGTCTGGAACATTGATTCGGTGATAACGAAGTTTTCCTTTACTTCCGGAAAGGAGCAGGGCAGTTTCATGGGTAATATTACCATAGATGCAAAGACGCTCGATTACGGATTGAAGGTTGTCGTAAAAAAATTCGATCTGGACGTCATTGGGCAGTACATGAAGGATCTGGTCAACTACGGTAGTTTTAGGGCAAATCTGGATGCGGACGTGGAAGCCACCGGAAATTTTAAGAACAAGCAAGATCTCAACGCAAAAGGGATTCTTGCGGTTAACGATTTTCATTTCGGAAAGAACGCGAAGGAAGATTATGCCTCGTTTAAGAAGCTGGTGGTTGACATCGATCAGTTAAATCCGGCCGGCCACAAATATCTCTTTGATTCACTCTCCCTGGATCATCCCTACTTTAAGTTTGAACAATACGATGAACTCAATAACATATCTGCCATTTTCGGAAAAGAGGGGGAAAATGTAAAGGCGGTGAACGGAGATCCTGAAAAGTTCAATCTGGTTATAGAAATTGCAAAATATGTGAAAGGGATTTCCCGGAATTTTTTTGCAAGCGACTATCAAGTAAGCAGACTCGCTGTATACAATGGTGATTTCAGGTACAACGACTATTCACAGAGTGAAAAGCTATCTGTCGCCCTCGCTCCATTCTATATACTCGCAGATTCCATTAATAAGAACAGAAAAAGGGTGGAGGCAGTAATGCGTTCGGGCATTAAACCATACGGAAATATGGCTGTGACGTTGAGTATCAATCCAAAAGACAGCAGCGATTTTGACCTGAATTACGACTTTAAGAAGTTGTCGGCGGCGATGCTTAATCCTATCATTGTGTCCAATACCTCTTTCCCACTTGACCGGGGAACCATCGAACTGCATGGGAATTGGCACGTGAAAAACGGGAATATTAAAAGCGACAATCACCTGCTCGTCATTGATCCCCGCATCGGTCAGAGAATTAAAAATAAAGATAACAATTGGCTTCCTTTGCGCGTGATCATGTTTTTTGTGAGAGAGCGCGGAAATGTAATCGATTACACCATTCCAATTACCGGAAACCTTAACGACCCGAAGTTTCATCTTAGAGATGTCATTTTTGACGTCGTTAGCAACATATTCATAAAACCCGCGACCTCACGTTATACAATGGAGGTAAGGACGATTGAAAACGAGGTAGAGAAATCATTTAAAGTAAAATGGGAATTCCTTAAGACGGAGTTGTCTTGGCACGAAGAACGGTTTGTAAAGAAAATTGCGGAATTTCTAGAGGAAAATCCGGAGGCATCCATATCCGTTTATCCTGATCATTATGAAGAAAAAGAAAAAGAATACATTTTGTTTTATGAAGCAAAGAAGAAATACTTTCTGATGAAACAAAAAAAAGATGGAGCCTCCTATGAACCCAGTGATTCCATCGAAGTGAGTAAGATGTCGGCAAAGGATTCTGCTTTCGTCGGTTATTTGAAAGTACACAACAAAGACATCCCGCTTTATACTATCCAGCAAAAGTGCGCCAATTTAGTGGCATCTTCCCTGGTGAATACCCGCTATGCCCAACTCATAAAGCAGCGGGAAAGCAGTTTTCTTCGATACTTCAAGGAAAACGGAACCGATTCACGCATAAAAATGCATAAAGGCAAAAATAAGATTCCCTTCAACGGATTTCCTTATTACGAAATAAAGTACAAGGGGGACCTTCCCGAGGACCTGGTTGATGCTTATCAACGCATGAATGAGCTGAACAGCGAAGCTCCGCGCGATAAGTATAAAACAAAAAGAGAAAAGAATTCTAAGGATTAAGCCAACGTTTCAATACGTAAACTACCATCTCGGCTTTTGAGCTATAGCAATACCCTGCTTAACGAAAAGTAAAATCAATGATTAATTCTTGAATTTACATTTGTATTAAAATAGCTTCATAAAAATTTCTTAAAAACTCATTACCTATGAAAAAAGTATACTTATTGATGTTATTGAATATCGCTTTATTCGCTAACCTCGGAGCTCAGAGCTTTGCCTGGACCCACCGCGAAGGACTGTGGGCCTATGATTATGGCAACGGAATCGTTAACGACAACGCTGGCAACGTTTATGTTGCCGGAAAGTACGAAGACAATGCGATCTTCAGTACCACCACCTTTACGTGTGAAGGAAATCACGATTTGTTTCTCGCAAAATATACTTCGTCAGGAGCACTGGACTGGACAAGAACTGCCGGAGGTGCAAACGGAGATTATGCTCATGCCCTTGCAATCGATAATTCCGGCAATCTGATAGTCGCAGGTGAAGTAGAAGGATACAGTAATACAATTCTCTTTCAGGGTTCTTCAATTACGGTGAGTCCTGTAGGCGACAATGACATCCTTGTGGCTAAATACGATCCGAACGGAACTCTGCTTTGGGCAAGAAC
>JBKJQG010000006.1:0-2783 GCA_046594925.1 Bacteroidia bacterium
ATCATTTTCATCGGCGCTGCCCATCAAATCGGTGTGTAATCGTCTGCTGACTAAAAAAGCCTTTCTTATAGTAGAACCCGTTGGTACAGTATTTTGAAAAAGGATTGTGTCGGGCGAAGCCCAAGACCCACCATAATATGAACGGCCATCAACACTAATTGGAAATTCCGTTGAAAGAGACCCCACTTGACCGCTCCAAAGTGACCCCTGCATTTCGGTGCAAACTGACCCCCCTATTTCGGAGCAAACTGACCCCTGCTTTTTGGATGTAATCATACTGTTTTAGCACGTTAATTTCTGTGTTTACTGAATGCGTAATATTCGCACAGTAAATATAAGAAACAATGGCGAATAAAGCAATTAGTATGAGCAAAGTACGACAAATTTTAAAATTCTATTCCAAAGGAATAGGCAAGAAGAAAATCGCTGTAAGGCTTGGCGTGTCTAAAAACACGGTAAAACTTTACATAGAGTTTTTTAACAAACTCGAAACTTCCCTTGATGAACTGTTCAAATTCTCGGATGATGAATTAGATAAAATATTTCACCCGCCGCAAGACTTAGGCGCAACAGATAAATTACGCCAGCTCCATAATTTTTTTCCTTTTATGCAAAAGCAATTAAGAAGAAGGGGAATGACTTTATCAAAACAGTTCAAAGAATATAAAGCCCAGTTCCCGGATGGCTACAGGGAAACCCAGTTCTATGTTTACTACAAGCGGTGGAGTAGAAAGGTTAATCTCACTATGCACATAGAGCATAAGGCAGGAGATAAAGTGTATGTGGATTACGCAGGTGCTACGCTGCCGTATGTTGATACGGAAACAGGCGAGATAAAAAGAGCGCAGGTTTTTGTAGCCATTCTTGGCTGGAGCCAATATGCTTACGTAGAGGCAATGAAGAGTCAATGTCTTGAAGAATTTATTGCTGCGTGTGAAAACGCGCTTCGATATTTTGAAGGCGTGCCATTGGCAATTGTTCCTGATAATTTAAAATCAGCGGTGTTCAAGGCAAGTAATTACGAGCCCTGTTTAAATGAAAATTTTGCTGCCTTTGCCGATCATTACGGGATTGCCATACTTGCTGCGCGAGCACGAAAGCCACAGGATAAAGCGCATGTAGAGAACATGGTGAAAATAACATACCAGCGTATCTATACCAATCTTCCGGAGAATGATTTTTTTCCATTGGAGGAATTAAATACAGAAATAAGAAAACACCTTTCTGCACACAACGATACGCAACTTACCGGCAAGGAATGTAATCGCACAGAACAATGGATGTTGGAGAAGCCTTCGCTTCAAACATTACCCGAGACGGGGTATGAAATGCGAACCATAAAGCAGGTGACAGTAATGAAAAACGGGCATGTATATCTTACCGAAGACAAACACTATTACAGCGTTCCGTATAATCTTGTAGGTAAAAAATTAAAAATGCAATACTCACGCACGGAGGTACGGATTTATGAGAACTACACGCTTATTACTAAGCATAAAAGAATACGCAGCCGCGGTACTTATTCTACCGAGCACGAACATCGTTCGCCCGAGCATCAGTTTGTTATGGAGTGGAGCGAGGAATTTTTTTTAGAAAAAGCAAAAGCGATAGACACTGCAGTAGAAAATTATATCCGCGGAGTAATGGCCAAGAAAAAATACCCCGAGCAGGCATATAAATCCTGTAATGGTATTTTGACTTTTGCTAAACGTGTTGGCAATGACCGATTGATTAAAGCCTGCAAGCGGGCCGGTGCGGTAGGGCATTATAACTACGGAGCTATCGAAGAGATCCTGACTAATAACATCGATAAATATGAGGACGAACCTGAAGCCGTGCACATGCCCGCACACGAGAATATAAGAGGAGGAAATTATTATCAATAACCAATAAAAACCAATAAACATGAAAAATGAAATCGTAGACAAAATGAAAAAAATGAAACTCCTGGGTATGGCCCGGGCCTTCCATCTTACGATGGAATCTGGGAAGAATGAAAAATTTACTCCCGATGAAATGATATCCCATTTAATCGACTCCGAATGGGATGAACGTTATAACCGAAAGCTTGACCGCTGCGTGAATCAAGCACACTTCCGTTACAAGGCCAGTATCGAAGAGCTTACCTTCGAGGATAATCGCACAGACAAAAACCAAATTCTTCGGTTAGCTGATTGTGATTTTATTAAGCGTAAAGAGAATATTATAATCACTGGCAGTACAGGCATAGGCAAAAGTTTTCTTGCTTCCGCCATTGGCCATCAGGCCTGCGCATTGGGCCACAAGGTATTGTATCAGTATAATACAAAACTCTTTTCCAAATTGAAAATTGCTAAAGCCGACGGCACTTATTTAAAGGAGTTGGCAAAAATTGAAAGGCAACATCTTTTACTAATCGATGATTTTGGAATCCAGCCACTTGATGCGCAAAGTCGTTCTGCTTTGATGGAAATAATTGAAGACCGTCATGGCAAGTCTTCTACTATTATCACCTCGCAGATACCGGTAAGTAAGTGGCATGAAATCATTGGAGAACAAACAATCGCTGATGCTATACTGGACCGTATTGTACACGATTCCCATAGAATCGAGATGAAAGGCGAGTCTTTGAGGAAGAAAAGACAACCGAAAACTGATGATGAAATTGAATTAGATAATTTAAAAAACTAACTTAGCCGACAGATGTTAAAACAGAAGTATGATTACCCAAAAAATAGTGGTTCAAAATGAGGGGTCTGTTTGGTGCGGAAAAGAGGGGTCTGTTTGGACGGAAATTCCACTAA
>JBKJQG010000082.1:0-4033 GCA_046594925.1 Bacteroidia bacterium
CACAAGGAATTGAAAGACGCATTCGTGCTTTACCTTCCAAAAGACATTGTCAGCGGAGATTTCTACTGGTTCGCAAAACGAAATAAAAAACGTTTCATTGCTTCTGTAGATTGTACAGGGCATGGTGTTCCCGGAGCTTTCATGAGCATCATCGGAAACACGTTGCTGAATGAGATCGTTACTGAGAAAAACATCACATCTCCCGCAGAAATCTTAAATGAATTGCACATGGGTGTGAAGACGGCCCTAAAACAAAGCGGCAGCGAGAATGAACGACGTGATGGAATGGACATCGCTTTGTGTTCCCTGAATGAAGATGCCACTGTTTTGGAATATGCCGGCGCCAACCGTCCGCTTTGGATCTTTAGAAAGAACAAGACCGGTGAAGAAGCTTTTGAAATGATCAAAGCCAATAAGTTTCCGATCGGTGGACTCGAGATGGAAAACGAAGTGAAGCGAACGTTTACCAACCACAGTATTAACGTAGAAAAAGGAGATACCATTTACATTTTCTCCGATGGTTATGCCGATCAGTTTGGCGGACCGAAAGGAAAAAAATTCATGGTCGGCAGCATGCAGAAATTAGTAGCTGAGATCTCACAAAAATCAATCAAGGAACAGGAACAGTTGCTGCTCAAGAACTTCTTGGACTGGAAAGGCAGTCTGGAACAGATCGATGACGTTTTGGTGATCGGGTTCCGGATATAAACGACGTTTTCTATATCATCCTCAACTCCCTATCCTCCAAGAAGAACAAAAGCATTTCTAATTTGCTTTTCTCAGTAATCCTTTCTATATTAGTTACTTAAATACTAAAGACATGAAAAGAAAATTACTCCTTCTTTTTTTTGCATTCATTTTTATTTCTCTTGCACAAGCCCAATCTGATGCTAGCATAGTTCTCAACACACTTGGTGGAGCTCTGCAAACAAATTCCAATTCCGGCTACGACAGAAGCTTCCTTGCTACCACACCCGGAGGCGAAAACCTAGTAGCTTCAAATATTAAAGTCGGTACGACCTTTTACATAAATATTAAACAAATCCACGCTGATGGTTCGCTTTCCAATTTGACCAACTTCGAAAGTAGTTTTCCAATTAGAGGATTGACTTGTGCTGCCTCAGGAAATTTCAGTTGCTTTTACGGGCGACCGACAGACGGTTATTTTCTTTCCAAATTTACAGCAACAGGAACACCAGTCTGGACAAAAAGCATGATACTTCCTTCAGGAGGAGCGATTACTGAGTACTACAAAAACACAATTAATGAAACTGCTTCAGGAGAATATTATATTTCTGTTTCAACATACGATTTCCTGGGGATCATTAAGCTTGATGCAAGCGGGGATCTGCTATGGACTAAAAAATTGATTGGTCCTACAACAACTGAAAAATCTCCGGGCTTTTGCACAGCAATAACCCCGGGCGGAGGTTGCGTTTCCACGTTGAAAGATGAAAATTATCTTTGTGTGGTCAATTTAGCACCCGATGGCACGGTTATCTGGTCCAGATCTTATGTTGATCACGGTAGTTACAGATGGCCAAGATGTATTAGGGCCGACAATCTCGGAAATTTTTATGTTTTAGGCACACTCGGTGGCTATACGGATGCTTTTATTTCGAAGATTGATTCAAATGGAAATTTTGTTTATGCAAAACGGCTTTTTAGTTCAGGACTTCCATCTGCTAAATATATCGATTCGTATTTGTCAACCACTAACGAATTGTATATTCTTGCCAAAAAACCTCAGACTGTGATTACCAAAGTAGCTATCAATGGAAACATCTTGTGGAGTAAAACCATTGGCGGTACTGTTTCAAGCGGAGACTTTAACTACACATCATCCTTCTCATCTACACCATCCGAAAACATAAGTTTTCTTTCCTTTGCAGCAGACTCAACCGATTTGGTTACAAAATTTTCAGGGGATCCGGCCCAATTGTGCAACGGAATCACACGGGCGTACGAAACCATTTATAATGATGGCGGGATATTGGGAGCAGAAATAGACTCGATGATCTATATTTCTGCGTTGCCTTTTTCGATCTCCGGTGCAACCATTACTACCGCCGTGGGTGAAAATTACAACTCAGAAAATCACTGCCCTCTTCTAACAGAAACGAATGGACTCACCGATTCTCCAGGATTGGGCATCTATCCGAATCCCGCTACCGCCAACCTTAACATCGATCTGAGTAAACTGACTTCGAAAGAAATGGTACTTATTGTGTACGACATGACCGGCCGAAAAGTATTCGAAAAACAATTGGGTGCCTCAGCGATGGAGACCATTTCCACCACTGAGTATGCAGCAGGACTTTATACCGTTATGATCAAAAACACAACAGAAGTGCTTGCAAAACAACGAGTGATTGTGCAGAAGTAAAAAATTAAATCTCTCTGAATAAAACAAGCCCGGAATGATCCTCATTCCGGGCTTGTTTTTTCTCCTTTCGGCTTCTATTCTTGCTTTTTTTGGCTGAATTTTTGTTAATTTTGTGGAAACGCGCAGAACGCTTATGTTAAGACAGATTCAGTCTCAGAAGTTACTTCAGAAATTATCCCCGCAGCAAATTCAGCTCATGAAATTGTTGCAGTTGCCTACTATAGCACTCGAACAACGCATCAAGGAAGAAATGGAAATCAATCCGGCACTGGAAGAAGGCGTGGATACAGATGATGAACCGGTGGATGAGTTTGACAACGATGAAGAGTTCGAAGAAACAGCCAAAGACGATGAGAACCAGCGCGAGGATTTCGCCATCAGTGATTATATGGACGATGATGAAGGCGCTTCTTACAAGCTAAAAGCAAACAATACCAGTCCCGACGAAGAACGCAAGGAAATTCCTTTTTCTGTCGGAGTTACTTTCCAGGACATGCTGGAAAGCCAGTTGGGAATGAAGGACTTGGACGACCGCGAATATCAGATCGCTTTGCACCTCATTGGAAACTTAGATGATGACGGATATTTAAGAAGGGAATTGTCGTCCATTGTGGACGACATAGCCTTTTCGCAGAACATCACCACTACCGAAGAAGAATTGACAGAATTACTGAAAGTCATTCAGGATTTTGAACCTGCCGGAATAGGAGCCCGTAATTTACAAGAGTGTCTACTCATTCAATTAAGAAAGATTGAAGTGCAAAACATGATTGTGGAATTGGCTACGGAAGTTGTTGAAAAGCAGATGGATGAATTTTCCAAAAAGCATTACGATAAGATCTCGAAGAAGCTGGAGATTGATGATGAAATGTTAAAAGAAGTCATTCAAGAGATCCTGAAGCTGAACCCTCGTCCGGGCAATTCCATGGCCGATGGCCAAAAGAGTCACCAGCAGGTGATCGCGGATTTCATGATGACGAATGAAGATGGAATTTTGCTTCTCTCCCTTAATTCAAGAAACTCACCCGACCTGAAAGTGAGCAAGGAATATTCACAGATGCTGGAAGACTATTCCAAGTCGAAGGACAAGACCAGCAAAGAAGCGTCTATGTTCGTGAAACAAAAACTGGAAGGAGCAAAATGGTTCATCGATGCCATTCAGCAAAGAAGTTATACTTTACTTTATACCATGAATGCAATCATGGAATACCAGAAAGATTATTTCCTGACCGGCGATGAAACCACTCTGAAACCAATGATTCTAAAAGACATTGCAGAAAGAGTGAACCTCGACATCTCCACCATTTCACGTGTAGCAAACAGCAAATATGTTCAGACCCCTTTCGGAACTTTCTTGTTAAAATCCTTTTTCAGTGAATCACTTTCTACCGACAGTGGTGAAGAAGTTTCTACCAGAGAAGTGAAAAAAATCTTGTCGGACTGCATTGCAGCTGAGAACAAAAAGAAACCACTGACGGATGACAAACTCACCAAGATTCTAAAGGAAAAGGGCTATAACATTGCCCGAAGAACCATTGCCAAATACCGCGAGCAACTTGACATTCCTGTTGCACGTTTAAGGAAAGAATTGTAGGTCGGTTGGCAATAGGCAATAGGCAATAGGCAATAGGCAATAGGCAATAGGCA
>JBKJQG010000187.1:0-2920 GCA_046594925.1 Bacteroidia bacterium
TTTCCGACGGCAGTAGCACTTCCATCGCAAATGCCGTTACAGCTTGCCGGCGTGAATGCCGTTGTAGAGGCCGTTAGCAATGTCGGTTGAGTGACAGTAGCACTGTTGGTATTGGTACATCCCCAAGAATCGGTTACGGTCACGGTATACGTTCCAGCACACTGGGTACATGCTGCTGAAGTACATCCTCCTGTCCAGGAATAATTTGTGTATGCCCCGCTTCCTCCGGTGGGAATGACTATGGTCTGGCCATCACAAACTCCGAAACAGGAAACAGGCAATCCCACAATGGCTGTAAGATCGATCAATGGATCTGAATAAATGCTAACGTTATCTGTTCCCACGCATCCTCCGGCATCGGTGACAGTGACAGAGTATAGTGTTGTTGTTCCTGGATTCGCAACAGGATTGAAAATGGTAGTACTGCTTAATCCTGTGGCAGGTGTCCATGCGAAAGTAAATCCTGCACCGTTAGGAATGGCATTGAGTGTAGTGCTCCCACCAAAACAAATGGTATCATCAACTCCTGCATTCACAATCAGTCCGGGAGCAATGGTTACGGTTACAGGCGTAAGCGGACCGGTACACCCGAGGATGGTGGTCTGCACATAGTAAGTTGTATTAGCGGTCAATGCCGGAGTGGTATAACTTGCATTGGTGATGAGCAAAGTTCCTCCCGGAGCATCAAACCATTCGTAAGTTCCACCCGGAGCTGTAGCTGTAAGGGTAGCGGAATTGTTGGTACATACGCTTGCACCGGATGCCGTGGGAGCAGGAGGTGTCGGATTTATTGTAATGGTATAAGTATTCGGGGTTCCCGGACAACCTGCAACGGTAGGTGTTACAGTGATGGTGGCTGTGATCGCTGCTGCACCTGAATTGGTGGCAGTAAAAGCAGGTGTGTTGCCTGCGCCCGATGCTCCTAGTCCTATCGAAGGATTGGAGTTGGTCCAAGTATATGTCCCACCTGCTGGCGTGCTAGTATATGCTGATGCAGGAACGTTCCCACCATTACAAACTGTAATATTAGCAGGCACTGTAACTGTAGGGGTTGGATTGACGGTGATCGTATAATTACTTGGTGTACCCACACATCCTGCTAAAGTGGGAGTAACAGTGATGGTAGCGGTCACGGCCGTAGTTCCTGCGTTTGTAGCAACAAATGCCGGAACGTTTCCGGAACCGGAAGCAGAAATTCCTATAGTTGTATTGGAGTTGGTCCAGTTATAAGTTGCTCCGGCAGGGGTACTCGAGAATCCGGTTGCAGGCACGTTGTTTCCGTTACAAACTGTGAAACTTGCAGGCACGATAACAGTCGGACTCGGATTTACAGTGATGGTGTATGAATTCGGAGTTCCCACACATCCTGCCAAAGTCGGCGTAACAGTGATGGTTCCGCTTATTGCAGCAGCGGTTGCATTGGTGGCGACAAATGAAGGAACACTTCCAACACCTGCAGCACCAAGGCCAATGGTTGTATTTGAATTCGTCCAAGTATAAGTTGCACCTGCGGGAACACTTGTGAATCCCGTTAATGGGACGTTGCCTCCGTTACAAACGGTGATGGGTCCTGGTACGTTGACCGTAGGATTCGGGTTCACGACAACGACCACTGTGCCAGAAGACGTACATCCGCCTGAGGTAGCCACAACGGTATAGGTTCCTGCCGCGGCAGCTGTCACACCGACAATGCTGGGGTTCTGAATAGGAGAAGTGAAAGCGTTAGGACCTGTCCAGGAATAAGTAGCACCTGTAACAACAGTAGAAGTTAAATTCAAAGTAGCACCGACACAAACCGGACTGTTACTGCCGGCCGTTGGATTGGCTATGACGCCACCGCCTGCAACAGTTACGGTATTTGTAACCTGGCAGCTCAAAGCGGTATTGATGATTGTCACGGTATAAGTTCCCGGAGCCAAACCGGTTGCAGTATTAGCACCTGCTACACCGGATGTGGAGGACACAACTGTTCCAACTGAATTCGTCCAGGTATAATTGTAAGGACCTGAAACACCAACTGGAGTTGAAGTAGCAGTTCCGTCATTCCCTGCACAAGTTGCTGCGGTAGATGACATGGTAGGAATGCAACAAGCACCAACGGCGGGTAAAACAGAAGCAGGGTCGTCCAGACATCCTAAACTTGTCCATGATCCCGATTCCCCATCACCACTTGTATTTATGGTAACAGTCAAATTAGAGCCGGGGCTGCATCCGGGAGCTACCGTCGCGGTGAAACAAAAATTCCAGGATCCTCCGCCAATTGCTCCGGAGCAATTATCACCGAAATTATTGTTGGGAGCAGTTCCTGCATCGTTTGTATCAAAATAAAATCCGGGTCCCCAGTTCACTCCGTTCACCACACCGATACCGGTAGGGAACCAAGCCCAGGATCCACTTCCCTGACATGCAGGAGGAGGAGATGCAACTACAGATCCGGCAACCCAGCCTGCTCCGAGCGTTACTTGAACACCGTGTAGCCAGTTCGTATTGATCTGACTGTATTGACTGATGTGATAACAAAAAGTAACCACCTGTCCGGGATTATACATTCCGCTGACAGGAAGAGGTGATGCAGTAAAAGTAGACGCGTTTACGCAATCGGCGCAATCTTTATTGTTTCCGATGATCATGTTGAACGTTCCTGTTTGTCCCGTTCCACCGCTGACCTGAACGTAATAAGTTGTTCCTGGAACCATTTGTTCCACAGTAAGTGTTGCAGTACTTGAAGTTCCCACGGCACACCCCCCGACACCGCCGCCGAGTGCACCACAGGTTCCTGAGTACATGGCAATGTTGACAGTTGGAAAAGTTGCGTTAACAGTTATAACTGCCTGGTAACTGCTGGCAGTGAAAGAATACCATACATCGTTTGCGGGAACAGACATAGCACCACCTGCACAGCCCGGTTGATACAGATAAG
>JBKJQG010000247.1:0-30431 GCA_046594925.1 Bacteroidia bacterium
AATGGCTTCATCTTTCGGACAGCTTTCTGCAACTCCATTGGCAACGTGCACCAATGTATCCAATCCTACTACGTCACACGTTCTGAAGGTCGCCGATTTCGGTCTTCCCAAAACTGGTCCTGTCAGTTTATCCACTTCGTCGATGGTCAGCCCCATTTTTTCTACCGTGTGAAAAAGACTCATGATTCCGTAAACTCCAATGCGATTGGCAATGAAGGCAGGAGTGTCTTTACACAGTACAGTTGTTTTTCCCAGATACAATTCTCCGTAGTGCATCAGGAAGTCAACAACTTCAGGAGAGGTTTTCGGTGTCGGGATTATTTCTAATAATCTTAAGTAACGTGGCGGGTTAAAAAAGTGTGTTCCGCAGAAATGTTTCTGAAAGTCTTCGCTTCTGCCTTCGTTCATTAAATGAATGGGGATACCAGATGTATTTGACGTAATTAGGGTTCCCGGTTTGCGATATTTCTCAACGTTCTCAAAAACTTGCTTCTTGATGTCGAGTCGCTCAATGACAACCTCGATGATCCAATCGCAGGTTCCAATGTCTTTCATATTGTCGTCGAAGTTGCCGGTACTGATCCTTTTGGCAAATGTCTTTCTATAGATGGGAGAAGGGTTTGATTTTAAGGCAAAGCCCAATGCATCGTCTACAATTTTGTTGCGGGACTTTTTATCAGCTCCCGCATCTTTTGGTACTATGTCGAGCAGGATAACTTCCACTCCAATGTTTGCGAAATGGCAGGCAATTCTGCTTCCCATCACACCTGAGCCCAATACAGCTACTTTTTTGATTGTTCTGTTCATATGATTATGAATTGGTCATTTTTAAGGTTTTGTTTTTTTCTTCGGCAAGAGAAATAATGTCGTTCACGGTTTTTAAAAATTCTTCGATCTTGCTTTTTCCTAATTTGTTCTCGATTTCTGAATTAAAATTTCGGACAATTTTTTTTGCGAGTTCTTTATTCTCTTTGCCTTTTTGAGTAAGCATGATTTTCACTTTGCGTTTGTCCTCCTTGTCGGCTTTCCGCAAAATGAGTTTCTCATCTTCCAGAGCTTTGATGATGCGGGAGAGAGAGGTGCTTTCCATGCCGAGCTTTGGAGCAATGTCGGAAGCATAAGCACCTTCATCGCTGTCGATGTTCAAAAGAAAATGTCCGATGGCAATGCTTCCGCCATACAAAGCAGCTTCTGCATTGTACATGCGAGAGATGATCTGCCAAGCAGATTTTAATTTGGAATCGACGGTTTCGGTGTGCTTTTTTGACATTGGATAACCAACCTATATCGGTTGGCAAGCAAATATATAAAAAGAATTTAATATTATGCAAGCATAACAAAATATTTTTGGTAAAAAATGA
This sequence comes from Bacteroidia bacterium, assembly GCA_046594925.1. GTDB lineage: Bacteria > Bacteroidota > Bacteroidia > 2-12-FULL-35-15 > 2-12-FULL-35-15 > 2-12-FULL-35-15. The sequence goes on from JBKJQG010000247.1 coordinate 1,362, forward strand.
TTTCGGCTATGAAATAGCCAATTTCAGAGGAGAAATCTAAAAGTGATGGATAAATGCATAGTTTTGTCCCGGATATGGAGATACAATATGTTTTAGAGATTTTAGGAACCGGCTTTTTTGCTATTTCGGGAGCTTTGGCGGCCAACGACAAAGCCCAGCCGGATTGGTTCGGGGCCAGCTTCATTGGATTCATCACGGCTATCGGTGGCGGGAGTTTGCGCGACATTCTGCTGGGGGAACACCCTTTGGTTTGGGTGAACGACATCTATTTCGTTTATGCCATTATAGCTGGGGTGATCCTGGCCAGCATTTTCTTTAAAACACTGATTCGTTTACGGAGGACCTTCTTTCTATTTGATACGGTCGGTATTGCCATGTTCACAATCGTCGGAACTGAAAAGGCATTGAGTTTGGGAGTGAATCCGATGATAGCTGCCATAATGGGAATGTTTTCGGCTGTCATGGGTGGCGTAATCCGCGACGTGCTCACCAATGAGATCCCCATTATTTTCAAGAAAGAGGTTTATGCTACGGCCTGCCTCGCCGGAGCAAGCATCTATCTGGTGTTGGATCATTTTGGTTTGGAAAGGAATAGTAATTTTCTGCTTTCTGCTTTTGTGATCATTCTCATCCGCATTGTAGCTGTCAAGAAGAATTTATCGCTGCCGAAGTTCAGGAAACAGGAATAGGCGGTCGCCAGTTTCTGCATCATTTTTTTATTCTGGCGGCTTTGTTCAACCAGATCTTTCCGTTGATCGTATCGCCGATGTTGTTGTATGTAATGCCAAGGAATTGCAGAGCAGATTTATTCGTCGGGTCGATCTCGGCTGCTTTTTTGAAATTATCGATGGCCTCTATGAACAGGTTGCCGGCAGCCTTCAAGTCGCCACTGGTCCGGGCTGCTTCTCCCATAGCGCCATAAGCACTTCCTAGATTGCATCGGGCGTCGGTATCAAATTTGTCGATCTCCGCTGCCTTTCTGAATGCCTTTGCCGCTTCTTCGTATTTGCCGACAGAGAACAGACAGGTTCCTGCATTGTTATGGTACATTCCTTTGCCGGGATTCATTTCCATCGCGCGGCTATAGCTTTTAAATGCTTTGTCAAATTCCTTGTTCTCATAATGCACTCTTCCGGCTACGTTATGTGCATCCGGGAAAAGTTCGTAGATCTGCAATGCTTTGGTGATGCTTTTTTCTGCCTTGGCAAGACGAGCCTGTTTTTCCGCAGGGTTCTTGACTACTGCCAATGAATCTTTATTGGCCAGGTTGTTAGCATAGTAGAAAAGCATGTGGGCACTGTTGGGTACTGTTTCCAGATCTTTTCCGAATAAGGTGGTGTCTGATTTCCAATCTTTGTTCCTGGAATAGGTCTTCGCCGAATAAGCAAGCAGCAACACTCCAACGATCATCAATAAAGTAGTGTTCATTTTAAAAAACGAGCCGAATCCTGCGCCGGTGAAATCGATCTTCAAGGCTTTGCATAAAAAATAGACGAGGGCAAGACAGAATGCCACGGATGGAAAGAATAACAAACGCTCTGCCAGATGGGTTCCGATCATCATGAAGATGTTGGATGCCAAAGCCATACTACCCAAATAAAAGAGGATGCAAAAGGATAAAACATGTTTTTCTTTTATTTTCTTAATAGCAAAATAAAGCAGGAATACGTGAAAAGCCAAAGCGAGCAGAAAACCAAGATGTCCGATCGAAGTCACCATCGGAATGGTATTGAAAGAATAATCGCTGGAAAGTGGATGAGGGAAAAGCATCAACAGAAAATACTTGCCCATGATAAAAATGGCGGTCGCTTTTTGTTCAATGACATTGGTAGAAAACATCAGCGAGTTGTCAATCACGGGTATGTTTTTGATTCCGATGCTTCCGATGATCTTTAAGTGAAGCAGCATGTACAGGACGGCGACCACGCCCAGAGATGCTGTGATCTTCATGTTATTCTTTAAACTCGTCTCGGTAAAGAAGTAAATAAACAAAGGAGCCAAAGCCACGTAGACGATTGCTGATTCTTTCGATAACAAAGCCAGGAAGAAGCAGAGCAATGTTGTGATCAGCAGAATGATTTTATTGTTCGCAAGGTATTTGTGAATGCATAAAAGCGAGAGCAGCAAGAAGAGCATGCTGGATATCTCGTCCCTGCTCTTGATGTTGGCAACCACTTCGGTGTGAATCGGATGGGCAGCAAAAATGAGTGCCGTGAGGAACAAAATGTAAACGTTGATCTTCGTATAGCGCAAAAGGACAATGAACAAAAGCACACAAACGAATGCGTACATCAATACATTGATCAAATGATGGAAGTGCGCGTTATCTGGCGACAGCTGCCATTCAATCGCGAACATGGCTTTGGTTAGCGGACGGTAGAGATTGTTCTCATTGTTTCCATAACCGGTTCTATAACTGTTGGCAAAGATCTCTTTAAGTGAAGAAGTTCCACCTTTTGTCATCTGATTTTCCTTGATGACGGAATAGTCGTCGAGTACAAACTGATGCTTTAGCGTGTTTGAGTACAACAGAAAAGCAATCAAAGCAATCACCAAAGATAGTTTCAGGATCAGTTTTTTATCAACGGAAAATGCCGAAGCCTCAGCTTTTGGCTTGTGTTGGTGGGGTTGGTGCTTGTTATTCTTTTTCGTAGCCATAAAAATGCTATTCGCCACCAAAGATCTTATCGATCAGAGTTTTGTTGGCAGTCATGATCACTTTACGTTTCAAGGACATCTTCGGGGTCATCTCGTTTTTGTCGATGGTCCATTCGCAAGGCAAGAGCTCGGGGCGTTTGATGGTTTCGTATTGTGCCAGGGTCTTGTTCACTTTTTCAACTTCTTCCATGATCCTTGCTTTGATCAAAGGGTTTTTGATGACCTCTTCATTGCTCTGGTAGTCGATCTCCTTGCGTTTGCAATATTCCTTTATAAAAGCAAAAGCTGGAACGATCAGAGCCGAAGCATATTTTTGATTTTCTCCGATCACCATCACTTGTTCAATAAATGGGGACTCTTTTAATTTATTCTCTATCATCACAGGAGCGATGTATTTTCCTCCCGATGTTTTGAAGATTTCTTTTTTGCGGTCGGTGATCTTTAAGAACCTTCCGTCTTCCATCACACCGATGTCGCCTGTATGGAACCAGCCGTCCGCATCAATCGCTTCCGCTGTGGCATCGGGGCGGTTGTAATAACCTAGCATTACATTCGGACCTTTTACCAGGATCTCTCCGTCTTCAGCAAAAGAAACCGTTACTTTTTCCAATACGGTTCCTACTGTTCCGAATTTTATTCCGTTAGGTAAAAAATTATTCACAGCGACAACCGGCGATGTTTCCGTCAATCCGTATCCTTCCAGCACAATGATTCGTGCTGCCTGAAACACTCTCGCCAGACGAGGCTGCAAAGCTGCTCCGCCCGAAGCCACGGCAACCACCTTTCCACCAAGTGCTTCCCTCCATTTGTTAAAGATGATCTTGTTCGCAAGTTTCAATTGGAATTCATACCACCAGCCATTTGCTCCGTGCAATTCATATCTCAAGCCCAGATCTAGTGCCCAGAAAAATAGTTTCTTTTTGATGCCGGTCTGTTCTTCTCCCTTTGCCACGATCTTATCGTAAACTTTTTCTAACAGGCGAGGAACGGTACCGAAAATCTGAGGTTGGATCTCTTTCAGGTTGTCGCCAATCGTCTCGATGCTTTCAGCATAGTACACCGACACGCCCAAATAAAAGTAAAGTGTGGAAAGCATGCGTTCGTAAACGTGGTTCAATGGTAAAAAACTCAAGGCTTTCCAGTGCGACTCAAAAGGCGCAAGGACCTGGCTGGCGATGGAGTTGCTGATCAGGTTGTTGTGTGATAACATCACCCCTTTCGGATTTCCTGTAGTACCAGAAGTGTATAAGATTGAGAACAAGTCGTTCGGGTTGATGCTGTTCTTGATTGCTTCAATTTCTTTTTGTTTCGGATTTTGTTTTCCGTCATTCACCAGTTCCGACCAATGCTTTGCGCCATCCACTTTGTTGAAAGTATAAATGCCTTTGATGGAGGGAACGCCGTTCGCTACATTTTTTACTTTCGTGTAAAGTTCGGTCGAGGAAACAAATACGTACTTTATCTTTGCATCGTTTAATATAAAGGCAAGATCGTGTTCACTGACAGTAGGGTAGATGGGCACACTCACCGCGCCCGACTGCTGAATCGCGAAATCCGCGAAGTTCCACTCGGGGCGATTATTGGCTATGATCGCTATTTTATCTTCCCGCTCCAATCCTAAATTATGAAGGCCATAACTGAGGTAGTTTACGGAATCAACAAATTCCTGCGTGGAATAGGTTCTCCATTTTCCGTTCTCTTTGGCGGCCAAGGCATTCGGCTTGTTGTATTTTTCAAGAAGTTGAGGAAGGATGTCAAATATTCGAGTAATTACCATTTGGGTTGTTTTAAATGCCTAATTTTGTTTCTCCAAAAATATAATTTTTTGGCGATGTTTCAACTATAAAATGCGTTCAAATGCAAACGAAATTAACCCAGGTACTTAGCATTGATTTTCCCATGATCATGGCCCCCATGTTTTTGGTAAGCAATGAGGCAATGTTGACCGAAGGAATGAAGAGCGGTATAGCAACTGCCTTTCCCACCCTGAATTACAGGAACGGAAATGAGCTGGAGGAGATCCTGGATAAACTGAATGCTGTAAAAGCGGGTTTGAGTGTAAAAGGAACCTACGGGGTGAATCTGATCGTTCAAAAGACCAATCCTTTGTATGAAAAGCACCTGAAAGTCTGTGTCGCTAAAAAAGTACCTTTTTACATTACATCCTTAGGGAATCCGAAAGAAGTCATCCAGCAAGCACACGCATACGGAGCCAAGGTGTTCTGCGACGTCACCAATCTGGAGCACGCAGAAAAATGCGCTGAATTGGGCTGCGATGGTTTTATAGCAGTAGGACAAGGAGCAGGGGGACACGCAGGTCCGAATCCGCTTCAAATCATAGTTCCCGCGTTGCGACAAAAATTTCCTAATGTTCCGGTAATAGCGGCCGGCGGGATAGCCGACGGAGCGGGGATTGTCTCTATGCTGGCCATTGGTGCAGCGGGCGTATCGGTTGGAACCCGATTCATTGCTTGTACCGAAGCCACCGTCAGCCAGGATTATAAGAATGCCATCGTCAGTTCGAGGATGACAGACATCGTTCTGACCGAAAAGATCTCCGGCACACCTTGCACTATCATCAATACTCCTTTCGCCCAAAAGATCGGATACAAACAGAACTGGATGGAAAGAATGCTCTCCAATAACTCCCGCACGAAGAAATACTTTAAGATGTGGGTGCAGATCAGCGGGATGAAAAAGCTGGAGCGCTCGGTTAAGCCGGGGAATTACCAGACCCTTTGGTGTGCAGGGCAAAGTGTGGAGCTCATCCACGACATCCTTCCCTGTAAGGACATCATCGAAAGGATGAAAAAAGAGACCATGCAGGCTTATGCCTCTCTACAAGCCTCATTTGTCCACCCCCTTTAAAGTCGTCGAAAATCAATTTCCCGTCGTTGCTCTGAATATCAAGACAGGGTTGATTTTTTAGCACTTTTCAACAATTGGTTATCGATTCTGTTAATACATTTATCGAAGAATTATGTAAATATAACGATGAATATTTGTTTTCTATCAGGAAAAGAGTACTTTTGCACTCTGAAATAACATAATAGTCCTCTGAAATGAAAAAAATAATTGTTTGTGTTGCTGTATTGACAAGCGTTTTAGCTGTTTCTTGTAAAAAAGGGGACGAAGCCAAACCTACAACAACACCAGCTGCTCCGGTTACGATCGATGTAGAATACAGAATAAGCAGTGCTTCAGGACAAGTAGGAGTGGATTATGTTGCCCCGGATGCGAACGGTGTTTTGGAGACCAAACACATTGATGTGAACCGTACTTCGCAAACCATTAGTTTTAACCACAGAAGCGGATATTTATTTTCCGTTACAGCATACAACCAAACACCATCCCACGATGTAGTTCAGGTTCAATTATTTGTCAACGGGGAAATGAAAGCCGAGGCTTCCACAACCACTCCGGGACAGAGCGCAGTTGCCAAAGGCAATTTTTAATAATTAGATTTAGTTTAGAGAGATTTTGTCTAATTAGAGGAACCCGTTACAGCAATGTAGCGGGTTTTTTCTTTCTTAATTGCCAAAATTTATTTTCCAACATCGTTTAAACTATCCCTTTTTATTTTTAATTTTAAGCGAAGATAAAAAACCGGATCATGGCTAAAAATTACAAATTAAAGGAAGTGAAAGTCTATTCATCAGACGAATGGATGGCAAACGCAACAAAAAAGTACCGTACTGTTTTCGACAGGATGGAAACAACTTATTTGAGAACCGAATTCTCTTTTTACAATAAACTGTTTGATGAGGCAGAATGGAATGCGAAGGTTACCCTAAAAGCGATTTCACTGGATGGAAGTGCGAGGAAAGAATTGTGTTCCATCGATTCGACCATCACTATCAAGATGGACGAGAACATTGTGTATGTGCGCGACGGATGGGGGACACCCAATGAAGGAACATTCTGGTTCAAAGGCGACTACCTTTGGGAAGCTTACATCGACAACGAACTCGTCGGCTCCAGAAAATTCTTTGTGGAAGACGTTGGTAAAATGACCGCTTCTTTTAATCCCTATTTTACTGTTGAATCCGTTCGCTTGTATTCCGGTCCGTTTGATGGTTGGAACATCACCAACAGAACGTATTATAAAAAGCTGAATCGCACTAATACACCTTATTTGTGGGTCGAGTTTAAAATGAAGACAAAAACTTCAGCGGATTGGAACTACGAATTTTTCTTTAACTATTATGATGATGCAGGACAACCCAAAGGGCAGAGCATACGTACCGGCCTGATCGAAAAGGGAAAGCAGGATACCACATTTACCATTGATGCCGGATGGGGAAGTGAATCTGCCGGGTCTTGGAAAGATGATAAATACACAGTCGAAATTGTTTTCATGGATACCTTGGTTGCACTCATTCCATTTGAAATGGGCGAAGTGGCAGAAGAAGGAGAAATGACCCCTTTGGTTTCTGCGGAACAGGCCTTGCAAACAGTTGCTTCCGTGACGGCCACTCCGGTAGAAGAAGAAACTACAGAACAATTGTTGGCCAAGATAGATGAATTGGTGGGGATGGAAGAGGTGAAGAAGAACATCCGCGATCACATCAACTACATCAACTTTATCAAGCTTCGTAAAGAAAAAGGATTTGAAGATTCCGGAAAGATCAATCTGCACAGTGTTTTTACCGGAAATCCCGGAACAGGGAAAACGACGGTCGTAAACATGCTGGGCAAACTCTACAAAAAAATGGGTTTGCTAAGCAAAGGGCATGTGAAAGAAGTAGACCGTTCAGATTTGGTTGCTCAGTATATCGGGCAGACTGCTCCGAAAGTGAAAAAGATCATAGAAGAAGCTAAAGGCGGAATCCTGTTCATTGACGAAGCTTATTCGTTGACCAGAGCGAAAGAAGATTCGAACGACTTCGGTCACGAGGTATTAGAGATTCTCATTAAAGAAATGAGTGACGGAACAGGCGACATTGCCATTATGTGTGCAGGATATCCCAAGGAGATGACGAATTTTGTGGAATCAAATCCGGGTTTGAAATCCCGTTTCAACCATTATTTCCATTTTGAGGATTACATGCCGGACGAAATGTTTGCTATTGCAGAATTGGCTGCGAAGAAAAAAGGCGTTAGCATTACCGAAGAGGCAAAAACATTCATGAATGAAATGTTAGTCGAAGTGTATCGTACGCGTGATAACTCATTTGGAAACGCGAGATATGTTTATTCTTTGGTGGATGAAGCCAAAATGAATTTGGGTCTTCGTTTGATGAACCACCCGAACGTAAATGAACTTACCAATGAAGTGCTTTCAACCATTGAGCTGGCTGATATGCAAAAAGTATTTGCCGGACAGGGCAAAAAGAAACTGAGTTTGGAAGTCAACGAAAAATTATTGAAAGAAGGATTGGCGGAGCTGAATGCTCTTACCGGAATGAATTCTGTAAAAGAAGAGATCAACGAATTGGTGAAGTTGGTTCGCTTTTATAAGGAAACAGGAAGAGATGTCCTGAACAAATTTTCGCTGCACAGCATTTTTACCGGCAATCCCGGTACAGGAAAAACTACAGTTGCGAGAATTGTTGCCAAGATCTATAAAGGACTTGGATTATTGGAGCGGGGACACATTGTAGAAGTGGACAGAGAAGGATTGGTGGCTGGATTTGTCGGGCAAACAGCGATTAAAACCGGAGAGAAGATAGATGAAGCACAAGGTGGAATTTTATTCATCGATGAGGCTTATGCTTTAGCCAATGGCGCATCCGGACACGATTTTGGACAGGAAGCCATTCAGGTTGTTTTAAAACGAATGGAAGATTTACGTGGACAGTTTGGTGTGATCGTAGCCGGGTATACCGATAACATGCACCAATTCATTGAATCCAATCCGGGTCTGAAGTCGCGTTTCGACAGAACTTTCCATTTTGCGGATTATGCACCTGATGATCTTTATGCAATCACATTGAATATTCTTGCTAAAGAGAAGATCACCCCGGATGCGGAAGCAGAAGCGCATTTGAAAGCATACTATACCCACATTCATAACAATCGCGACAAACATTTTGGGAATGCCAGAACAGTGAGAGGTGTTGCCGGAGAAGCGATTAAAAATCAGAACTTGCGGTTGGCAGGTATGGCTACCTCCGAAAGGACGGCTGCTCATTTGGCAACTCTGACTTTGGAAGATGTGAAAGAATTTGAATTGTCGAACGAACGTGCAAAAGGAAGCAGTTTAGGTTTTAAACTCGGAGGGTAGTAAAATGAGCGCAAAAAAGAAGATCTTCATTAGTTATCGCTACGACGACGACAGGAACTATAAGAATCTATTGAACGCCTGGGACAAGAACACACAGTTTGATTTCCATATTAACGACCGCTCTGCAGACGTTACGATCAATAGTACGAATGCCGCTACCATTAAGGGCGTTTTGACTCAAAAGATCGGGGAGGTAAATTATTTTATGGTGTTGATCGGCAAGCACACGAAAAAATGCGATTGGGTGAACTGGGAAATACAAAAAGCAAAGGAGCTCAATAAAAAGATCATTGCCGTTAAGATACATTCTAAGAATAAGACTCCTCTACTACTCTACCGTTCAGGGGTTATATGGGTGAATAGTTTTCGTTTCGAGAGCATCAGATTAGCACTTAAAAAAGCATAAGGAAATGAGACCGTTCAGAGATATTGAATATCCCGATCAGCTTTCTCAGTTGATTACCCAAGCCGAGAGCTGCAAAGATAAAAAGGCATTCGCCGAGGCGAAATCCAAATACGCCCAGGCGTTGGAACTTTCGCCGGATAATGTTTTTCTCATCCAACGTTACGCACTCGTTACCTATAAACTCGCCTTGCCGAATGCACAGGAAGCATTGCTGGAAGCTCAGTTGATACTTTCTGAACTTGATCCTGAGGAATTTAGGGATGCTGAAACACAGGGATTGGGTGGAGCAATCAACAAGAGATTGTTTGAAGAAACGGGCGACAAGGAGTACCTTGAAAAAGCTGTGGAGTTTTATAGCAGGGGTTTTTCCGCGAATGGAGATTATTACAACGGCATCAATGTAGCCTACATGTTTTTGCTTAAAGCGACCGTTGCGGAGGATGAAGTAGAGGCTTTTGTCTGCTTTAAGAACGCTGCCATCACTAACAGAAAAATCATTTCAGATTGTACTAAACAGATAGCAGCGGCAGACTTTTCAGAAAGAAACGATCAGCACTTTGTCTATCAAACGCTGGCCCAAGCCTATCTGGGCAATGAAATGAATCATGAAGTGATCAAGCTGATCCCAACCATCAATGAGGTTTCTAAAGGCAGTTTTGATTTGGATACGTTTCACGAACAGAATACCAAAATCATAGATGCGATTGTAAAGTTCCTGAATAAGTACCCCAGTTAGCAGTTCTGAAATTTTGAAAAATAAAATGTAATCCATGCAATCAAAAGCAAAAACACCTGACGATTACATCGCTGAATTGCCACCGGATAGACAAGAAGCAATGACAAAATTGCGGAAAGAAATACTTAAAAATCTACCGAAAGGGTTTAAGGAAACAATGGGCTATGGGATGATGGGTTATTGTGTGCCGCATTCCCTTTATCCTGCAGGCTATCATTGCAAGCCCGCTGATCCTCTGCCGTTTGCCGGGATTGCCAGTCAGAAGAACTTCATTGCCTTCTTCCATATGGGCATTTATGCTGAGTCGAAATTGTTGAAATGGTTTGTTACTGAATATGCTAAACATACAGATGCGAAGTTGGACATGGGTAAAAGCTGCATACGTTTTAAGAAACCGGAAAAGATTCCTTTCAAATTGTTTGGGGAGTTAATGAGCAAAATGACTGTGAAAGATTGGATCAACATGTATGAATCGTTGTATAACCCAGCGACGCGAAAAAAATAATTGCTGAAAATGAGATTTTGGAAGGTGGAAAGGAGCATTATGAAAATCCGTGGATGATCTGCTGAATCAGAGCCGCATCCCGAACGTAAAGACCAGATCCCCTCGTTTGATGTTCAGGTCATTGGAATGATCGTTCCCATCGTAGTGCATTCTGGAAATATTGTATTTGTATTGCATCTCAAAAAAAATGGCCCGCCCTGTTTTTCTGTAATTGTATTGAAGTCCGAACCCGGCGTGATAAAATGCATTCAATCCCTTCATCAAGCGCTGGTTCTCAAAATCGATGTTGTCTTTTCCATCATAAACAGTTGTGCCAGTTGAGTCATTGGAGATCACGGTGTAAGAAGCAAAGATGTACCGGGCGCCGATCCCTCCGATGAAATAGGGTGAGACGAAACTTTCCTTTTCATGATTGAATGTAAGTTTCACGGAGAGCGGTAATTGCACCTCCTGAACTCTTATTTCGTGGGTGTAAGCAAAGGTCGTGTCAAACAAATAGGTGTACGTAGGCTTTTTATAATATCCCTGAAACTTCAATCCAGTGTTCTGGTACTCAAGTCCGATCAGCAGGTTGTATCTTCTTCCCGAAAGAATTTCGGAATTGTAGGCAAATGAAAAACCGGTCAGCGCTTTTGTGTTTGAAGTGTGCTGAGGATGATTCTTGTAAAAAGATTTGATCAGTCCGAAGCTCGCGCGATGTCTTACCTTCCCTTTTCGGTAAGGTTCTCCGTCTTGTGCTGACAGGCTCAGCGCAGCCGCAAGGAAGTAAACAATCAGATATGTGAATTTGTATTTCAATTTATTTGCTTGAATAAACTTTTTCGCCGTTGACGAAAGTGTAAATCACTTTTGTTTTTGGAACTGCATCAATCTCACATTTCATGATGTCGTTTTCCATGATCACAAAGTCCGCGAACTTGCCGGACTCAATACTTCCTTTTTCTTTTTCTTCGAAATTAGCATAAGCTCCCCAAATGGTCATCCCTTTTAAAGTATTCTCTCTCGACAAAGCATTTTCCATTTGAAAGCCGCCTTCAGGAAAACCTTTCAAGTCTTTGCGAGCCACTGCTGCATAGAAAGTATACATCGGGTTGATATTTTCTACTGGGAAGTCTGTGCCCAAGGCCAACATCCCCGCTGCTTTCAATAGATCATTGTATGCGTATGCATACTTTACACGCTCAGGCCCTAGCCTGTCTTTAGCCCAGTACATATCGGACGTTGCGTGTGTGGGTTGGACGGATGGGATGATAAAATTAAAATTAGAAAACCCGTTCTTGTCTAAAACCTGGCAATGTTCGATCCTCCATCTTAGATCTTTATTTGTTGCAGTGCTGGGCAAGGGAGCTGAAAGCGTATAATTAGCTTTGTGTTTAGAATAGATCTGACTTATAATTGCCACTGCAGAATCTCCGATGCAATGAGTATTCATTTGAAATCCTGCATTTTCTACCTTGGATGCTGCTTTTAAAAAGTAAAGAAACTCACTCAGCAAAAAGCCTTGCCCTTCGGGTTTATCAGAATAAGGTTCCAATAAACACGCTCCTCTTGAGCCTAGTGCTCCATCTGCATAAAATTTGAAGGAGCGCACATTTAACCGATCAGTTTTATAAGGACCTGATTTTAAATAATAATCCATGTTTTCTTTATTATCAGTTAACATTGCATAAATGCGAATTTTGAGTTCACCACTTTTATGAAGTGCAACAATGTTGTCGATAATTGTTTTTTCTAATCCCGCGTCATCTACGGTAGTTAAACCCACAGCAAAACAGTCTTTTTCAGCAGCAAGAAGTGAATTTATAATTATTTGTTGGTATGGTTTCGGAATGGATTGTTTTACAATATCCACGGCATTGTCAATGAGGATTCCTGAAAGGCCATCAAATCCCACCTTTGTCATTTCTGAATACTCCACTTTTTTTGTTACACCCATACGCCCGCCTTCCAGCATTTCCCATTTGCTGATGTTGGCTTTTTTCAACGCCACTCCATTTGCAAGCGCGGCATGACCGTCGATGCGTTCAATAAAAACTGGGGTGTTTGGAAAAAGACTGTCTAGTTTAAAACGATCCGGATATTCTTTTACTTCCCAGTCATTCTGATCCCAGCCTCTGCCAATGATCCATTCAGATTTATTTGTTTTGGAATATTCTACGACTCTTTGAATAACTTCTTCGAAAGACTTTGTGCCTACCAGGTCAGCTTCCTGCAAACCTTCACCGTACCCATAAAAATGACAATGAGAATCAATGAAGCCTGGATAAACAGCTTTCCCTTCGGCGTCCAAAATCTCCTTTGCTTCGTATTTGTTAAGAATGTCTTCGTTGGATCCGATGGCTAGGAATTTTCCATCTTTTACGGCAAAACTCTGTGCGTTGGAGAAAGAGGAATCAACAGTGTAGACGATCGCGTTGTGGACAATGAGATCCACCTGCTGTTTGGAAGAACAGGAGTAAAGAAAGAGGAAAAACGAATAGAAAATTAGTTTTCTCATTTCCTCAGCGTTGTCGTTGAATTGGCCTGCACAGTAGGCATGATGACGATGTCGTTAATGTTCACATGTGCCGGTCTAGTGGCTACCCAATAAATGGTTTCTGCGATGTCTTCGGGCAATAAAGGTTGCAGTCCTTTGTATACTGTTTTTGCGCGTTCTTCATCTCCGTTAAAGCGGACAAGTGAAAATTCTGTTTCCACCATTCCCGGATTGATGGCTGTCACTTTGATGTTGTGAGGAAGCAAGTCGATGCGCATTCCTTTGCTCAAAGCATCCACGGCATGTTTGGTGGCGCAATAAACATTTCCGTTAGCATAAACTTCTTTTCCGGCAATGGAGCCGATATTAATGATGTGTCCGAATCCGTTCTTGATCATGATGGGAGCGAGGTTGCGTGTCATGTAAAGCAACCCTTTGATATTCGTGTCGATCATTCTTTCCCAGTCGTTGATGGCTCCTTCCTGAATGGTATTCAGTCCGGCGGCCAATCCTGCATTGTTCAGCAAAACATTGATCTGTCTCCAGTTTTCAGGAATGGTAGCTATCACACTTTCGACTTCCGCCAAATTCCTCACATCAAAGTTCAGGCTTAGAACATCAATTTTATATGTAGATTTCAGATGGATTGAAAATTCATCCAAACGTTCCTTTCTTCTGCCGGTGATGATGATGTTGTATCCGTTCTTTGCGAACAGTTCCGCCGTTGCTTTTCCGATTCCTGCTGTTGCTCCTGTGATGAATGCTATTTTAGTCATATTTTCATTTGCAGCCTATATTGTAGCCGATATACAAATATACAATTTTGAAATCAGTTTAAGAGATGGAAGATGTATGAGGGAAAATGTAAGATGTCGGGGCCAAAGTGTCTGCTTTTTTTTCAACTGCAAATTCGTAAAATTCCTCGTCACCCTGAGCGGAGTCGAAGGGCTCTATTCGTAACTTACCTGTTCATGAACTCACAGATGAGTCTGTGAAAATGATGAGTGCCTGTTTCCCTTGCCGGAGAATATCTTCCACTGGAATAAAAACGGGAGCGAACGCCTTTTTGCACGTTTTCCACGATGGCTTCGTCTTCTCGTTCTACTTTGTCGAGCATCGCTCCGGCACCGCGTTCCATTTTTGAAGCGTCATACACATAGGTGAGAAAAGAAACTTTTGTTAGTCCTGTTCCCATTGGTTTAACTATGTTTAGTGATAAGCCCCATGGATAAAAGTTGAACATGATGTTCGGGAAGATCCAATAGTAATATGCTCCTACATTCTTTCCGTAGTCGGGTGAATCATTCGGAAGATCGAAAACGTCATCACCTCCTTTTGTGATCCCAACCTGTAAAACGGCGTTGGGGTATAATTCGGTTGTGTAAGCACCATAATCGATGGCTGCATTCAAGGAATTGTGAACGAAAGGAATGTGAAATCCTTCCAGGTAGTTTTCGCAATATAAGGCCCAGTGTGCTTTTACTAGATAGTCGCGGGACAGGGAAGGCTCGAGTTTGTATTCGGAAAGCGGCAGAAAAGAAAGCCGCTCTTTCATTTCTTTCAAAGCAACGTGCAATTCCATTGACGGTTGAACGGAAGCAAAAAGAAATTTATCCCAGTTACCGAAAGGTATCTTTGCAAGGTCATCTTGTTCTGTTGGAAAGCATTGCACATTTTCAAACTCAGGCATTTGCTTGAATTTGCCACTGAGATCAAATCTCCTTCCGTGATATTTGCAGCGGATCTGGCTGTCGGTGCATGAGTGTTCGACCAAAAGGTTTCCGCGATGTGTACAGACATTCGAAATGCAATTCAGGGAGTCATCTTTGTCACGAACCAGCAAAACAGGTTCGTCCATGAATCCGGGCAAGATGGTGTGTGGAGTGAGTTGTCCTGCTAAACGAACTTGGTCGGTATCACCGATGAACTGCCAGGTTTTGGCAAAAATTTTTTCTTTCGACGACTGAAAACATTCTTCCGAAGTGTAGAACTCCGAATCAATGGTCGAGGCTTTGGTTATGTCTTGGTCAACTGAGAACTTCTTCATGGTCGTGAAATTTGTCTCGCGGATTCCGCAGATTTTCGCAGAACAAGGCAAGAATCAATCTTACTTAGTCGCCAGCTTACTGTGATTTCTGCTATACAAGAAATAAACCACCAAACCGATAGCTAACCAGATCGAGAACCAGATCCAGTTGGAGGCAGCCATCCCTGTTAATAGATAACAGCAGGATACCAATCCTAAAACTGGGATCAGTGAAAGATTCTTTAGGAATGATAGAATTGTCATTACAATGCATACAATGAAGAAACCGATCATCGGCAATTTCAAACCTATCTTATCACCGCTGAAGTTAAATGCGTCGACGAAAAATTCAGGAAACTGATAAATCAGAAAGGAGAAAGTTGCAACGATGATGATAGGGAATATATACTTCGCATTAATGTAAGGCAATCTGAATTTTCCTTTGGTAGCTTCTGTAGCTAATTTTTCATCAGCGCTTTGTGTCGGCAGCAACAGGACTCCTCCGCATACAAGTACGAAGGCGAACAATGTTCCGATGCTGGTGAAATCCAGGATGAAGTTCTCATCGGTAAAGAACATCGGAAGTCCAACCACCAAACCTGTAATGATGGTTGCAAATGCCGGAGTTTTGTATTTCGGATGAATAGAAGAAAATCGTTTTGGTAAAAGACCATCACGGCTCATTGTCATCCAGATACGTGGTTGTCCCATTTGGAAAACAAGCATTACGCTGGTCATGGCCACTACAGCCGCTATGGAGACAATGAATAACATCCATTTTACTCCTTTGAGTGCAAAAATTTCCGCAAGAGGATCACTCACACCCAATAAAGTATAAGAAACCATTCCTGTTAAAACGAGAGCAAGAACAATATAAACAATGGTACAGACGATCAACGAATAGATCATTCCTCGCGGAAGGTCTCGTTGAGGATCCTTACATTCCTCTGCAAGAGTGGAGACGGCGTCAAATCCGATGTAAGCGAAAAACACTGCAGAGACTCCTGCCATCACGCCTCCAAAACCGTTCGGCATGAATGGAGTCCAGTTGTCGATGTCGATGTAGAAGAATCCGACAAGGATTACCAATACAACGATAGCGAGTTTGATCATCACCATGATGTTGCTGAAATTCTTTGATTCTTTTGTTCCGATGAATACCAGCCAGGTGATGAGGATGTTGATCATGACTCCCGGAAGATCAAAAACAATGTGGAGGCCACCCAGTTGCGGAGCGTTCGTAAAAGCATTGTATCCTTCGGTAGCGATCATGCCATTGTATTCAGTAGAAAACAAATCGGCAACAGGTTTGCCAGCCTGCAGTAGCGTTTGGGTTTCCGTACTGTTCATCCAGGTCATGAAAACGCAGTCTTTGATGTCGGTAACGCTTCCGGCTATGTATTGTGCGTATTCGCTTGAAAAGGCCGCAGCTTCCGTAAATGCACGGTGTGCCGCTGTATAGTTTATGGTCAGCCATTCCGGTAAATGAATGTGGAAGGCTTCCAAAAGATTGGTGAAATAACCGCTCCATGAAAAAGCGATGTAGATGTTACCGATGGAATATTCCATCAATAATGCCCATCCGATGATCCAGGCAAATAATTCTCCGAAAGAAACGTAAGCATAAGTATAGGCACTTCCCGAAACGGGAACGCGTGCTGCAAATTCCGCATAACACATGGCCGTAAATCCGCAGGCAATTGCACAGATGATGTACAAGAGTACCACGGCTGGTCCGCCCGAAAAACAAGCATTTCCGATGGCACTGAATGTTCCCCCTCCTATGATGGCTGCAATTCCGAAAAATGTAAGATCGCGTACGTTCAGTACTTTGTGTAATCCTGAATGCTCTCCATCGCCTCCTTCTTTTAGAACAACACTTGCCGATTTTTTGCGGAATAAACTCTTGAAACTCATAGACGTTTTTTTAGGGTTATTGAACAAATTTAAACTAATTTATTAATTCAGTATTTTTTTCAGAAAAGGCAATTTTTTAGTGAGTTTTTCTTTGTCCGTAATGAACAGCAAAGCGATCAACAAGAAAGGCAGAGCGATCGTTTTGTAACGTGCAATGGCTCCCAATATGGGTGTCGTTTCACCGATGATCAGGAATTGAAACAAGACAAAGGAAAAACAGAAAAGTACGTAGTGCCATTGAATCTTTTTCAATGATTTGATGAAACAGAGGCTAAGGAGAAAGACCAGGAGGATGAAAAAAGTTTCCAACGCCGACAATAACATCAAAGGGGAGCGCGATTCCCAGAGTGCCGGCCGTAAAAAGGTGTTGATAAGGGCTTGCGGACTATTTTTAATAAATGAAGCTAGTGTTGGTTCTAATTTATTGATGGAGATGACGCTTTTTGCAACTGGAATAGGTTTGTTGTCGGAGTCTGTGAGTTGTCCATTCGCCAGCAGGTTAAATTCATACTGCTTTTGAGAAAGCGTTACGATCGGGTTCTGCAGGGAAGTGAAGGAATCAATATGGAGGCCGATGCCTCCGATTATGACAAGAATAATCATGAATTTCAGAAAAACCTGTTTTGCAGAAGTCTTGTTTGTCCATATTAAAAGAGCAAGTCCCGGAAAGATGGCCAGCCAGACGTAGAATTTTGAAAGGGCCAGCAAAGAAGCTGTTTTCAGGCAGATCAAAACAGCGTACCAGCTGAAAAGTTTGTTAGTATAATAGATGAGTAGCCCCAAGGCAAAAAAGATCAAGCTTTCCTTCAGGACGCCGGAACCCCAAAACAACACCGAAGGAAGCAGGAATACGGCAAACAGGAGTTCCCGTTTTTTATCTTTCAAATGAGGCACAAAAGTCTTGTAAATGGCTGTTAATCCTATCAGAGACAGGAAACAGGTAAATGCAGTGTGTACATTGTAATAGCCGCAAGAGAACAGGCGGATGAAGGCATTGAAACGGATGATGGTGTGGCTGTCGTTATAGATGCCACTGTCCACTTTCCTTGCCCAGTAATGCATTTCGGAATAGTAGTGATCAAAAGCAGGGGTATTATTCCCTATTCCCGACAACAATTTAAGATAGTCCAAAGGGTTTGTTTTTAGTGCATCGAAGACCACTTTACTGTCGTCGAAATACTTGTATATGTCGGCTGTGGCCCGGTCGGTATAATAGAAAGTATAAATGGCCCAAAGGCTGATGCCGAACCCCAGTTTTAAGACGAAAAGGAGAGAAAAAGTCCTTTTGGAGATGCCTTCCACGTCAAAGAACTTCATCTTCTGAATAAGAAAGATGAAAAGTGTTGAATATGTAAGGGTTAATAGGATTTCCATGGGTTATCCGCCATAATATTTTCCAAATATAGCAATTCAAAAGCTGTTGAAAACTCCAAATAAAAATTTAGTTCCGATCGGGTGGTTTTGCGTAAATTTGAGCTTCATTTTAAAAGAGTTGGAAATTTGTAGAATTTTAGAGTTAGAGAGGTGAAAAGAAATTGTTGATTTGTAGTCCCGATAGCTATCGGGATTTAGAGTTGGGGAAGTAAAAAACAGGAGATTATAACATTCAAATTTATTGAATTCTCTAAGTTTCAACTTAAAATTTCAAAATCAATCAAAAATAGAAAATTCTGATCTTTTATAGGGTTATTTGGACCTCTCTCAGCCGGTACTTTGCAATTCTAAAATTCTAAAAATATAAAATTCAATAACTATTTATATGTCAACAACAGCACAGGATCAATTAACAACGGTAGAAACAGCGAAGAAATTAGGCTTGCTGGAAGATGAATATGAGAAGATCAAGGAGATACTGGGCCGAGTACCTAATTTTACGGAGCTGAGTATTTTTTCGGTGATGTGGAGTGAACACTGTTCATACAAGAATTCCATTGTCTGGCTGAAAAAGCTGCCGAAAAAAGGTCCCTACATCCTGGCGGAAGCCGGTGAAGAAAACGCAGGACTGGTAGACATTGGAGATGGTTTGGGCTGTGCGTTTAAAATAGAATCCCACAATCACCCAAGCGCGCTGGAGCCGTATCAAGGAGCTGCGACCGGGGTCGGTGGCATCAACCGCGATATTTTTACCATGGGTGCGCGTCCGATCGCTCAGATGAATTCATTGAGATTCGGTGATATTAAATTAGAAAAAACTAAATGGCTGGTAAAAGGCGTCGTGAAAGGCATTGGCGATTATGGCAATGCTTTCGGCATTCCTTGTGTGGGTGGTGAAGTATTCTTTGACGACTGCTACAACGTGAATCCTTTGGTGAATGCATTCAGTGCAGGAATCGTTAAAGCCGGAGAAACAGTTTCGGCAACTTCTTATGGTGTTGGAAATCCGGTATTCATTGTCGGCTCCGCAACGGGTAAAGATGGGATTCACGGAGCAACTTTCGCCTCTGCTGACATTACTGAGGATTCAGCGAAAGATCTTCCTGCCGTACAGGTTGGAGACCCTTTTCAAGAAAAATTGCTGTTGGAAGCAACGCTGGAAGTTATTAAAACAGGTGCTGTGATTGGTATGCAAGATATGGGTGCAGCGGGAATCACCTGCTCTACTTCGGAGATGAGTGCTAAAGGCGAACACGGAATGGAGATCTGGTTGGATCGTGTTCCAACACGTCAGGCTAACATGCAACCTTTTGAGATCCTGCTTTCCGAATCTCAGGAACGCATGTTGATCATTGTTAAAAAAGGAAGAGAAAAAGAAGTTGAAAAAGTGTTTGAAAAATGGGATTTGAATTGCGCTTTGATCGGACAAGTGACCGATACCAAACGCATTAAGTTTTTCGTGGGGGATGAACTGGTTGCAGATGTCCCTGCTCACGACCTGGTGTTGGGTGGCGGAGCTCCGGTATATCATCGTGAATACAAAGAGCCGGCTTATTTCAAGGAATCAAAAAAATTCAAGATCGATTCCGTTGAGATCCCGAAAGATCTGAAAGCGGTTTCTAAATTCCTGATCGGACATCCAAACATTGCTTCCAAGCAGTGGGTCTACAATCAATACGATTCCATGGTGGGAACTGTCAACATGAGCACGAATGCTCCTTCAGATGCAGCCATCGTGAACATCAAGGGAACCAACAAAGCAATCGCTCTAAAAGTGGATTGCAATGCCCGATACGTGAATGCCGATCCGGAAGTAGGCTGTGCCATTGCCGTTTCTGAAGCAGCCCGCAACATTGTGTGCAGTGGTGCTGAACCTTCAGCTATTACCAACTGTCTGAATTTCGGAAATCCTTACAACCCCGAAGTGTACTGGCAATTTGTGAATGTAATTAAAGGAATGGGCAGTGCGTGTATCAAATTTGAAACGCCTGTTACCGGCGGAAATGTGAGTTTTTACAATCAGTCCTCTTACGAAGGACCTGTTTTCCCGACTCCAACAATTGGAATGTTGGGCGTGATGAAAGATAAGTCGAACCGCATGACACTCAACTTCAAAAATGAAGGCGATTCCATTTATCTGATCGGAAGTTCTAAGAATTGCATCAATTCTTCAGAGTATCTATATTCTTATCACAAAATAAAAAATACTCCAGCTCCTTTCTTTAACCTGGATGAAGAATACGAAGTTCAGAAAGCAGTGAAAACATTGATAACAAACAAAGTGATTCAGTCCGCTCACGACTGTGCTGACGGAGGACTATTCATTACTCTGTTAGAAAGCTCCATGCCGAATGGTTTGGGTTTCGACATCAGTTCTGATGAAGATGTGCGCAAGGATGCATTCCTTTTTGGGGAAGCTCAAAGTCGCGTGATTGTTTCAGTTAAAAAATCGGATGAAGATAAATTCATTGACCTGATGATGTCGACCAAGGCAGAATTTGAATACCTTGGGGATGTGAAAGGAAAAGAGCTGATCATCGACGAAACATCATTCGGAACGGTGGCGGAAGCAAAACAGCTGTTTGATACCGCATTGGGCGAATTACTGAAATAACAGAAAATGAAAAGAGCAGCTCTCGTATTTTTATTTTGTGTAAATGCTGTTCTCTCCTTTTCACAGAACTCGGCACTTGAATATTACAGAAGTGCGATCTTGAATGATTCCCAAAAAGACTATACTGCAGCACTGCGCGATCTGGATAATGCGCTCACTCAAAATCCTGAATACGACAGTGCTTTTTGTCTTCAAGGATTCATCAACTACAAGATGGGGGAGAACAAGATGGCTGTTAAACTGCTCGATAAGGCCATAAAATTAAATCCTAATTATTTTGATGCACTGAACGGCCGGGGAATAGTAAAAGCACAGATGAAAGATTACGTTGGTGCCATCAAAGATTTCAGCAAGGCCATTGAATTGAATCCGAAGAAAGCAAAACCCTATTACAACCGTGCACTCGCCAAAGCTCATCTGGATGACTATGAAGCCGCCATCAAAGATCTGGACCTGTCGCTCGCAATTGATGGCGGATATTCGAATGCATTTTACAGCCGTGCCTTTTGGAAAGACATTTCTGGAGATTATGAAGGATCGGTTGCGGATTATAGAAAAGTGATAGAACTGGATCCTTCGTATCGCGAGGCATACATCGGGTTGGCGACAACCATGTATCAGCATGGTGACAAAACCGGTGCCTGTGAACTTCTGAAAAGTGCCGCAGAAAAAGGCAGCATCATGGCGGACGAATTAGTAACAAAACTCTGTAATTGATGAAGAAGCTCTTTTCATATTTGATACTGACTTTCGTTATAGCGGCAGTAAATGCCCAGATCAATTTTACGATTGTAACAAAGGACGTCGAATGCAATCATATTGCTTTCGGAGATGCTGAAGTGAATGTGACTCCTACCAATCCTCCGTATTTTTATTTGTGGAGTAACGGGGCAACCACACCGGCCATTCACGATCTCGATGAAGGAACCTACTCGTTGACCATTATCGACGACAGTGGCGATGATACCATTGTTGTTGTGAAGATCAAGTACCTGGAATGCGAGATGCATCCGGAGGTGATTTTTACACCGAATAACGATGCTATCAATGACACTTGGTCGGTTACCAATTCAGAGTATTTTCCTCAAGCTCGAATTCTGGTTTTCAACAGACTCGGACAAAAAGTGTTTGAACACAACGGGATCTATGAGCCTTGGGATGGGAAGGATATCTTTGGGGCGCCACTTCCGGACGCGTCGTATTATTATGTTATCTATCACAAGGGCAGTGATGACGGAACAATTATCAAAGGATGCGTATCAATCTTAAAATGATGAAATTCAGAATACTCATACTACTCCTGATGCTCTCAATTACTATTGAGGCACAACAAGCTACACATTATTCTCAATTCATGATGAATGAATACGGGTTGAACCCAGCTGTGGCCGGAAGCGGAAAAGGATTGTACGTGATGGTCGGGCGCAGAACACAATGGCGCGGTTTTGCTTATGCTCCGGAAACCAACTTTGTAAACGTTACTAAAGCATTCGGAAAAAAAGGATACAAGTATTATTGGCACGGCATAGGCGCTTCCGTTGAGCAAGATAAGTTTGGTATCTTTTCAAATAAAGCGGCCTATGGTTCTTATGCCATTCATTTGAAATTGTCAGCCAAATATTATCTAAGCTTTGGTGTTGCTGCGGGTGTGAAAAGTATTGCATTGACAAATTCCATTTTTAATGAGAAGGACCCAGCATTGGCTCAGAGTGGAGCAAAGGTGTTATTGCCGGATGTGATTCCCGGATTATATTTGTATTCTAAGAAATTATCTGTGGGCATTGCCTTGCAGAATGTTTACAAGAATTCATTGAAGCAGGGACATAATCAGATCGGCACCGAAAGTCGTTTGCGCCCTACGGCTGTTTTTACAATCAGCAAAAAATTCAAGTCGGCCGGTTATGATTTTGTTTTTGTTCCCGGAATGTACGTGCAGTCGAACTTCAGCGGGGTTCCTTCAGCGCAATTTAACTTCATGACCTATTACCGCCAAAGAGTCGGAGTAGGAGTCACTTATCGCATGCACGATGCTGTGTCAGCT
Organism: Bacteroidia bacterium; assembly: GCA_046594925.1. Lineage (GTDB taxonomy): Bacteria > Bacteroidota > Bacteroidia > 2-12-FULL-35-15 > 2-12-FULL-35-15 > 2-12-FULL-35-15. The sequence goes on from JBKJQG010000247.1 coordinate 24,341, forward strand.
ATGATCCAGATTCGGGTGCTGAAGAATGTGGTTGTGGGATTTGCTTATGACTATACCGTTTCTAAAATGAGATCTGCCAACGCCAATTCAGTTGAATTCATGATGGGGCTGAGTCCTGTGATGAGTGCGGAAGGATACGACTCTCCGGGTGGCACGGCCGACTGTCCTAAATTTGATTTCGATTTTTAACCGTGAAGGAATTTCTTAAAAAACTCTGGAGGTATGCCTGGAAAACTGCGATGTGGTTCTTCATTGTCAGCATTGTTTCCGTTATTTTCTTTCGATGGGTTCCCATTCCGTTTACGCCTTTTATGCTCATCCGCTGTGTGGAGCAAAAAATGGATGGAAAGGAAATGAAGCTTAATAAAGATTGGGTTTCTCTCGAAGAGATCTCTACAGATCTTCAACTGGCAGTGGTTTGTTCCGAAGACCAGAATTTCATCAAGCACAATGGATTTGATTTTGAAGCCATCGAGAAGGCAATGGACTACAATGAAACGCACAAAAAAACACGAGGAGCAAGTACCATTAGTCAGCAAACGGCTAAGAATGTTTTTCTCTGGTCGGGCAGAAGCTATATCAGGAAAGGGTTCGAGGTTTATTTTACATTCCTGATCGAAACGTTCTGGAGCAAAGAGCGGATTATGGAAGTCTATCTCAACGTGATCGAAATGGGCGATGGCATCTATGGAGCCCAAGCTGCTTCCAAAACATTTTTTAAAAAAGATGCAAAATACATGAGTAAGTCGGAATGTGCGACCATTGCTGCGGTTCTTCCAAATCCCCGTAAATTCAATGCAGCTAAACCAAGTGCCTATACTCAAAAACGGAAAACCTGGGTGATGAATCAAATGAGCATGTGGGGTGGTGTGTTGAAGTATGAAGAGCCGGAAGAGAAACCTGTGAGGAAAAAGAAAAAAGGATAGCCTTCCATTGGCTAATTCAAGATCCTGCACTTCGGCAGTAATGCCTTTAATACTGCTAAATCAAATTCCTTGAACTTATTTCCTCTGAGGTCCAGCACTTCTAAGTTTTGCATTACACTAATATTCTCGGAGATTGAAGTCAGTTGATTGTTCTGTAAGGATAAGTAGCGAAGGTTTTTTAGTTTAAAAACCCTTTTGTTCAGCTCGGTCAGCTTGTTGTCGTCAAGAATGAGCTTTTCCAGCCCGCTGATCTTTGCAACGGTTTTAGGAACATCTTTTAAGCCACAGCGGCTCATCGTGATGCTTCTTAATTTCTTGAATTCAGAAAAAGAGCTGGGAAGGGTATCCAGTATCGTGTTGTACAATAAAATGCTGTTCAGATTGCTCAGATAACCAATGGAATTAGGAAAATAAAAGGTGTCGGCTTTGTTGTTTTGAATTTCTAACTCTTTCAGTTTCCCTAAAAATGCGATCTCGTATGGCAATGAGTCTAAATTCGGACTATGCAAATGAAGCTCGTTCAGCATGGATAAATTTCCTATGTCTTTCGGAAGTGAAGTGATCGGGTTTTCGTAGCAGGCAAAATAAATGAGGTTGCTCATGTCCTTGAATTCTCCAGGGAGTTGAGTAAAACCATTTCCATTCAATTGCAGGACTTGTAATTGTTCCAGCTTACCGATCTTAGGAAACAACTTTGGATCGATGGGCTGATTGTCAACTTTTAGTTTGTAGACGGTTTTGAAGTCTTTTACTGCATCTTTCAGATTGGTATAAGTGATGGAGCCCGGAGGGCCGTACTTCTCGAAAGGATCGAGGTCTTCCTGAGAAATGACTTCCAGTGAAAAAATAAAACTCAGAATGACTAGGAGTGATCTGTTCATGAATTCTGATGCGCGTTTATTGTATGCTCAGCTTTGTGATCAAGCTTCCAGAGTCTGTAGTCAGTTTCAAAAAATAAATTCCTGGTGATAAATTCAATTCGTTCTTGTGCAACAGAAATTGATGTTTGCCTGCTGTCTGATTGGCTTCCGGAAGCAGAACAATTTGTTTGCCAAGAACATCTGTCATGGAAATTTCAACAGAAGTGCTTATCGCTAATTCGTAAGCAACTGTTGTGTTCTCGGAAAATGGATTAGGGTAAGCTGTTAAATTCAGTCCGTTAAGGTTGGTTTCAATGCCTGTTGCCATAAGCACCAATTGTCCGTCAGAGCTAATCACGTTGGATAAAAGACCTGCTCCGTCTTTCGATTGAACACTGAAGTAATAATATTGACCGGGCGTAAGTGATAAGCCGGTTTGTGTTTTGGAAGTTGACAGAGCGTTGCTGGTCCAGTTGACTATATCTGTCGCACCTGGAGTGGTTCCGATAGCGTACAAATATTCGGTTACTCCGGAATGAGGGTCAATGCTAGTGGTCCAATTTGCCGAAAGTTGAGTTAATGAATAGCTTGTATCAATATCAGCGACTGTTCCATCGTTCAACGCCACATCGGAAGGATTCGTCCAGTCGACATTCACATCCTGAGATGCTACTGGAGATAAATTACCGGCGGCATCTTTTGTGATTGATTTCACTCTGCAGGAAGGAGCTGTAGGGTTGGCATTCTGATAGCGGACGTCATTCGTCAGGGCTGGTCCTACGCTGATGGTTACTGATGGCAAACGTGAGCGATAAACTTTCAAATCATTTACCATGTAATCGGCATTTCCATTTCTAAAGGAGATCGCATTTCCATTGGTGTAAGGAAATGGATCTGTCCAGCTGCCGACAAATGCATTGTCTTGATAAACATCCATCTTTCCGGAGATGCGGTCGTACAATACCTTGTAATCGTACCATTGGCCTGCATTGACGGTCATCGGAACTGAATATTCGAGACTGAATACATTGCTAACCACTTTATAAAATTCGCACATGCTTGATTCAACGCGGAACCAGACGAAATATGAATTGCCCCGGTTGGTCTGAGTGGCGTCATCGCAAAAGAAATGCAACCCGGCTCTTCTGTTCGATCCAGTCCCGTCAATCTTTCCTTGCCAGTTGTATAAATATCTGTTTGATAAATTCTGGGTAAGCGGTGCCCAGATGTTTGTATTTGAATTTGTTTGATCGGTTTGGTTCAGATAACCTCCTGCGATGTTCCAGACTCCGCTTTGAACGGTCCAATCGGGATGAATGGCTGCATCAAAATTGTCGCTGAAGAATCCATTGCCGTTATTAGCTCTCCATTCGCTTCCGTTATTTTCTAAAACTTGGTAAAAACTTTTTTCGATGCCTGAGCCACCGGTATTATCAATGTCGCTGAAGTTTGCAGTAAAGTTAGCGGTTGCCCATCCCGACGGAGTAGCCACGGTTGTTGTAGGGGCAACTGCATCAATGCTGCAGTTCCAGATAGCCTGCCATCCTGCTGCAACTGTGGACACGTCAGATTTGTATCGCACGGTCAAAGCGCCGCTGCTTGCTGTGATTAAACCCGGACTGGAAGTTCCGTCATAAGTTCCTATTAATGGGGAGGCTGTTGTTGGACCGTTGTAGATCCAAAGTGTATCGTAACCGACTTCCGTACTAAAGGATGAGAAGTTCAGAGAGAGTCCGGTCGCACCGGTTGGAGCAATCGTAAAGGTATAGTCTTCGCTGTCGTAATAGTTCCGGCTTGGTCCGCCCATATCGTAGATCGTATCGGTGCATGGAACCGTTGCACAATCGGTAAATTTATCCTGAATGAGGTTCCACAATTCATTGTAACCGTTATCGTAGCCCAAAGCCCAAATGCCGATTCCGCCAATATTGCGTTGATTGACCATTTCAAATTTATAAGAAAGGGAGGTTTCATCATCAATGAAGGCCTGCCAATTGTTACCCCCTCTTACCGACGGAAAGTATCTTGAAAAGCTCACCGGATCCCAGGCGCGGGTTGAATAATTTCCACTGGCGTTGTTTTTCATCACTGCATAGGTAACGCTGCTGGTACCTACTCCGGAGGTGGCGCTTGGAATGGTGCTCAACGTTGTTCCCCATTCTCTTCCATACCATGGAAGTCCCAAGAGTAATTTTGAAGGAGTGGTTCCTTGTTTTAAATAGTAAGTAAGTGATTTCGGAAGTGTGTAATTGTAGCTGGTCTGGAAATTATACAAAGGTGATTCAGGTCCCGCGGTAGAACTGCCACTGTAATAATAATCATAACCCATGATGATGAAAAGATCTACATAAGGATTCATTGCTGCCATGTCGAATACATTGCTCCAGTCAACGGCATAAAGACAAATACTAATCTCTGAGCCAGGGATTGCTGCATGCATCTGAGTGCAAAGGTCGATCATAAAGGCTGTGAAAGCCGCGCGGTGCGATGCTCCCATTCCCTCAAAATCAATGTTCACGCCTTTTGCTCCGCGCGCGGAAACTAAATTGATCAGGTTGGTGATCAAGGTTTGCTTTGAAGTCGAACTTGAGAAGAAGGTCGTATGACCACTGAACAAAGTAGCGCATAGGGTCACATTCACACCGTTTGCTTGTGCTGTCGTCACTACACTTGCGGTCGACCAATTGTGTGTGGTGATCGCATTCCCGTTTGCGGAATTCACTTCATAAGAGAAATAACAAAGATCCGTTAGTCGGTTCCAGTCGTAGCTAGCCTCAAGTCCGGCGCTCCAATAGGGATGCCAGCCGTAAACACGTTTGGTCAGGTTGCAGGCACGCGAACCGCTTTTCAGGGGAATAGCCGTGTGCGTTTTGATGATGCCGGTTTGGAACGTGCGCAGACTGTCCCATTGCTGATCGGTTGTTAGATCATAAACCGCATATTTTTCGGATTCTTCTTGATGAATGGAGCGGTGATCGCTGATGTCTTTCCGATTTCCGCTTGTTGCAATTCTTTTTTTTAGAACAGTTGAATCTGCATTCTCATATTTTGTCTTTAAGTCACTGTTGACATCTCCGCTCATGAAGGAGGCCGGCAGTCTGCAAGTGTATTGTCCGCTTGATTGTGCAAACGCGCTGTGTAAAAAAATAAAAGATAAATAGAGAGCAATGTTTTTCACTAGCGCAGAATTAATTTTATAGTTCTTTGTTCGTTATTCATTTTCAGTTTCACAAAATACATTCCTCTTGCCAAACCAAGGTCTGCGGAATTGATCGGCAGTTCATGTTTCCCGGAAGGCTGCTCTGTTTCTAATAAGCTGATCTCTTTCCCAAGCACATCGCACAAAGAGATATTAACCGTGGAAGCAGTCTTCACGGTATAGGAAAGCGTTGCCGTATTGGTGAACGGATTCGGATAAACATTGAATTCATTATCGCTGTATGAGTCATCAACGCCAGTCGTCAGCATGGAACAGGTCCAGGTAGAAGTAAAACCAGCATTGTTCACAAAAGGATCGGAGATGAAATGAAGCGTTACCGCGCCACCGCTGGAAGTGAATGTTCCTGGCGAAGTTGTTCCGGTATAGCCTCCGATCAATGCTGCAGCGGTTGAGTTTCCGTCGTAGATGTACAAAGAATCAAATCCGTTTTCCAAGTTGAAGCTGCTGAAATTCATGGAGACATTCAAAGCACTGGTCGGAGCAATGATGTAAACATAATCTTCGTTTCCAGTGTATGCAGATCCAGGTCCGCCAGTATCTTCCAGTGTTCCGGAGCAGCTGACATCTGTTGACGTGCAGGACGGAGTTGTGAAACTGGAACCGTATGTTTGTGTGGTTCCGTTCCAGATTCGCCAGTAATAAGTGGTAGCCGGTCTGAATTTCATGTAAGACGTACAGCTTGGGTAGTCGCAAAATCCACCAGGACAATTGATTGAAGTCAATCCGGAAACATCCTTGTTATAAAAAGTTGTAAAAGTGGGATCATCGGAAATGTCGAGGAACCATCCCGAGCCGGAACTTGTCCAACTAAGATCCACATCAATGTTGGGACAAGTTGCTGTCAATGCATTCAAGGCAGTTGGTGTCACAACGGTTGCACCGGCACTTGTCCAGGAGATGTTCCATCCCGGATTTACAGTGGAACAATCTGAACGGAACTGAATGAGGATTTCACCGCCTGTAGAAGAAAGTGTTCCGGGAATGGTTGTTCCTGTATAAGTTCCGATGAGCGGAGAACTTAACGAATTTCCATCGTACACATACATGTAATCCCAATTGGCTTCCAGGTCGAAACTGTTTATGGT
>JBKJQG010000275.1:0-44714 GCA_046594925.1 Bacteroidia bacterium
CGGGAGGCGGGAGTCGGGAGTCGGGAGATGGGAGATGGGATCCCGATGGCTATCGGGAGGGAGATGAAAATAAAAAATAAAAAATTTTAGTTTAGATTGATTGAGAAACGACTCCGCTTAAATGACATTACGCTGTCAGATGAGCGGAGTCTTTTTTTTGGTGTTTGTTCAGCCGGTAATGAGAAATTGAGTGTCTGCTTCAATGCAGAATGTTCCCCGTAATCTTATCCATATAGGATCAAAAAAATTATAAGGCCACGTTCAGCTGAAACAAAAGCGGTTTACTCGGAGAAGCATCATTCTCAAAACTAGCGATCTGCAAATTCAATAAATAAGTTCCATCATAAACGGTATTTGGAACATAGATCATTTCCGTAATGGTACGTTGCAACTGAGTATTCTCAGGATATTGCCAGAAGGCGTGATGCGAAGCCAATTTTCCATCATCCACTTCTTTGTCCACCGAAGGCAGATCGATCAGCAGATGATCTATCTCCAGTTCGTCAATTAATTTTGCAGCATCGTAAAGCAAATAGGGCGGATTTGTATTTGAATATTGTTTGTTGATCTTGGAGATGTGATTGTCGAGCGTCCTTATGATGATGGCTTCCGGACGTTTTTCTCCCAAACAATTTTCTATGTGTTTTCTTGTGATCACCTTATCGCCATTCTCCAATTCATCCGGAAGCACCGTGACCACTTCAGCAATGAAAAAGAATTTTTTCAGGGTCTGATTGATCGAGTAATCTTCCTTGCTGATGTGTCCAACACATTCTGTATGCGTTCCGTTGCCGTGAGGATTGAATTGAATATTTCTGAAGTTAACAGATCCACCTTGCTTCACATCGCCCACCCAATCGCCCATGCGAACCGGTTCTATTATCACTGGATTGCAGTACCAGGCGTTTACGTTTTCTTTTCCAGTGCGCAGCGGAATAGAAATATCGATCGGCTTATCCAGATCCACGTTATACGATTTTCCCTTATGTGTTATTTTTGAGACCATGTCATGCTGTTTTAAAAAGATCACTCGCGATCTTATCTGCGATCAATTTTCCTTTGTCGGATAAATAATACCTCACCCCGGCCCTTTCCAAAGGAGATGGAGCCTCCATCAAAACATCTTCAGCGCTAATATACGACTCAATTTCTTTCAAAAAATAATCTGCATGCTCTTTGCCAAATTCATTTCTTATCAAATCCAGATCAACGCCCCAGATGGTGCGCAAACCCGTCATTACATATTCGTTGTAACGTTGATCGGATGTCAGTTCTTCTTTTTCAAAATTCAAGACTCCTTTTTCTACAGAAGAAATATAAAGCGCATTGTTTGAAACATTCCACTGCCTGCTCGTTCCATTGAATGAATGAGCGGAAGGCCCCAATCCTATATAATTTTCTTTTTTCCAGTAATTGCTGTTGTGCTTTGAAAAGGCACCATCCTTACAGAAATTAGAAATCTCATATTGAACAAAGTCATTCTGATGCATTGCTTCCAGCATGATCTCAAATTGCTCCGAACTGTGTTGCTCATCCACATTTTTAACAGCGCCCACCGCCACCTGCTTGGCTAAAGCCGTCTTCGGCTCCACCGTTAAACAGTATGCCGAAATATGGTTTACGTTCAGCGCAAAAGCAATCTGCAGATTATTTCTCCAGCGGTGGTGTGTCAATGTCGGCGTTCCGTATATAAGATCGATCGTAATGTTTTTGAATCCTATCTCCTGAGCCATCTTCACCGCGGCCAATGCTTCTTCTGAATCGTGAGCCCGATTCATCAGTTTCAGGTCTTCATCGTAAAAGCTCTGGATGCCTATGCTCAACCTATTCAGGGGAGTGGCCTTCAGATCGAATAGCTTCTGTTGAGTTAAGTCATCGGGATTTGCTTCAAGTGTAATTTCGGCGTTTGCATCGATCGCAAAATTGCTTTTCAGCACCTCAAAAATACCGAGCAATTCATCCTTGGATAGCAAGGAAGGTGTTCCGCCTCCGAAATAGATGGTGGAAATCACCTCTGCTCCAAGATAATTTTTACGAAGTGTAATCTCCTTTTTCAAGGCGTTAAGAAAAGCATCCTTGTTCTGAAGGGACGTAGAGAAATGAAAATCGCAGTAGTGACAGGCTTGTTTGCAGAAAGGAATATGAATATAGATACCGGCCATTATTTGTTCAGCACAATTCGGAAAGTGGTTCCTTTGTCGGCTTCAGAATTTTTCACAAAGATCTTTCCGGAGTGATAATTCTCAATGATGCGTTTGGTGAGCGACAAACCCAGCCCCCAGCCTCTTTGCTTGGTCGTATATCCAGGCTCAAAAACCGTTTTGTATTTCGACTTCTGAATTCCTTTTCCGGTATCTGTAATGTCGATGTAAACAAATTGTGTTTGGTCGGAAAGTGCGATCACTATCGAACCGTTCCCATCCATGGCGTCCACCGCATTGCGGATCAGATTTTCTATCACCCATTCGAAAAGAGGAACATTCAACTGAGCATATACCTCTTTCTGGTTGTTGGTCTCGATGGTAAAAACTACATTCTTAGACGTCCGCAGCTTCATGTAATTCACAGCAACGTCCAACACTTTCACCAAATCAACAGCATCCAATTTTGGAACCGAACCGATCTTGGAAAAACGCTCGGTAATGGTCTCAAGCCGCTTTACATCTTTCTCTATTTCGTTTGCGGTTTCGGGATCAATCCCTTTGGAGCGCAAGTATTCCAGCCATGCTATCAAGGAGGACAAAGGTGTTCCCAGCTGATGGGCCGTTTCCTTTGCCATTCCCACCCATACCTGATTCTGTTCTACCCTGCGTGCAGTGCTAAACAATAAATAAGCTACCAACAAGAACAGACCGATGATGCTGAACATCACGTAGGGATAATATTTGAGCTGAGTGAGAAGTGTCGACTCCTGATAAAAGATATAGTTCTTCCCCCCCGAACCAAACTCCACTTCTATCGGTTGGTTCTGAGAAGCCATCAGTGCAAGCGACTGAGATAAATACGACGGATCCTGGATCTTCACGGAGTCCACATTCCCCGATGCGATCACGTTCTGTCTTGTAGAATCTGTATAGATCACCGGTACGGATGCGGAGTTTACTGCGACTTCTGAAATGAAGGACTTGATCAGGTCGTCTAAGTTGTTCTTCAATTCCGAGAACAATTTCGAGTCCTTGAAATAGAGGTAGTTCTTCTGTCCTTTGTAGATTGTAATTTCAATGGGCTCCTGAACTGCACGCATCGACTGCATCTGAAGTTTCAGGTAGGTTTTATCATTATCTTTTTCCGGATCCAGGTTACGGGAAGTGATTACGGTTCCGTGTTCATCGGTAAGAATTACCGGGACGGTTGTATTGTCGGAAACCACTTTCAGCACAAAACTATAGTCCGTCAGATCCTGTGAAAGCTGACGTGTAGCTTCAGCCCACAACTCCACTTTCTTGCGTTCATCGATCTTGATCTTATTAAAAAGTTCATTAGTGTATTTTACCAGGTCGGCCTTTTTTTTGATCGCATCTGCCCACAGTTTTACTTTCACTCTTTCTTCCTGAGCGATTTTATTCACAAGCGTATTCGTATACCAGAGGGATGCCGCAATGATGAGAATGGCTGCCATGAACAACCAAATTTTCCACTGCTGTTTTTTTGAATAGATGCTCACTTGATGTCCTCTTAAATTAGGTAACGAAATTAGCATTTTTTAGCTTAGAACGGAGAAAGTCGTCAACGAATGTGAATGCACTCTTCACTTTGTTCTTTTCATCCCTACCCTCTTGAATGGGTGAAAGGCGGTGGAGCTAAAAATCCTCCTCTTCAGGTTTTTTAGGCTTTTTTAGCTCCTTTTTTCCTTCTTTTTTGTCGGCTTCATCCCATTTAATGATGAATTTTCCGTCTTCTGGTGGAGTTTTACTGCGAAGTGTTGTATCCTTTTTAAACAGCCCGAATTCTTCTTTGAGAATGGTCTTCAACGTCTGCTTCTCGACCTTCAGATCCTGCTGCACATTCTTGATCGCACTTTTTGAATCGTATTTGATCACCGGATTGTCCACCGTTCCTGTCATCAACAAAAAGATATTTGTTCTTCCCAATCCATCGTCCGCTACTTCCCCAAATTCATCGTTCTCTTTTTTCGCGCTCTTCGCTTTTTTCGATAACAGTTCATTCAGGGATAATTTCACGCGGTAATTGATCTCATTTTTGAAAGTATGTGTTCCGGATGCAGTTATGTTGATCGCATTTGATTTTACTTCCATCTTCGGCATGCTAATCACCTGGTTCTTGATCTCGATCTGATTCTTCAGCGTGGAAAACCTGATATTCTCCAGATCTTTTAGCTCGATGAACCTCGATAAACTTTTCATCGCTTCCACGTTGTTCAGTTCTCCATTCTCTATCGTCATCTCCACTCCCGCATACAATTTATCCATGTCCATTTTCAAATCAGGACTCAGCATCGATGCAAACTGGATCTTTGCAGTCGCAATTCCTTTCAGATTTTTATCCGTGACTGAAGTCTGCCCGAAATTCTCAAATGCCTCAAACATCTTCGTCACGTTGATCCGATTTACATCCGAGAAACAAGTGATCAGCAATTTTGTATTGTCTGTTCCATCGATTAACCCGCTGGTTGTGATGGTCCCGCTCATTGTGGAAAGCACAATGGGATCCACCACCATTTTTTTATCTTTCACTTTTATGACCCCGTGAATGTTGGTCGCATCAAATTTCCGGAAGACGAGGTGCCTAATTTCGCTGTTTAGATTCACATCAATGTATTCCGAAAATCTCAGCTTATATTTTCCGGGTCCGCTTGTTGTTTCGGATTTATTGGAAAGCAATTCGTTCAAATCAATGTTCTTTGAGTTCAACGTTGCTTCTATCGTTATGCTTTGGTTTTCCTTTGTTACAAAACCCACGATGTTTCTAAAAAATCCTTTTAGCTCAAAATCACTGCTGGCAATGTTTCCTGTCAGGGAATTCACAGCAAGGTCATTGTTATCGAACTTAAAATCTCCGTTGATCGTCGTGAAACCGAGGGTGTAATTTTTTAGTTTCAAGTTCATGTCAGCAACTTTCAGGTCTCCTGTTGTAGTAATATTTTCGTAGTTACCGGAACTCACACTCCTGCCGTCACCGCTGAAGAAAGCATCTATCAGCACTTTTCCGGTTAATGTTTCTACTGTATCGATCTTCAGAAACTTCTGGACGTTTTCAAGGTCGAGGTCTGCTTTGATCTTTCCTGAAAAAGAAGGGTTGGCTAAATTCTTAAGACTCAATTCACCGGAAAAATTTCCCTGATCGATGGTCGCTGAAAACGGAACAAGGGTCAACATCGAAGCCTCATCTGCATTTTTATTACCATTGAAATAATATCCTTTCAGGTTAACGTTGTGCAATTTGATGTTGTCTTTCACTTGAGTGATGTCGGCATTCTTGATCCCGAAATCTGCTTTGATCTGCGGCATTTGTTTGGAAGAATAAACACCTTGAATAGTGGCGTCAAAATAAAACTCTCCGTCACTTTCGTACTCATTGATCACGCCTTTGTATTTTGCCGGAATGAGAGAGAGCACAGATTTAATGTCCATGTCCTTTCCTCTGACTCCAAAATTCAGAATGGGCTCATTATTGGAAGTGACCACATTTCCGAAAACTTCGAAAAGGAGGTTCTCGATCTTCAGTTTCCCATCTTTGATCTTGTAGGAAGGGACTGAATTGTCGACGTTTAAAGCCAGTTCGAGGTGCACATTTTTTTTGCGCAGAAAGTTCGTGCTGTCAACTTTGATCAGGTTCACAAACAGATCGGCTGTGGTCTCCAGATCGTATTTTTCGTCGGAAAACTTTCCGGACAGACGACTTTCCTTGATCTGGATGTCGATGTTCTGTTTTGCCTTAAAATTCTTGAAGGAGAATTGAATGTTCTTCAGCACAATTTCTTCCAGTGAAAAAGCAAAGGAAGTCGTTGCGGAATCGGCAGATTCTTTCCAGAAATGATAGTTGTCATTTCCGTTTTTATCAATGCGGACTTTCAGATCTACATCATCCAGTTCCACCTTTTTGATACGGTAATTTTTTTTGAAGATGTCGAGAATATTAAATTGCAAAGAGATCGTTCCGGCGGAGAACAATGTATCTTTCTTGCGGGGAGATTGCTGTTCACGGTCGAAAGCTTCCAGGGCTTTCACATTTCTGAAATCAACGGAAGCATAAGGAAAATTCTCAAGCACCGTAAAGTCGATATCCTTCCCATCCACAATGATTTCCGTATTCAATTGTTTGTTGAGTTCCCCGACCACATATTCTTTTACTTCATTCTGGTAAATATAAGCGACCACAAATCCTGCACAGCTGATCAGTAAAAGCAGGATGCTGAAAAACAAAACAAGACGTGTGAGGAAACGAAAAAACCAGTATAACTTTTTCGGGTGGTATTCAGGAATTTGCTGCTGATCTCCGGTATCCATTGAATGCATTTAAACATACAAAGTTTACAAAAAAAGCCTGTAATCCTTTGCTCTGCAATAAGATGTTATCAATAACGGAAAGTGAATAAGTTTAGTGTGATTCTTTCTCGGTGCTGATCATTTTCAACATTCCAACCTCTGCATCAGTAAGAAAGCGCCAGCGGCCACGGGACATGTCTTTCTTGGTAAGGGAACCGAACATCACCCGGTCGAGCTTACGCACATTGTAACCCATGTGCTCAAAGATCCTTCTCACGATGCGGTTCTTGCCGGAATGGATCTCCACGCCGACTTGTGTTTTGTCGACACCGTTAGCCACATAAGAGATTTCATCCACTTTGATCGGACCGTCTTCCAGCTCCAGGCCTTCGATGATCTTGTCCATGTCGGCACGCTTCAAAGGTTTATCCAGCTCCACATGGTAGATCTTTCTTACTCCATATTTAGGGTGGGTTAATTTTTTAGTGAGGTCGCCATCGTTGGTGAACATCAGCAAGCCGGTAGTGGCTCTGTCTAAACGACCAACGGGATAGATCCTTTCCTTGCAGGCGCCGGCGATCAGTTCGAGCACTGTTCTTCTTTTCTGAGGATCGTCGGCTGTGGTAATATAGTCTTTTGGTTTGTTCAGGATGAGGTAGACCAAGCGTTCTTTCTTCAGGGTTTGTCCGCCATATTTAATGATGTCGGTTTGCTTTACGCGGTAACCCATTTCTGTGATGGTCTTTCCGTTCACTTGCACCACGCCCGAAGAGATCAGGTCGTCTGCTTCTCTTCTCGAGCAGATGCCGGCGTTGGCAATGTATTTATTCAGACGCATACTGCCGTCATCTTCTTCCCGCGATTTCTTGGCGGGTGCTTCTTTTTTGGTCCAGGTTTTCTTTACATAAGGCTTCTTTTCATAGCCTCTTCCTTTGAATCCTTTGCCTTTGTCGAACGCCGGTTTTGGCTTCTCATAGTCCATGTCCGATTCATCCAAGTCATAAGGATTGGCTTTGGTTGATTTTTTTACGGTATCGGAATCTCCGTTGACGGATTTCCCTCCAGCCGTGCGGGCAGGTTTCCCGAAAGGCTTGTCTTTTTTCTTTGGAAATGGGGATTCGTTATCTGAATTCCTTTTTTTAGGTCCATCCGGGCGGGGCTCATGTTTACGCTTTGAGGTGCCGAAATCGGACGGACGGGATTCATCGCGGTAACGCTCAAATGCAGGTTTGCTGTCGTTCTTGTCTTTTCTTTCTCTGGAAGGAGCTTTCTTTTCGGAGCTTTCGGAGGAACCTTTATCTTCGCCCCCTTTTTTAGGTCCGAATGAACGTTTTCCTTTGAGATCTTTGCCTGTTTTGCGCTTGAATTCTTTTGCCATTGCCTGTATTTTTTGCAAAGATACGTAAAAAAATAGGTTTTAACTGTCGGGAGTTGGGAGAAAGGAGCTAGGAGTCGGGAGTTGGGAGTCGTTCTACAATAGAGGATAGAAGGCATCTTCTATGTGCTTTATGGAGGAATCGTCGTTCAGCACCACGGAGACAATGTCGAAACGCACTTCCAGGTCGAGCTGTTTCCTTTCGATGAAAGCGTTGGCCGCTTTGATCAGGTTCTTTTGTTTCTGGCGGTTGACGAAGCTTTCCGGCTCACCGAAATAATTGCTTTTCCGGGTTTTCACTTCTGCGATCACCAGGGTCTGCCCTGTTTGTGCGATAATATCTGCTTCCAGGTTCAGGAATCTCCAGTTGGTCTCCAGGATGGTATACCCTTTGTTTTCCAGGAAAGCCGCCGCCATTTTTTCCCCCTTTTTGCCTGTTTCGTTGTGTTCCGCCATAGTCTGCTGTTTTATGGGGCAATATTAATCTATTGTTTTCCGTCTAAACGCGTTTAAACGACTGTTTATAATTTTTGGTACAACTTTTGAAAGTAGGCAGTTGCTCTAAAAAAAAATTACTATTTTAGCACTCAAGTGCGATACACTTAAACTAACAAACCAAAGAAAATGAAAAACTCAATCTTAAAACTGATCACCGTAGTTACAGTATTAATGGCTTTCTCTTTTACTGCCGCTGCACAATCCTTCGAAGGGCTGATCGAATTCAAAAAAGCCTCTTCCATTGATACCACCAGTTATGTGTATACCATCAAGAACAACATGGTCCGCATCGATGAAATCGGTTCCAAGTCACGCAAAGTGGAAGGTTCTTTCTTAGTTGATCTGGATGCAAAGACAATGAAGTTTTTGAACCACGACAGAAAACTGTATGGTGATCAAAATACTCCAGCTGCTCCGGTTATCAAAGGAAGCTGTGTAACCAAAAAAGGACAGAACGTAAAAAATCTTCAGGGATATAAATGTGTGGAGTACATTGTGACAAACAATGATGAAAACACTCAGATCACTTATTACCTGGCCGACGGAAAATTCACTTTCTTCGAAAAACTGCTTCGTCAGTTGAACCGCAAAGAAAAATCAGCGATCTATTTCTTACAGATCCCTGAAATGAAAAACATGTTTCCGATGTTGTCTGTTCAAACCGACTTGCAAGGAAAAGAAACAAGCCGTTTGGAAGTGACCAAGATCACTAAAAAAGAAGTTGACCCTTCTCTTTTTGAGATCCCTAAAGGCTACAACAAATTCGAAAAATAATTCCTTCATTCTTAAAAAAAAGCCTCGCTCATTTATGATGAGCGAGGCTTTTTTTATGAATTAATTCCGTGTAAAAACGGTTAAAAGCTTTTTCGGAATAAAATCCTACGCGATTTTCGATAAAAAATATATGCCCGAAGTTAATACTCTATTATTTGCTTTACTGGAGTACCAAGTGCTAAATCGATATTTTTTTGTGAGAAAACATAGAAAAAATTTAGTAGAGAAACGGACAGCTTCGAAAACCATCAGAACAAAAAAAATGACAAAAGCATAAGGATGAATCCGCAAAAATAAAAGAGGAAGTTTTTAAACCTTTCTACTATCAGAAGCCCGTGTCTCCGGAAACGATCGCCACTTTCCCTTTCCCCTCGTTTCCAACATGTTAAACTTCAATTATTCCCCAAATTTAACCCTTTGAGCCTCGAATAATTGTTATCTTTGCGCGCATAATTTTTAAGAATTACATCAACGTAGAATGGATAAGAAATCGATTACCGGCTTATTACTGATCGGAGCAATTTTAATTGGGTGGATGGTCTGGAGCCAACCTTCGGCAGAAGAATTAGCCAAACGCAGAGAAGTGTATGTTGCCGATTCGATAGCACAATATACTACCAACGAAAAAATAAAAAGCCAGACCATCGTTCAGGCTGCAAAACCACTTGTGGTTGCTGGCATTCCTGTCGCGATGTTAAGAGACTCAACAGGTAAAGTAAACGATTCCCTTCAGTCGCTTATCAACAAACAAGTTTACGGTGATTTCGCAGCCGCTTCCAAAGGAGAGAACAAAACCATTCTTTTGGAAAACGACCTGATGAAAGTTTCCATCTCCCCGAAAGGTGGAAGAATCTCTTCCGTTGAACTGAAAGCATACAAGACCTGGGAACAAAAACCCCTCATTTTATTTGATGCGGATTCTTCCGTTCAGAACCTGACTTTCAAAGCTTACGGAAAAGAGTTTGCAACCGATTCATTGTTCTTCACTCCAGAAGGCAGCAGTTTCAACATTACCAGCACCGACTCCAAAAGCCTTTCCATGCGGTTGTATGCGGGCGACAAAGGCAAATACATCGAGTATGTTTATTCCCTGACCGGAAATGAATACATGATGAGCTTCCGCATCAACACAGTGGGAATGCAGAACATCATCACCAGCAAAGACAAGATCACGATGAACTGGGGAATGAAAATTCCAATGCAGGAGCACAATCACGCCAACCAGCTGATGGCTTCCACAATCTATTATAAATCTCCTGAAGAAAACGTAACCAAGATCAGCGAAGGAGATTACGAAAAGAAGACACCCGAATTCCCTTTGAAGTGGGTAGGTTTCAAGCAACAGTTCTTTACTTCCGTGATCATTGCCGATAACACTTTCAACAAAGAATCAGAGTTAGAAACAGTTTCACAAGTGGCTTCCAAGAACTATGTGAAAGAATACCGTGCAACACTTTCCATCCCTTACAGTGAGTCGGTTGGAATGCGAATGTATTTCGGTCCTAACCATTTTAAAACTTTAAAGAAATACGATCTGGAATTAGAGAAGCAGATCAACCTGGGTTGGAAGATCTTCGGCTGGCTGAACCGCTTTCTGACCATTCCGATCTTTAATTTCCTGGACAGTTTTGCTCTCAACTACGGAATTATCATTCTGATCCTGACCATCATTTTAAAATTACTTTTATTACCGATCGCCTACAAAACGATCTTGTCCTCTGCAAAAATGCGGGTGCTGAAACCAGAGATCGATGAGATCAACGAAAAGCACAAGAACGACGATCCGATCAAGAAACAACAAGCGACAATGGCTTTGTACAAATCAGCCGGAGTAAATCCAATGGCAGGTTGTATCCCTGTATTGCTCCAGATGCCGATCCTGATCGCGTTGTTCAACTTCTTCCCTGCATCCATTGAGTTACGCCAGCAAGGATTTTTGTGGGCACACGACCTTTCCACTTACGATTCTATTTACAATTTCGGATTCAACGTTCCATGGTATGGCGATCACGTGAGTTTGTTCGCATTGCTGATGACCGCTTCAACACTTCTATACACATGGAGCAATAGTCAATTGATGGGAACCAGCAACCAGATGCCGGGTATGAAATGGATGATGTATCTGATGCCTATTCTTTTCTTAGGATTCATGAACAGTTATTCAGCCGGACTGAGCTGGTATTATTTCTTAGCCAACATGATCACGTTCGGACAAACCTGGGTGATCCAGAAGTTTGTAATCGATCACGATGCGCTACATGCTAAGCTGCAAGAGAATAAGAAGAAACCGGTGAAGCAATCGAAGTTCCAGGCAAAATTGGAAGAGATGACCAAACAACGTCAACAGATCGCTCCTAAGAAGAAGTAATTGGTTCATTAGTTAATTGGTTTATTGGTTCAATAGTTTATTCTTGGACTAGGTGGATAGCGGGGCTAGGTGATAGTTAGTTTTTGGGTTTATCAGTTCATTCGTAAAAAAATTTAATTCATAACATGAAGTTTCATAAAGAAGGAATCCCATCATTGATAATCACACTACTTGTGGTAGCGCTGATCACTTTCCTGACCCATTACTTTTGTCATCAATATGCGGTGGTGATCTTGTTAGGTCATGCTCTTTCGGCTTTCCTGCTTATCACCATCCTGCAATTTTTCCGCAATCCGAACCGCACCATCACCATCAATGAAAACAACATTGTGGCTCCTGCCGATGGAAAAGTGGTTGTTATCGAAGAAGTAATAGAGACCGAATATTTCAAGGACAAACGGTTGCAGATCTCCATCTTCATGTCGCCCATCAACGTGCACATTAACCGCTACCCGATCAGCGGTATTGTAAAATATTCCAAATACCATCCCGGATTATTCTTGGTGGCCTGGCATCCGAAATCTTCTACCGACAACGAAAGAACAACCATTGTGGTGAAGCACAAGAACGGACAAGAAATTTTGTTCCGTCAGATCGCCGGAGCAATGGCGAGAAGGATCGTAAATTATTCCAAAGAGAACGATGCTGCTTCACAAGGAAGTGAATTCGGTTTCATCAAGTTCGGTTCACGCGTGGACATCCTTTTACCAACTACTGTAAAAGTAAAAGTAAGCCTAGAACAAAAAGTAACCGGCCCGGAGACGATTATTGCCACATTCGAATAACCAGTTCCGTTGGCGTGTGCTGAAGCTTCAGCGCAAGCATTAGGCACACACCCCTGACGTGAAACACCCATTTAACAGGATTTAACATTCCCAAATGTTAAAATTGAACCTATTTCGGATTTTATTCCTAATTTTAGATAGTTAAAAAATAGAAACAACCCTTAAAACCATAAACAAATGAAAAAATTATTTTTATTATTAGCATTCACAGGAATTGTTGGTGCTGCATCTGCTACTACTTTGTTAACTTCGACCAAAGCGACCGTTGTAACAGTAAAAGGTGACGACAAAAAAGGTGACGACAAAAAGAAAAAAGAAGAAAAAGCTTGTTGCACAAAAGATGCTGCGGGTAAACACACAACCGATGCAAGTGGAAAAGCTTGTTCAGGTGAAGCAAAAACAGGATGTGCCAAAGAAGGAAAATCTTGCTGCAAATCAAAAGGAACTGCGACAACAGCAGCTTCTACTGGGACTATAACCGAAACTAAGACTGAGAAGTAGTAGTATCTGAATAAAAAAAGATCCCCTTTGATTTAATTCAAAGGGGATTTTTTTTAGAGTATGCTGAACAGCTCATTCAGATTTTTTACTTCGTGGGTCAGTTCCTCCGAGTGTTCTTTGCCCTCGGGATTAAAATAGATCTGCCGCATGCCTACCTTCTTGGCCCCGAGAATATCTGCCTCCAGACTATCGCCAATCATCAGACTTCTCCCGGCAGTCGCGCTGGTAGTGTTTAATGAGTAATGAAACATCCTTTCATCCGGCTTCTTGAATCCCGAACGTTCGGAAGTAATCACATCCGAAAAATAGTGATCGATCTTTGAGTTCTTTAACTTGAGGTGCTGTGTCTCTTCAAAACCGTTGGTAATGATGTGCAAAGCGTATTTCCCTTTGAGGTAATCCAGTACTTCCAATGCATGAGGAAACAAATTTGTTTTGTAAGGAGCACTTCCGGTATAATCATTTCCTATTGCGGTCGCCAAGTCCCGGTCATCGATATTGAACTTCATTAAGGCTTCGTAAAAGCGGTCGTAGCGTAAAGCTTCTTTGCTGATCACATTGTTGCGGTAGTCTTCCCAAAGCCTTTCGTTGATTACAAAATATTCATTGAGGAAATGCTGCAGGGAAGGAATGCCTTTATCGAGCAAGGCGTACTTTGCTGAAATTTCAGTAAGTGCTTCCTTTGAATTGGTATTGAAATCCCAAAGCGTGTGGTCGAGATCAAAAAAAATAGTTTCGTATTCCATCGAACAGTGGCTTATATAAGAGGGTTCCGATCACCGACCAGAATAGAATGGCCATAAAAAGGTAGCTGATGATCTTTTGTTTGCCGTCAAAATACCGAACAGCTAAAAAGCAGCCCAAAGGAATCGGGATCAGGAAAGGAACCATCAGCGAAAAGCCCAGGATCCCGAAACGCCTTTTTATCTTGACAATGACCTTATTTGTGCGTGTGAATTTTTTCTTGGGTGGCAGGTTCGGATTCTTTTCCCGCTTTTCTTTAGCCCGCTTCTTGACGAAAGCAATGAGTTTATCACTGGTGAATACAAAGAAAATAACACCTGAACATCCACCCAAACTGGTAACAAAAATACTTTCGAAATAAGAGAACCCAAAACCGAGTGCCATGGGAACACCGCCAAAAACAAATTTAATGGTACTCAATAAAAAAACAGAAAGTATTTCCCACCACGACTCCATAAGCGATAAATTAGATCTTTACGCCATAAGCCAGGTCGCCCGCATCCCCTAAACCGGGAACAATGTATGATTGTGCTGTCAATTCTTCATCTACCGCACCAATCCATAAAGTAACATTCGCCGGCAAGTTCCTTCTTGCATACTCAATACCTTCGCTACTGGCGATCAGCGCCACAACGTGGGTATGATCAGGAATTCCTCTGCTCATCAAAGCTTGATAAGTCAATACCAAGGATGCGCCGGTCGCAAGCATCGGATCGGAAAGGATCAAAACTTTTCCAGCAAGCTCCGGAGAAGCCATGTACTCTACTTGTATGTCGAAAGTTCCATCCTTATGATGTTTGCGATAGGCGGAAATGAAAGCGTTTTGCGCTTTATCAAAATAATTCAGTAATCCATGATGTAAAGGCAATCCTGCACGAAGAATGGTCGCTATCACCGGTTGCTCTTTAGGCACTGAAACAGGAGCAATTCCTAAAGGAGTTGTTATGTCCCTCGATTCATAGGTAAGCGTCTTGCTGATCTCATAGGCCATGATTTCACCCATGCGTTCCAGATTTCTGCGGAAGCGCATGCTGTCCTTTTGAACATTCAAATCACGTATCTCTGAAATGTATTGATTGAAGATTGAGTTCTGAGCTCCTAACACATGTACCATAACTTATTTTTTTAATGATTTGACCCACTTTACCAGCTTTGGTAAATTATTGCGTTTCACCTGCAAATATAAACAATCTTTTGCACCAAAATTTTTGTAAAAACGGGCGACACTCTCCACCGATGATCCTCCGAAGTCGAGTTGATACCTCTTTCCAGCATTGTTCTGAATAAAGTAATCGAATAAGAGGTGCATAGCTCCCTTTGCCTTCCCATCGTCGGTTACGCCGCTTTTTAGAAATGTAAAACGGTTGTTACTGAACATGAAAAATCCTGCCGCACAAAGTGTATCTCCGTCGTAAATGGCTATCGACTGACCTTTTTTCAAGTCGTTGCAGGTATTCATCAACTCAACGAGGATTTTGTAGTCTTCGGCATCAAAAACCTCCAACTCATTGCCTTTTGTGGACCTAAAGAGCTGAACAATCTTCGCCGGGACAATGTCGGGCCGAATCTTCAATCCTGCTTTCACTGCTTTTTTGATGTTTCGCTTCGCATTATCCGAGTATTCCTTCTGAATCTGTTCGTGCTTTCCGCTCAGGTCGAGGATCTGGAACTTCTTCTCTTTTGTCTCGACTATTTTTGAAGACAACAATTGTCCTTCTTGCAGACAAAATTCAATGAACCTGAATCTCTCCGGAAGGGCTTCCAGAAATTCTGAAAGCAATTTACTTGAAACCTTTTGTTTTGAAAAAACCCCGAAGTACCGGGTGAAAAAAGGCTGATAAATGTATTTGATCTTGTACTTGGATTTTGTTGCGATTGGGAAGACTGCTTCGTAATCATTGAGGATCAATGCCGACCAGCCACTGCAGACAACATCCAGGTACCAGGAATAAGCAAACACAGATGGATTAGAACTGTTGGTGATGGCTTCGTCCCACTTCTTTCTGTTGATGCCTTTATGTTCTATATATTTAATCATCCTTAGTTGCCAAACATTTTAGAAAAGGTTGTGAAATTGTTTTCTGCTTTATTTCTCTCCACGAACTCTTCAATTTTTTGAATGGAGTATCGCGACAAAGCCTTCGGGTGACCGATCACCACCATGTGCGTTCTGTTTTTCCTTTTCAATGCTCCCAAAGCTTTTTGCAACAAATGGGAATTGTATCCGTCAACCGAAACAGGATTGTTGGTATATCGAGTCAGTAGTTTTTTTCTATATCCAGGAGCAGCCATGGCTCTTCCGTCCCCCAAAGGTTTGTGAAGGTAAGGATCCTTTCTTCCCAACAAGAAGAGCTTCCAGAAGAACAAAGGAGAATTGCGGATCGGACTGATGGGCAGCTCCGTAAAAAAACCATTTTCATTCTCCACCACTACGTCATTCTCAAATTTATAAATGTCTTTATCAGGAGCATTCCTGAAATCGTAGGCATACTGTTCGGAACTGAAATACCCATTTCTGAAAACACTTGAATCCAACCCGATATTTTCCTCCTTGAAAATATTCATCAGTTTAGAAAACGGCTGTAAACACCAGCCTCCAGCCCGAAACGCAAAAATCTTTTTACTCGTAAGATCCGTCAGCACCTTTTTATACCTTTTGACGATACCGGCAATATCACTTTCCGAAAAATCAGCCAATTTGTATCTCCTCACGTCAATGTTCCAACGTTCTCCGTCAAATGAGCTGTCCTCCCAATGCGGATGAATGTGCAGTTGAACGTCGTGCCCTGTATCCGACAAATATTTTACTTGCTCCGTGATCGCTTTGTAATCCTTTTCAAGGACCGGATACTTCTTCCGGTATTCATCCAATTTCAGAATGAAACCACAATCCACGAAAAAGCTGAAGCGCACATCGTGCTTTTCTGCGATGCGGATCAGTTCAGAAGTAGGATAAATGATGCATTTTTCTACACTCCCCGGATTTTCTCCGAAGTAAATTTCATAGTCGAGTGTGATGTATATGTTCATTGGTTCACCGGTTCAGGGTTCATTAGTTCATTGGTTTCCGCCGCTGCGGATGGTTCTCTGCTTTTCGGCAAGACAAACCCTATTCCCCCATTGGCGTGTACATCGTTACGCCTTTTTCTTTGTAATTGCTGATCATTGTTTCCAGCATCTTGTCTGCATCTATCAACATGCTCTTTGCTTCACCGATCATTCCATTCACCAACACAGCTTCTCTCTCAAACATAGGTTTTAATGCATCACAATTCCGTTTCGCGGAGTACTCCGGGTTGTGTACTTTAGTCTTCATTGTTGATTCTATTCCTTGCGCATTTATCATTCTCACTTCAAAAATCTTTTCATCGTATACCGGGTACTTGAAATCAACTGCATCTTCCAGCGTATGCAAATTGGTGCAGGCACCGTTGAGGGAAGTTCCCAGCATAAGGATCTTTCCTTTTTTATTACAGAGTTTTCTGAAAGGAGAAAGTTCTGTGTAGGGTGTCAACTCACCAAAATGGGAATTGGTATAATATTCCGCCAAAGGTCCTTTTGCAGCGACACTATCGGTCGGATGAAAACTCCGGTACACACCTGGTAGCTTCCTGAAATACTCGGTCACGCTGCCCATTTGGGAAGGCGTTTTTACAATGTCGAAAAACGGATGTTCCATGAGGTGCGTCTTGTTTCTTCCAGCCGCCGGAAATGTCGGAAAAAGAAGCGTGCCTTCTGAACCCACCACTTCTGACAAAGCATCCACAATGGTTTTCGGGCCCCCTTCCACAAATCCGATCTTGCTGAGGCTGCTGTGCACCAAAACAGAATCGTCCGGCTTCAATCCTATCTTCTTCAGATCAGCAATGAGTGAATCCTTCGAAATGCCTTTTCCTCTTTGCTGCTGAGTTGCCAGTTCTTTCCTGCGCTGATTTTTCTTCAGCTTTTTTGCCCATTCCAGAACAAACTCAGGAGTATATGTAAGTGCTAATTTTTTCAGCATCTATTTCACGGCAGCGTACTGCACCATTTTTTCGAAAACCGCTTTCCAGCCGGCCCATGTGTTTCTATCGTTAAGGGTATCGTTGTGCCAAAGGCTCATGAAAACACCGTCTACCTTTCTCACTTCATCGATCAGGGGTTCGATTTTTTTCATCGCATCCTGAGGAGCTACCTTCATACTATATTTTAATGTTCCTTCCATCATAGCAAAAGGATGTACTTTTAGTTTTGTCTCCAACTCTCTATCCAGGTCATAAAAATTAAATCCCGTGCAAATACTAGCCCGGAAGCCCACTTGGGAAGCATACCCCATCGTATAATCGTCGGTGATGTCGAGGTCGATCAGATTGCGATAAGTCTCGGGTAGCGTTAACTTTAAAAAATGCTGACGACTTTGAGTAATGTCGCGATGCAATACCTTCGACAAACGCTCTACTTCCTTTTGCAACTGAGTACTGCTTTTATTAGACCCATAAGAAGGGTGGATACCAATCTGAGCATAATCACCGAGCATCTTGATCAGCGACTGAAATCGCTTGCTCTCGATCGGTAAATTTTTATCATTCACTCCATAATCTCCCAAAAGAAAAAAATAGATGGTCTTCAGTTTGTATTTTTTGATGGTGTCCAACTGAAACTCATAAGTATCGTAAGGATCCTTGTCCAGCCCCAGCAATACCCGCGTACGCTCGGAGATCTCCGTAAAATCAAATTTGGAAATCGATTTAAGATAACCGCCTACACTTCTGGTAAATCCTTTTTCACGATAAGCATAAGCATTGTCGATATCGATCGTGGAAACGAATTGATATTTCTTTTCAGGAAAAATAATGGAAGTAAATTTCTTACGAATCAAGTCACGAACCCAAATAGCCCAGATATTCACAAGGGGCTTGTGCAGAAAACCATTGGTAAAAGCCAGGCTGTCTTTGGCATCAAAGCGATCGTGTTCATCACGGATGTGAGGCAGATATTCTTCGTAGCGGCTTACCAGATAGAAGCTGGCAGCAAACACATCAAATGGCAAAGCAGAAGCTTTTCCCGTGGCAAAAAACACTTTACTCTCATTGACCTCAAAAACCGAGATGTTCTGCTCGGTGATCCCGGTTTCAAACAACAAATTTCTGGACGTAAAAAAAAGTTCATCGCCGATGGGATTATTGGTATAGCTGATCTTGGCCCCTTCTGCAGCCTTGAATTGCTCCAACTCCGAGGTGAGCGTAAAATCAATTCCCAAAGTGTCTTTAAAAATGAGATTAAAGATGTACTTGTTACGATGTGTGATCTTATGTGTGTATATCAGGAGCATCTGCTTACTTAATGTTCTTTAAAATTTCCTCACAAATAAATTCTGCGGCATTTCCATCCCCAAAAAGTTGTGGAAACTTAAACCGTTTTGTCTTCTTGATCTTCTCGAAAGCTTTAAGGATGGCCTCTTCATTGGCATCAGCGATAAACGCAGAACCGGAACTCACCAGTTCCACCCACTCTGTCTCAGAGCGCAAGATGATACAAGGTTTTTTAAAAAAGAAAGCTTCTTTCTGAACACCGCCGGAGTCGGTCATGATGAGAAAAGCATTCTTTTCGAGTGCAATCATCTCTAAGAAAGATACCGGAGAAATGATCTTGATGAGTTCATTAGTCTTTACGTTGCTATACACTTCCGAGGAAAGGTTCTTGGCTAAGAGCTTTGCCGTACGTGGATGCAAAGGGAGAATGATCTTCATCTTATTCTGCACGGAGATCTTGTTGATGGCACGAAAAAGTTCATTCAGACGTTTGGGCTCATCGGTATTGTTATTCCTGTGAATGGTTGCCAGCAAATAGTTTCCTTCCTCCACTCCATTATCCTTAAGGATGGTACTCTTCTGATCGGCAAGCGAAGAAAAGAATAAAGTATTGTCGTACATCACATCGCCGCAATGGTAGATCCTGGGATTATCAAACGTATATGGCCCAGCGTTCTTCTTTTTGAATCCTTCTTTCACCAAATTATCAAAACCCGCTTTGGTCGGAGAGAACAAAAGGGTAGAAACGCTGTCGCAAATGATGCGGTTGATTTCTTCGGGCATGGACCGGTTGAAAGAACGCAAACCAGCTTCAATGTGAACAATCGGAACTGGAACCTTTGAAGCAGCTACGGCTCCTGCCAAGGTAGAATTAGTATCTCCATATAATATGATACAATTCGGTCTTTCTTTCAGAAGGATTTCTTCAATTCCTTCGATCATCAAAGCTGTTTGCTTTCCGTGTGAACCGGAACCTGCGTTCAAATTATAGTTCGGATGTGGAATGTTGAGTTCATCAAAAAAGACCTGCGACATGTTATCATCGTAGTGCTGTCCTGTATGAACAATGATCTCCCGGACCTTTCCGGAAAACTTATTCTTGATGACCCTGCTCAATGCGGCGGCTTTAATGATCTGAGGCCGCGCCCCAATGATGGTTAATAGTTTAATCATTGTATTTCCGCTCTATAAAAAAATTTCTCTTACAAAAATTTTCTTCTCTTTTTTAAACCCACAGATTAGTGATATTCGTCCGCTGCGGCGGATCATTCACCAATCGTAACTAGTCCCAGCCTGAAGCCAGCACATCACACAAATGCATCATTTTCATGTTCTTGCCTGCTTTCTTAGCGTATCCGTCCACGTGCATCAAACAAGACACATCGGTGGAGATCATGTACTCAGCCCCTGTCGCTATTGCATTGTCAAGCTTCTGCTCACCCATTCCAACCGCGATCGGCTCGAACTTTACGGAAAAACTTCCGCCGAATCCACAGCAGGTTTCGGAATCTTTCATTTCTCTCAACTCCAATCCTCTTACTTTCTCCAGCAATACCCTCGGTTCTCTTTTGACGCCGTATTCGCGCAAAGCGGCACAGGAATCGTGATAGGTTGCTACTCCGTTCAACGTTGCTCCAATATCGGTTATCTTCAAAACATTCACCATGAAGTCGGAAAACTCGAAGATGTTCTTTTGAATTTGTTTGTACTCGTTGTGCAAAACGGAATTGTGAAACATCTCGGGATAATAATTTTTGATCATGCCCACGCAAGATGCAGAAGGGCATACGATGTAACGGTCGTTTTGAAATTCTTGAATGAACTTTTCTCCTACTTCTTTACAGTCGTCCCAATAACCTGCATTAAAAGCAGGTTGTCCGCAGCAGGTCTGCTCGGGATTATAATTCACCCCACAACCCACTTTTTCTAAGATCTTCACCATATTGAATCCGGTATCCGGATAGATCTGGTCAATAAAACAAGGAATAAAAATGTCTACAATCATAATACGAATAGCCTACCGGCGGGCAGGCGAATAAAAATTAATACTACTAATCTGTGTGCTTAACATTTACATTAATCTTTTTTTGCAATTTTTTCCATTCTGAACAACAATAAGAAGCCGACTACGAAAAACGAGACCAAGGCAACAATCGGTGTACGCATGGTAGCGCTGCACTCGTTAATAATCCCGAATGTCGCCATGCCCAGAACGATGCTCAACTTCTCACAAACATCATAAAAGCTGAAATAAGAGGCATTGTCGTTTGTCTCCGGCAACATTTTGGAATAAGTAGAGCGGGAAAGCGATTGGATTCCGCCCATTACTAAACCCACAAATGCAGCGACAACGTAAAAATGTCCGGCTGTATGAACAAACAGAAAAGTACAAAGACAAATAACAGCCCAAAGAAGTGTGGCTATTTTAAGTGTGAATAAATTACCGGTTTTACGAGAAATATATGAAAACAAGAATGAACCAGCCATGGCAACGAATTGAATGATCAGAATCGTTGTGATCAGCTGCCCTGATTCCATTTTGATCTCATCGGAACCAAAATGATTCGCAACCAGCATCACGGTCTGCACGCCCATGCTGTATATGAAGAAGGCAGGTAGAAAGCGTGACAGCTGTTTATTCTTTTTCAAATCCAGCCAAACTTTTTTCAACTCTTTAAAACCCAGCGTAAGAATATGTCCCTCTGAATTTCTATGTTTTGCTACGGATTTAGGCAGGTGATAAAAAGTTATCTGTGAAAAACCCAGCCACCACAAACCAACCATGACAAATGAAATTCTGGTTGCAAATCCTACGTCAGGAGTTACGCCATCATCTTTGAGCCAACCAAACCATTCAGGGTGTAATACCATGACCAGATTCACGATCAGCAAAAATGAACTGCCGACATATCCCATTGCAAAACCTTTTGCACTCACTTTGTCTTGCTGTTCCACCGGTGCGATCTCGGGAAGGTAGGCGTTGTAAAAAACAAGACTCCCGGCATAACCCACGCAGGCTAGCACAGCCAGCGCAACGCCGTAATATAGACTATATTCATAATCCTTATTGAAAAAATACATCAAGGAACAGGAGATCGCTCCCAAATAGCAGAAAAATTGCATGAATCGCTTTTTGTTTCCGCCATAATCGGCTATCCCTGATAAAAGCGGTGACAAGAAAGCTACCACTAAAAATGCGAAGGCGATTGCAAAATCATATAACGTAGTGTTTTTGAATTCCGCCCCAAAAAATGAAACCATGTTCGAAGTGATGTTTCCGTCAACATCTTTGGTTACCGTTTGAGCTTTGTAATAAATTGGGAAGATCGTAGCCGTGATCACCAAGTTATACACCGAATTTGCCAAGTCGTACGTAACCCAGGCATTGATAATTTTTTTGTTCCCTTTTACAATTTCTGTCATAGGTTTGATTTTAAAATTATTCTTTGATAACGGATACTTCAATTCTTCTGTTCTTAGCCTTATACTCTTCCGAATCATTTGGAGCAACAGGCTGCGTGGCACCATATCCTTTGAAAGTCATTGGATTGCTGACCCCTTGTAATCTCAGATAATCGTAAACGGCCCTTGCACGCTCTTTCGAAAGTAGT
Source organism: Bacteroidia bacterium (assembly GCA_046594925.1). Lineage (GTDB taxonomy): Bacteria > Bacteroidota > Bacteroidia > 2-12-FULL-35-15 > 2-12-FULL-35-15 > 2-12-FULL-35-15. The sequence goes on from JBKJQG010000275.1 coordinate 22,394, forward strand.
TTCTCTTCTACTTCCGTTGCAAACTTATCCACGTGTCCGTTGATCTGGATGGAGACATTCGGACTGGCTTTGAGTGCTTTCGCCAATTCATCGAGTGGCTGATCGGAAGGAGGCAGCAACACCGTTGTTCCTTTTTCAAAATAAAGATTCTTTATCTCAAATGTCTTTCCGGCATGAAAGGCTTTTGGAAGCCAATTGACAACGCCGCCATCACTATTGAATACAGGAGTTTCATCCTGAACATTTTTTTTGTTCAAGGAAATGTCGTCGAGGTAATAATAGGCCTCCTGAAAAGCAAAAAGGCTCCATTTGTTTTTTTTCACAAAATCGTCTTTCATTTTCGTCCGGAAATTTCCTATGATCATGTATTTTTCATTTCCTTGAGCGGTATAGTCACCTTGAATCAGAATCCAATTAAGAGTTCCGGAAATCCCTTTGTTGTATGTCGTATCCACCAATCCTTCCTCATTGAACTCCATGCCAATTCGAAATTCATCCGGAGAAAAAAAAGCTCCCAGCTGTTTGATGGTCACTGTCACATTCTCTGCTTCCAGGATTCGGATGTACATCTGAAAATGATAGACCTCCCCTTTCTCAAGTGTCTCCAACATTTTCACATGCATATATTCTTTGTAATCTGCTTGAAAACGCAGACCGGCATAACTGGTTCCTGTCCTTGCACCCTTGAATTGCGAAACATCCCTTTTGTCGGGCTTCATGTAATAATCAACCGTGCCCACACCTTTCCAGGGAATGGCGGCTTTGATGTCGCTTCCCTTGCTTTTGCGTTCTTCGAAACTAGGATTTGGAATTAGATTCTTGCCGGGTTTTTGGGAGAAAGCAGAAAAAGAAAACAATAACACCGCTAAAAACAAAATTGTTTTCATGAATAATGCGGGAGTATGTTTTCTTTTTTTATTCATTCAAGTCAGAACCTGTATTCTTTGATGGCATCCACAAAGCATTTCACTTTGTCTTTCTCCAGGTCGGGATACAAACCATGACCCAGATTTGCAATGTGGCGGTGAGGCCCGAAGGCTTTTAACATTTTTTGTGCCTCCGCCTTGATCGTCGCGTGATCTGCGTAAAGCAGACAAGGATCCATGTTGCCCTGGAGGGTTTTATCCGGACCCACCAATAAACGGGATTCGGCTGCATTCATTGTCCAATCCAGGCCTATCGTGTCGCAGCTCAAACCACCCATTTCCCTAAGGGCAAAGTGGGCATCTTTTGCAAAGACGGTGAAGGGAACTTCTTTCACAGCATCACAGATCTGAGAAATGTATCTCAAAGCAAATTCATTGTATTGCTGGGGCGACAGCACACCCGCCCAGCTGTCGAACAGCTGTAACATGTCCGCACCGGCAGCGATCTGCGCTTTCAAATAATTGATGGTGCTGTCTGTAATTTTTTGCAATAAAAGGTGAGCCGTTTCTGGTTGCGTATATAAAAATTTCTTTGCTTTCGAAAAGGTCTTGCTTCCGCTGCCTTCGATCATGTAAGCGAAAATGGTCCAGGGCGCGCCGGCAAATCCGATCAGAGGAACTCTTCCGTTCAGTCCTTGCTTGGTCAGCTTGATGGCATCCAACACATATTGAAGGTCACCCCCTTGTGCGACTCTCATTTGAGCGACATCGGCAGGAGTCTGAATAGTCTTCTCAAACCAAGGTCCTTTGGCTTCTATCATTTGGTAAGGAAGTCCCATTGCTTCCGGTATCACAAGGATGTCCGAAAAGATGATGGCAGCATCCACTCCCAGTATATCGACCGGCTGAATGGTCACCTCACAGGCAAACTCCGGGGTTTCCACCAGCTCCTTGAAACCTCCCATTTTGGCTCTTACTTCTCTGTATTCAGGCAATACCCTTCCCGCTTGGCGCATCAGCCAAACAGGAGTTCTTTCCGTTTTTTCGCCCCGGGCCGCCCGTAAAATTAAATCGTTCTTGATCGTCATATAATCTTAATAAATTGAAAGAAAAACGGAATAAAATACTCCTTTATTCCTGGATTTTGTTTAATCCCTTCCGAAGGGACCACTAAGTGGTAAAAATAACAAAAACTATTGATTTTATTAAGGGTTTAAAAACAATTTTTACCTGCGTTTTCTTGAAAAAAGGCTACATTTAGAGACCAAAATTCAGCATGTCAGCGCAGCAAAACGAAACAATAGCAAAAGCTTGGTTCGATGCCTTCAATGAGCAGGACCTAGAAAAATTATTGTCACTATACCACGATAAAGCAAAGCATTACAGCCCAAAATTGAAGATCCGGAAGCCCGAAACCGACGGGCTTGTGATAGGAAAAGAAGCCTTGAGAGCCTGGTGGAAAGATGCATTCGACCGGCTGCCTACCTTGAATTACAATGTGATCAGCCTCACCGCAAATGAAAAAAGGGTATTCATGGAATATATCCGGAAAGTAGAAGGAGACGAAGACCTGTTTGTTGCTGAGTTGCTTGAGATCGAAAAAGGTTTGATCGTGGCTTCAAAAGTTTATCACGGTTAACACTTCAACGCAGTGCCTAAACGGGTCTTGAAAGTAGTGTTCCGGAGATCAAAAGGATATTCAAATTTGTAGAATTTTCTCATCATTCTTGCTTCCAGTTCTTTGGTAATCCCTACACCGCATCGTTTTCCACTGATCAGTTTATAATACTCCAGCTTCCCATTCGCATTGATCTTGATCTCCACTTCTATGTAAAATGCTGAGCAACTCTTGCAATTCAATTTGATTTTATTTTCCATCTGAATGGCTTCGTAATCTGTGACCAGCCAGTTGTTCTGAATTGACTTCCAGGAGCTGAATGCCTTATCACCCAGCTCATAATCGTTCAGCACTTTCTCTTCGATTCCTATACTGATTTCCTGAGCCGAACTAGTATTTGAAAAAAGCAGCAGCAAACCTAAAATGCGAAAATAATTTTTCATATTCATTCAATGATTACTTGTTGTCCTTCGAATTCAATTTTACTTCCGGGGACTAATTTATTCCGCTTCCGGTGTTCCACCACTCCGTTCACCTTCACCGCGCCCCCGTCGATAAAAGAGTTTGCTTGCGCTCCATTTTCACACCAACCCATTGCCTTGATAAGCTGATTGAGCTGAATGTATTCCCCCTTGATCTTAAAAGTTTCCATATTGGGACAAAAGTAATAAAAAGCAAGAAAATTTTATCTTTGCATTATGAATAAAGATGAACAATTTGAAAAACTTAGAGCACAGCTTAGATTGGAAAAAGATTGGCCAGTCATTTATATGTTTAAATTTATCATTCCTGCCGAGAATAGAAAGATCGCACTCGTTGAATCCCGCTTCTCTGACGAGGCCATCATCACTCAAAAAGAATCTTCTACCGGAAAATACATGAGCATCACCATCAAAGAAGTGATGCTGTCCGCCGACTCTGTCATTGATAAGTACAAGGAAATGGAAGGCATTGAAGGGTTGATCGCACTTTAAAATTTAATGCCGATAATACATACATCGTCCACTTGTTCCAATTTTCCTTTCCAGGTTTTGTAATTATCGATGATCTCCTTTTCCTGAATGCTCATAGCATGTTCTGAGATTTCGAGCAAGAGCGACTGAAACTGTTTGACCATTAATTTTTTTCCTTTGTCTCCGCCAAACTGATCGGCGTAACCGTCGGAAGTGCAATAAAGTGTATCCCCTTTTTTCAAGCGGAGCTCTTGATTCGTGAATTGCTGTTTGCCTGAAGTTTCCAGTCCACCGATCGCACGTTTGTCTGCCTTTACTTCTTCAAAAACGTAGCCGGCAGCGCCTTTCCGGAAAATCCACAAAGGACGATTGGCACCGGCGTATTCAACGGCAACTTCATTTTCACCAAGAGTAATTCGGCAAAGCACCACATCCATTCCGTCCCGCGACTCATTCACATCTTGCTTCAAAGCCGCCCTGACACCATTGTGCAATTCATCCAATATGAGAGAAGGCTTATAGATCTTACGTTCTCCGATGATCTTATTCAGCTGCTCAATACCAATCATGCTCATGAAGGCCCCCGGGACGCCGTGACCTGTGCAATCGCAAACGGCGAGAATGAAAGAGCGTTTGTTGTTCTCTTCGATCTCATTGAAATAATAAAAATCACCGCTCACCACATTCTTCGGACGGTATACGATTGCTGAATCCGGAAACGCATCTTTCAATTTCTCCATCGAAGGGAGACTGGCATCCTGGATCCGCTTTGCATAGTTGATGCTGTCCTTAATTTCCGTATAAGCATCTTCCAGCTCTGCTTTCTTGGTTTCAATTTCTTCTTTCTGTTTGGTGATCACATCGTTCGCCTTTTTCTTGATACGATAACTTCTGAAGATGAAAAAAGCAAGAATGGAAAGCATGATGAAGCCTATCAGCAAAGAGATCTGGATGACCTTCTGCTTTCTCAACTCCACTTCATTGCGCAGCTGTTCTTTCTCAGCCTGCAGTTTGAACTCTTCTTCCTTTTTCTGTACTTCGTAGTTTGTCTTGATGTCGCTGAGCGTTTGCAGGTTCTCGCTATTGTAAACACTATCGCTGTAGTAAGTATAAAGCTGATGATATTCGTAAGCCTTCTTATAATTAAGTTCAGCAGCATACAACTTTGAAAGACCGTCATAGATCTGGCGGTACTCATCCGGATTCTTGATCCCTTCCTCCATTTTCAAGGACTTCTCATAATTCGAATGAGCAAGCTTGAACTCCTTCAGACCGGTATAGATCAATCCAAGATTCAGATACAGCTTTGGGTTTCTGCGTTCTCCTTCATTTTTCTCCGCAATAGCGATACTCCGGAGCGTATAGTCCAGAGCTTTCGGATAGTCCTTCATCCGGATGTAAACATCCCCGATGTTCATCAGAGAAAAAACTTGAAAATGGAAGTCCTTGTATTTTTCTGAAAGTGTGAGACTCTTACCAAAATAATACAAAGCGCTGTCGTAATTGTGAAGCTCTGCTTCCACATTCCCTAAATTTCCGAAGCTGCTGATGTTGCTCTCATCATTTTTTAGGATTGTGTTGATCTCCATTCCTTTCAGCCAATAGAATCGGGCCTTCTCATAAGCCTTCATGTTCAAGTGAATGATCCCGATGATGTTGAAATTATTTGAAAGGGCTGAGCTATCTTTCAATTTTTCTGAGATCTGCATCGACTTCATTATACTGCTCAAAGCCTGTGAATTGGAACCCTGATACAGATAAGCAATCGATTTGTTCACATAGAGAGAAGCCAGCTGGTCGCGCAGACTGTCGTTCTGTGCCAGCGGAAGCGCCAGATCGATGTAATAAAGTGCGCTGTCAAAAAGATTCGATCCAACAAAACTGCCGGATAGGTTGATGGCAGAGCTAACCTTCACCTTGGCATCCGTGGAGGAATAAAAAGCTGTCCTCACACTGTCCGCCCAGGCGTTCTGGGCAGACAGGCTGGCGGAGCAACCGATCAATAGAAAGAAAAAAAGTTTTAATCTGAAGTGCATTTTAAATCTTACATACAAAAATGCTCCGCAAATTACGGAGCATCCCTGGTTTCATTCGTTACTAATTTTTCTTTTACGCTTTCACGTTTGCACGGATGATATTCAAAGCACCGCCTGCCTTGAACCATTCGATCTGTTGCAAATTGTAAGTATGGTTTGCCTTGATCTCATCTTTGCTGCCGTCGGCATGATTAAACACCAATGTCAACGGAACATTTGGAGCGAAAGAAGTAAGTCCAACAATGTCGATCGTATCGTCTTCTTTGATTTTATCGTAATCCGATTTATCAGCAAAAGTCAATCCCAGCATTCCTTGTTTTTTAAGATTTGTTTCGTGGATACGAGCAAATGACTTTACAAGAACCGCACGAACGCCCAAGTGGCGAGGCTCCATCGCAGCGTGTTCGCGGGATGAACCTTCTCCATAGTTCTCATCACCCACAACGATCGATCCGATGCTCTTCGCTTTGTAGGCGCGTTGAACTTTCGGAACAGAATCATACGTGCTGGTCAATTGATTTTTCACATTGTCTGTTTTATCATTGAAAGCATTCACTGCACCGATCAGCATGTTGTTGGAAATATTATCAAGATGTCCGCGAAACTTCAACCAAGGACCAGCCATGGAGATGTGATCCGTTGTACATTTTCCTTTTGCCTTGATGAGCAATTTCAATCCTTTCAGATCAACGCCTTCCCAGGCAGAAAATGGATCCAGCAACTGCAAACGATCGGACGTAGGAGAAACCGCTACATTCACTTTGCTGCCATCAGCAGCCGGAGCCTGATATCCTGCATCTTCTACGGCAAATCCATTTTTCGGCAATTCATCACCGCTTGGAGGATCCAGTTTTACTAGCTCTCCATTTTCATTCGTCAAGAAATCAGTAAGCGGATTGAACGTCAGGTCACCTGCAATAGCCATTGCTGTTACAATTTCCGGTGAAGCAACAAAAGCGTAAGTATTTGGATTTCCATCTGCGCGTTTCGCAAAGTTTCTGTTGAAAGAGTGGATGATGGTATTCTTTTCTTGCTTCTCAGCACCCATCCTGTCCCACATTCCGATACATGGTCCACAAGCATTCGTAAATACTTTTGCTCCGATCTGATCGAAAATATCCAGGAAGCCGTCACGCTTAATGGTGTAACGAATCTGCTCTGAACCCGGATTGATCAGGTATTCGGATTTTGCTTTTAAGTTTTTGGAAGATACTTGTTTCGCAAGACTCACGGCACGCGAAATGTCTTCGTAAGAGGAGTTCGTACATGAACCTAACAATCCGACAGATATTTTTAAAGGCCAACCGTTCTTGATGGCTTCTTCTTTCAATTTGGATATCGGAGTGGCCAAATCGGGAGTGAATGGTCCGTTCACATGCGGCTCCAAGGTGGACAAGTCAATTTCAATGACCTGATCAAAATATTTTGCCGGATCTGCATACACTTCTGGGTCAGCCGTTAAATGTTCTTTTACCTTGTTCGCCAGTTCAGCAACATCTGCTCTGCCGGTTGCTTTTAAGTAGCGTTCCATGGAGGCATCGTAGCCGAATGTAGAAGTGGTAGCACCAATCTCAGCACCCATATTACAAATAGTTCCTTTACCGGTACAGCTCATCGATATAGCACCTTCACCAAAATATTCCACGACTGCATCTGTGCCGCCTTTTACGGTCAAGATCCCTGCTACTTTCAAAATAACATCTTTAGGAGCCGTCCAACCGTTCAATTTTCCTGTCAGTTTCACACCAATCAACTTCGGCATTTTTAATTCCCAAGCCAATCCTGCCATCACATCACAAGCATCAGCACCGCCGACACCAATTGCGATCATTCCCAGACCACCCGCATTTACTGTATGTGAATCGGTCCCTATCATCATCCCGCCGGGGAATGCATAATTTTCAAGAACCACCTGATGAATAATTCCAGCACCCGGTTTCCAGAAACCGATGCCATATTTGTTAGACACAGAACCTAGGAAATCAAATACTTCTTTGCTCTCTTTTGTTGCGAAAGCAAGATCGGTAGCAGCACCTTCTTTGGCCGTGATTAAGTGATCACAATGCACGGTGGAAGGAACAGCAACTCTCGGGCGACCCGATTGCATAAATTGCAGCAAAGCCATTTGAGCCGTTGCATCCTGCATGGCTACTCTGTCCGGAGCAAAATCAACATAGGAACTCCCTCGTTTGAAGTTTTCAGGTTTCTGTTCAGTATGTAAATGGGAGTAAAGAATTTTTTCGGTGAGGGTAAGCGGACGACCAATTAGTTTGCGTGCTGCTTCAATTTGAGAAGGAAGCTTTTCGTAAAGCGACCTGATCATATCAATGTCAAAAGCCATAATATTTATTTTTTTTTGTTTAGTTAGTTTATATAATTAAGTTCTATTCTCCTGATTTTTTTGTGGGTGCTGCTCCGTTCGCAGAAAGAAAGTTGATGATAGAGATCAACCCCTTGTCTTCCGCGATCTTCATCGGAGTATCATCAAAATCATTTTTTGCATTCACGTCTGCACCCATTTTCACCAGCAACACTACCATGTCCATTTTCCCTGCACGAACGGCACAAAGCAGTGGAGTATTTCCACCATCATCTTTGTCGGTGATCTTACACCCTTTGCTAAGGAAAAGATCCACCAGAACCTTATCGGGAGCCGGTTTGTCTTTTGCAGGCTTCGTTGACGAAGCATACTTGATAGCCAAATGAAGCGGATAAATATTTTCAGGTTTCAGGAAGCTGGCGCCTTTCGACATCAGGTAAGTCACCATTTCAGGTTGTGAGTTCTCAATGGCAATCTGCAATGGAGGCGTCACGAGCATTCCGTCTTCATTGGTTGCCAGGCCCGGATTTTTTTTGATAGCTGTTTCAGCCATGCCCACATTTCCGGTTTTGATGTAATCCAAAAATTTAGAATCGTCAAAAAAAGAGATCTCGATAATGACTTTTTCTCCTGCCTTACCAATAGCTGAACCACGGAAGTTCGCTTTTTTGTCGGCCGATTGCGCCTCGAGAGTATTGTCTCCCACTTTCAGGAGCACGTCTATTGGGGTGTATGCTTTCACACTGATCGGCTTCGCCGCACCATTCAATTTAACCAAACAATCCATGTCGGCTGCTAGTGTTCCTTTGGCTGCAGCTTTTGGTACTGGGGCGGCGGCTCCTCCTTTTCCTACTGGTTTTTTGGCTTGTGCTAAAACGGTTGTGCTTGTTGTAAAGAAAACCAGCATAAGAACTGCCAGTTTCATTAATCGATATTTTTGAGGCATTATCAATTGATTTTTAAAGGACGTCATAAAGATACATTTTTTAACGCGATTGAAGACCAATTTTATGCCATAAAATTATCCCACAATAAACTCAGGGCTTTTAAAGCCTCCCTTTCAATTAATTGCTAATTTTGCTATCCTATATCCAAGAATGGCTTCTGTTTTAAGAGAAAATATCAAAATATCGTTGAGAGCAATCCGGAGCCAGTTATTGCGGACCATCCTGACGGTTTTCATCATCACCATCGGTATCACTTCTTTGGTGGGAACCCTTACTTCTATTGATGCTTTGAAGTCGTCCATCAACAGCAATTTTACGAGCATGGGAGCCAACACTTTCACCATTCGGAACAGGGAAATGACCGTAAGGATAGGCCGCAACGGAAAACGTCCGAAAAAATTCAGGAACATCACTTACCAGGAAGCCGTTGATTTTAGTGAGGCTTACAACTTCCCCGCAAAACCATCAGTTTCCACTCTCGCTTCCGGAGCATCCACTTTAAAATACGAGTCCAAAAAGACCAATCCCAACATCCGCTTGTTTGGAGGGGATGAGAATTACATGGCGACTTCGGGCTATGAATTGGAGAAGGGCAGAAACTTCTCAGCCAATGAGATCCTCTACGGCAGCCACGTTGTGATTCTGGGCAAGGAAGTGGTAGATGCCCTTTTTACAAAAAAGCAGGATCCCATCGACAAGATCATCACTATTGGAAGCGGAAAATATAGAATCATTGGCGTGTTGAAATCAAAAGGAAACAGTGTTGGTTTTGGTGGCGACAAAGTGGGGATATTGCCATTGAGTAATGTTCGTCAATATTTCTCCATACCCAACATGACCTTTACGATCAACATTATGTGCAACAATTCGCAACTGATGGATGCGGCCATAGGCGAAGCAACAGGAACTTTCAGGGTGATTCGTCAGCTCGGCGCAGGCGAAGAAGACAATTTCGAAATCACAAAAAGCGATAACCTTGCCAACCTGCTGATCGAGAACATGCAGAAAGTGACGATTGGCGCGACCCTCATCGGGTTCATCACTTTGTTAGGTGCTGCCATTGGATTGATGAACATCATGTTGGTTTCCGTTTCGGAACGCACGCGAGAGATTGGGATCCGGAAAGCAGTGGGAGCAACCAGAAAAATAATCCGTGCTCAATTTTTGGTGGAAGCTGTGGTGATCTGCCAGATGGGTGGATTTGCAGGAACTTTACTAGGGATCATTCTGGGGAACATGATCGCTCTGTCGTTCGACATCAGTTTCATCATCCCTTGGGATTGGATCGTCATGAGCATACTTCTTTGTTTAGGAGTGGGCACGCTCGCCGGAGTTTACCCGGCCATCAAAGCATCTAAATTGGATCCTATTGAGGCTTTGAGATTTGAATAAAAAGGTGACTGGGTGGGTTCGAATTTTATTCTTTATTCTTGCTGTCCATCATGATCGTCACTGGTCCATCATTCAATAAACTCACCTTCATATCTGCTCCGAATTCACCGGTCTGAATGTTTTTCCCCAGATCTTTTTCCAATTGAGCGATCATCTCTTCGTAAAGCGGGATCGCTTGCTCAGGTCGTGCAGCTTTAATATAAGAAGGACGGTTTCCCTTTTTTGTAGAAGCGTGTAAAGTAAATTGCGAGACTAGAATAATGTCAACACCTGCATCTTTGGCAGAAACATTCATAACTCCCTCCGCATCATTAAAGATCCGAAGATTAATAATTTTTGCGCTCAGCCATTCGCTGTCCTCTTGCGAATCAGTTTCTTCAATCCCCAACAAAATCAACAAGCCCAAACCGATGGAACTTTTGATTTTCCCTTCGATGGTGACAGAAGCTTCAGAAACTCTTTGAATGACTACTCTCATGTTTAAAAATTTGATCCCGATAGCAATCGGGGTTGAAATTTTTTAATACTCCGTTTCCAGTTCCTCTCCACCCATGATGCTTATGTAACTTGTGTATCGCGACAAAGCAATTTCCCCTTTTTCAACTCTTGAGATCACTGCACATTTCGGTTCGTTTAAGTGAACACAGTTGTTAAATTTGCATTCATTTTTTATGGCCTGCATTTCCCTAAAATAATTCCCGATCTCTTCTTTTTCCATATCAACAAGACCCAACTCTTTTATACCGGGTGTATCGATGATGAAGCCACCGTATTCCAAAGGATGCATCTCCGCGAAGGTGGTGGTATGTTTTCCTTTATTATGAGCATCAGAGATCTCCCCTACTTTCAGATCCAGATTTTTATCCATCGCATTCACCAGGGTAGATTTCCCCACGCCTGAATGTCCGGCGATCAATGTGGTTTTGTCCTTAGTAAGTTTTCTCAACAATTCAATGTCCGTATTTTCTGTAGCAGAAACTTTGTAACATTCGTATCCGATTTTTTCATAGACGGAAATAAATTCATTCAGCTCCCGCATGAGTTTTTCATCAGTAAGAAAGAGGTCAAGCTTATTGAAAACCAGAATGGCAGGAATGTGATAAGCTTCAGCGGTTAATAAAAACCGGTCGATGAAACCAGCGGAAGTACGCGGAAAAGCCAGCGTAACCACCAACAGTGCCTGGTCAACATTTGCAGCGAGAATGTGGGATTGTTTCGAAAGGTTGATCGACTTTCTGATGATGTAATTTTTGCGGTCGCCGATGGCGTGGATCACTCCCCTTCCATCCGCTTCCATTTCAAAATCTACAACGTCGCCCACCGCAATGGGATTCGTAGTTTTGATTTCCCTGATCCGGAAAACGCCTTTTATCCTACATTCGATTGTGCCGCCCCCGGAAAGGACAGAATACCAGCTTCCGGTAGACTTAATTACAATACCCTGCATTCGTTTTGCCGTTTATCATTATTTGAACACCAAATTTATCAAAAAGAATTAGCTTTGTGTTACAAATTACGAATCATTACAAATTTACGAATAAGGAATCTTTTGGAATGTAAAATTTTGACCATTCTAAAAATCAATAAATCAAAATATAGAATTAAAGGGATGTCCATCAAAGTAACTAACATAACAAAAACCTACGGTGAGCAGAACGCATTGAACGATGTGTCCTTTGAAGTGAACACCGGAGAGATCGTGGGTTTCCTTGGCCCAAACGGGGCAGGAAAATCAACCATGATGAAGATCCTAACCTGCTTCATTCCGCAGACATCGGGCAGCGCGTCAGTTTGCGGATTCGACGTAGCAGAGCAGCATTTGGATGTCCGCCGCAACGTTGGGTACCTTCCCGAGCACAATCCTTTATATCTGGATATGTATATAAAGGAATATCTTGAATTCATTGCCGGATTGCATCACCTGAAAAATGTGAAAGAACGCATTTCAGAAATGATAGAGATGACTGGCTTGCAGGTCGAGCAAAAAAAGAAGATCGGTGCCCTTTCCAAAGGTTACCGCCAGCGAGTGGGCTTGGCCCAGGCCCTTATCCACGACCCGAAAGTGCTGATTCTGGATGAGCCTACAACAGGTTTGGATCCTAATCAATTAGAAGAGATCCGCAATCTGATCATCCAAGTCGGCAAACAAAAAACCGTGATGCTTTCCACTCACATCATGCAAGAAGTGGAAGCGGTATGCGACCGGGTGATTATTGTTAACAACGGTACAATTGTCGCCAACGACACCACTTCCGTAATCCAAAATACACAAACCACGAACAAACAATTCATTACAGTTGAATTCGACAAACAAACAAGCCGTAGCTCCCTTAAAAAAATAAACGGAGTTTTTGATGCGACAAACATAAAAGCAAACATCTGGCAGATCGAAGCACACAGCGAGAAGGACATCCGCACTGATATTTTTCAGTTTGCCGTTCAGAACGGCATGGCTGTGCTGACGCTGCACAAAGAAGAACAAAAACTTGAAGATGTTTTCAAACACCTAACTAAATAAAATCATGATTAAAAAGACCTTTTTGTTTTTTGCAACAGTTGCTGTCCTTTTTTCTTCCTGTGGTGATGCAGACAAAACCAATGCAGAACAGGAAAACTTTAGTGACCCCATCACGACCCACATTGATTCTTCCATTTCTCCGGGCGAGAATTTTTTCCTGTTCGCGAACAATGGCTGGTTTAAAAAAAATCCTATCCCCTCTTCCGAAAGAAGTAACGGCATTTTTAATACCATACAAGATACCATTAACGAATCCGTGAAAAAAATCTGTGAGTCATCTGCTGCAGATGCAAAATCCGAGAAGGGCAGCAACAAACAAAAGATCGGCGACCTTTATTTCAGTGGAATGGATACCACCAACATTGAAAAGGCCGGAATATTGTTGCTCCGCGAAGAGTTCTCAAAAATTGATGCCATAAAGGACAAAACGGACATGATCCGTGTGGTCGCCGAACACAACAAAATGAATGTCCGCCCCTTGTTCTCGTTTTCCGTTATACGGGACGATAAGAACAGCTCACAGTATGTGGCTTCACTCGGACAAGTCAAACTGGGACTTCCAGAGCGCGATTATTATCTCAACAACGATTCCCGCAACATCAATATCCGAAAAGAATATGTAGAACACGTTCAGAAAATGTTTGAGCTGACCGGAACCGAAAAAGGGGAAGCCAAAAAAAACAGTGACATCGTTATGTTTCTGGAAACCTGGTTTGCAAAATCATCCCGAAAAATGGAAGACCTGAGAGATCCATACAAAAATTACAATAAGATGACCGTGGCCTCTCTTGACAAACTGACACCTTCCGTTAACTGGCCAATAACCTTCACACAATTGGGCCTTAAAGACCTTGATTCAGTGGTCGTGGGACAGCCTGAATATTTCAGTCAATTAGAGATCATCTTAAAAAAAGCTACACTGAACGACTGGAAAGTGTATTTGAAATGGACGCTGTTGAATGAATTTGCGGGCAACCTAAACAAAAGCATTGAAGAACAGAATTTCCATTTCTATTCGACAGTTCTCGAAGGAGTAAAAGAACAAAAACCGCGTTGGAAAAGAATAGTGGAAGAAACCAATAACTCATTGGGTGAGTTGATCGGTCAAGTATACGTGGCAGAATACCTTCCGAAAGGAACAAAAGAGAAATTGCTAGAGATCGGAAATAACATCCGCGATGTGTATGCCGATCACATTAAAAAGTTAAGATGGATGAGTGATGCCACTAAGCAAAAAGCATTGAGCAAACTGAACAAGATTGTGATGAAGGTTGGATATCCCGACAAGTGGAAAGATATGTCGAGCCTCGAGATCAGCCGTGACAGTTACCTTCAGAACATTTTCAACATTAAGAAATGGGAATACAATTTCATGATCAACAAGTATGGAAAACCAGTAGATCTGACAGAATGGGAAATGTTCCCTCAGACCTATAATGCTTACTACAATCCACCGAGCAACGAAATTGTAGTACCAGCCTGCAACATCATCGTTCCGGGCTTCGAAGGTCGGATGCCCGATGATGCTGTGCTTTATGGAATCATAGGAGGCTCTACATTCGGTCATGAGATCACACATGGGTTTGATGATCAGGGAAGCCTTTACGATGAGAACGGAAATCTTTCCGACTGGTGGACCATTGTCGACCGTTCACAATTTGTGGCAAGGACAAAATTAATTGTGGAGCAGTTCAACAATTATGTAGTGCTGGACAGCATGCATGTGAGAGGCGAAAATACGCAGGGTGAAAACATTGCAGATCTTGGCGGTGTGATCATGGGCTTGGAGGCTTTCAAAAAAACCAAACAAGGACAATCCAAAGAACTTTACAACGGTTATACTTCCGACCAACGTTATTTTCTAGCCTATGCGTATGCCTGGATGGTCAACCGTACCGATGCTTCCTTGGCCAAGCAGATCATGAGCGACGTGCATGCTCCGGCTGAGTTCCGCATCAACGGACCACTTTCCGACATAGATGAATTTTATTCAGCTTTCAACATCAAGAAAGGCGATAAAATGTATCGGGACGAGAAGATCAGGGTGAAGATCTGGTAGGTCAAAATGCAATAGAAAAGTTTTTACTCCCAAGAATTTTTTTTCAAACGAAAATAAATTAACGGAGCCTATCCCCTCCCGATAGATATCCGGATCCGAGGGGGATAGCCTCCGAACTAGGATTCTCGTATCCGTAATTATTTTTCTTTCCCAATTCCTTAATAAATTGTACTTTAGCACTCGTTAAAAATTAAACTAAACTAACAAAACGAACTAATTTAATGGGATATTTATTTACATCGGAATCTGTTTCAGAAGGACATCCGGACAAAGTAGCCGATCAGATCTCTGACGCATTGATTGATAATTTTCTTGCTTTTGATCCTCAGTCGAAAGTTGCATGTGAAACATTGGTAACAACCGGTCAGGTTATCCTGGCGGGGGAAGTAAAATCAAAAGCCTATTTGGATGTGCAGGAGATAGCGCGCGAAGTAATCCGCAAGATCGGGTATACAAAAAGCGAGTACATGTTCGAAGCCAATTCATGCGGGATCCTTTCTGCGATCCACGAGCAATCTTCTGACATCAATCAAGGAGTAGACAAAAAGAAAAAAGAAGAACAAGGTGCAGGTGACCAGGGAATGATGTTCGGTTATGCAACCAACGAAACAGCTAACTACATGCCACTGGCATTGGATCTTGCTCATGGAATCCTTTTGGAACTTGCTGCTTTGCGCAGAGAGAACAAAGAGATCAAATACCTTCGCCCGGACGCAAAATCTCAAGTAACATTGGAGTACAGTGACGACAACATTCCTGTCCGCATAGACGCGATTGTCGTTTCTACTCAACACGATGATTTTG
Organism: Bacteroidia bacterium; assembly: GCA_046594925.1. Taxonomy (GTDB): domain Bacteria; phylum Bacteroidota; class Bacteroidia; order 2-12-FULL-35-15; family 2-12-FULL-35-15; genus 2-12-FULL-35-15. The sequence continues at coordinate 37,907 of JBKJQG010000275.1, forward strand.
ATGCCGAAGCAAAAATGCTTGCCAAGATCAAAAAAGACATCATCGACATTCTGATCCCAAGAGTAAAAAAGAAATATCCAAAATACGCTCATTTGTTCAACAACAAAATCAATTACCACATCAATCCAACCGGCAAGTTTGTGATCGGCGGCCCTCATGGGGATACTGGATTGACCGGACGTAAGATCATTGTAGATACGTATGGCGGAAAAGGCGCTCACGGTGGTGGAGCATTTTCAGGAAAAGACCCGTCAAAAGTGGACAGGTCAGCAGCATACGCCACCCGTCACATTGCAAAAAATTTAGTAGCAGCGGGCGTTTGCTCCGAAGTATTGGTTCAAGTATCCTATGCAATCGGAGTTGCGCAGCCGATGGGAATCTTCGTCGACACTTACGGAACTTCTAAATTAAAAATGACTGACGGACAGATTGCTAAAGTAGTGGAGCGTGTGTTTGACATGCGTCCTTACTTCATCGAACAACGTTTTAAACTGCGCACGCCTATTTACAGTGAAACCGCAGCTTATGGTCACATGGGAAGAAAGAATGAGACGATCACAAAAACCTTTAAGTCACCCGACGGAAAAGTAAAAACCATGAAAGTGGAATTGTTTACTTGGGAAAAACTGGATTATGTTGCAAAAGTTAAAGCAGCATTTAAATTGAAATAATATCCCAATCAGCACAATAACGCCTCATTCTCAAAGTTAAGAATGAGGCGTTTTTAATTTATCAAAAGAACTGAATGAAATCGATCCTTACATTGTTCTTCCTTGTAGCTATCCTTGGGCCTTGCAGGTCGCAAACGGAAATGGCGAAGAAGTCGGGTAACTATGGGGTCACACTTTCCTTTCCGTGGGTCAATCAATACCGCTATGTCGATTATCAGCTGAATGAGAATAAAAGCACATTCGGGTTTTTCGGGCTGGGGATCTCTGGCTTTTACAAGAATGGAAAACACAAAGCATCAGTGAACCTGAGCATAGCAGAAGCCTTGGCTTCACCGGCAAAAATAAACAGCGCATCCGAAAAAGACCTGAATACAAGCATTGAATGTTCCTACCTTGAACTGATCTATCATCGCACCGTTCGTGAAAACGTTAGTGTGATCGGAGGCTTTAATCTGAACAATTATAAATTCAGGTTGACCAGCAAACTGAACGATGTGGCGAGTTATCATAAAACAGATCAGACCCTTGGTGCCAGCCTTGGAATAGAATACCGTTTCAGCAAATTTTATTCCGTAGCAGGTGTTTATCGCCCCGCCCTAGCTTCTTTTGAAGCGGACGAGACCTATCGCCACCTCATAAATTTAGAATTCAGAGTAGACCTAAATTTTAAAGAAAAAAAATAACTATTTCTTGCGCATGAAGATTTGTATGGGCACGCCCGAGAAATCAAAATTCTCGCGCAGCCTGTTCTCCAGGAAACGGATGTAAGATTCCGTCACGTACTGAGGAAGGTTGCAGTAAAATGCAAATGTTGGAGCGTGTGTTGGCAGCTGATTAATAAATTTAACCTTTACATATTTCCCTTTGATGGCAGCCGGTGGCGAATGCGCAATGATAGGCAGCATCACATCATTCAGCTCACGCGTCTTGATGGATTTTGTCCGGTTAAAGTTTACTTTCTCAGCGATCTCTATTGCTTTCAAAACACGCTGTTTCGTCAACGCAGAAGTGAACACGATTGGAACATCTTTATAAGGAGCCAATTTCTCACGGATCTTTTCTTCGTACTCCTTGGTTGAATTGGTGGTCTTTTCCACCAAATCCCATTTGTTCACCACGATCACAATTCCTTTGCGGTTGTTTTCAACTACTCGGAAAATGTTGATGTCCTGAGCTTCTAAGCCCAAGGTTGCATCTATCAAGAGCAAACAAACATCACAATCTTCAATCGCACGTATAGAACGCATCACGGAATAAAATTCCAGATCTTCCTCCACTTTGGCTTTCTTCCGGATCCCGGCAGTATCAATCAGCAAAAAATCGTGACCGAAGGCTGTGTACCTTGTATTGATGGAGTCACGGGTTGTTCCGGCTATCGGAGTAACAATATTACGCTCTTTGTCCAGCAATGCATTGATCATGGAAGACTTGCCTACATTCGGACGTCCGATAATTGCGAATTTCGGAATCTCCAGATCTTCTTCTACAACGTCTTTGTCAAACACTTTCACCACTTCATCCAACAGATCACCTGTTCCACTTCCGCTGATCGCAGAAATGTTATGTACTTCGCCAAGACCGAGCGCATAAAATTCACCGGCAAGCCCCTGACGCACGTTGTTGTCGACTTTATTAGCGACAACAAACACTTTCTTTTTTCCTTTTCTCAGAATGTTGGCTACTACCTTATCGTCATCCGTAATCCCATCCGCCACATCCAGCACGAATAAAATAACATTCGACTCTTCGATCGCCAGGTTCACTTGTTTGCGGATCTCCCCTTCAAACACGTCCTCTGAGCCTTTCACATAGCCTCCCGTATCGATCACAGAGAATTCGATCCCGTTCCATTCGGATTTACCGTAATGGCGGTCGCGTGTCACGCCGGACTCGGAATCGACAATTGCCTTCCGGCTGTCTGTCAGACGGTTGAAAATGGTTGATTTGCCTACATTCGGGCGACCTACTATTGCTACTATGTTTGCCATTTGGCGTTTTTTGCTTTATTTGAGGGCGCAAAGATAACACATTTATTCCGGTTATTGCTTGCTTTACAGATGTTTAGAGGAAAGAATGGTGAATAGAAACTAAAAACATGGAGAAACAAAAAAGCCGATTCTATAAAAGAATCGGCTGTAGTAGCCGGGACCGCACTCGAACCGATGACCTTTGGGTTATGAGCCCAACGAGCTACCAACTGCTCCACCCCGCAATATATCGTGATAATTGAATCTCTTAAAGAACGAAAAGGCTTCTCTGCCTTTTTAAATTGCGGTGCAAAGATATATTTTGTTTCTTTGTAGTCCAAATATCTTATCAACATTTTTTAAATGGCACATAAATCAGGGTTTGTAAACATCATTGGCTCTCCAAACGTTGGGAAATCAACCCTTATGAACGTGTTGGTGGGCGAAAGGCTTTCCATCATTACCTCAAAAGCTCAAACTACACGTCACCGCATTATGGGGATTGTCAACGGCGAAGACTTCCAGATCGTTTATTCTGATACCCCTGGTGTTCTAAAACCAAACTACAAACTGCAGGAGTCGATGATGGAATTCGTGAACACTGCTTTGCAGGATGCAGACATCATTTTATTTGTTACCGACATTTACGAAGACATTAAAATAGAAGAAAAAGTACTTCACAAGATCAAGAACACCAGCGCACATGTTCTTTTGCTAGTTAACAAGATCGATCTTTCCACTCAGGACAAATTAGAAGAAAAAGTACAGTACTGGAAAACCGAAGTACCGAAAGCGGAAGTTATACCTGTTTCTGCATTGGAGAAGTTCAACGTGAGTTATGTCTTTGACCGCATCCTGGCATTGCTACCTGAAAGCCCCGGATTCTACGACAAAGACCAATTGACTGACAAACCTGAACGATTTTTTGTTTCAGAGATCATTCGCGAAAAGATCCTTACGAATTACAAGAAGGAAGTACCATATTCTGTTGAAGTAGTAATCGAATCTTTTAAGAATGAAGAAAAAATCATTAAGATTCGCGCTGAGATTATGGTAGTCCGTGATTCCCAGAAAGGTATCATCATTGGACACCAGGGAAAAGCTCTCAAAAAAGTCGGCACCGAAGCCCGGAAAGACATGGAAGAATTTTTTCAGAAACAAGTATTTCTTGAGTTGTTCGTGAAGGTAAACAAAGACTGGCGTGATAGCGACACCCAATTAAAACGATTCGGATACAGCGGTTAACTCTTGCAACTTCGAATATTGCATTTTGTAGTTTAGATTTCAACATTCCCTTTCCAAACAACATTTCTGCGTATTTTTGCAACATGTCTCTTTTTATCTCCTCCCTAAATTCCGGAAGCAATGGAAACTGCTATTATGTAAGTAATGGCAGAGAAGCTGTTTTGATAGATGCCGGCATTTCCTGCCGCGAAACGGAGAAAAGAATGCTGCGTTCGGGCCTGGACATGGGCCTGGTAAAAGCGATCTTCATTTCACACGAACATACTGATCACATCAACGGCGTAAGTGTACTCTCCAGAAAATACAAGTTGCCGGTTTATATAACGACAAAAACACGCAACAACAGTTCCCTGAAATTGGAAGAAAGCTTGGTGCGCTCCTTCAAAGCCGACAAACCTGTCCGCATTGGAGACCTTGTCGTAACAGCCTTTTCAAAATTCCACGACGCCGGTGACCCTCATAGTTTCATAGTGGAAGGCAATGGCCTTTGCATCGGAGTGCTTACCGACATTGGAAGCGTTTGCGAGAACACGATCAGGAATTTCAAAAAATGTCATGCTGCCTTTTTAGAAGCCAACTATGATACAGAGATGCTCGACAATGGAGGATATCCCTATTATTTAAAAAAACGCATCAGTGGCGGACACGGACATCTATCTAACAAAGAAGCCTTGGATCTTTTCAACGTCCATCGTCCCGGATTCATGAGTCATGTCTTGCTTTCCCACCTATCAAAAAACAACAATGACCCGGCGCTCGTTCATGAGCTCTTTAGTAAACACGCCGGAAAAACAAATGTGGTTGTGGCTTCCCGCTACGAGGAATCAGAAGTTTATGAAATCACCGGCTCCCCGGTTCTAAAAATAAAAGAAAAGAAAATCAAGAGTGTGATTGCGCAGATGACACTCTTTTAAGATTACTTTTTTGTTTTTTTACTGATCCGCTCCAACTTCTCTTCCTGCAGTCTGCTTAATTTCTGAAGTGTTTCGTATTTCTCTTCCAACTCCGCAAATCTCTTTTTAAATGTTTTCAGATCTTCGCCCATGGAGGCAATCAGATCCGTCTTTTTGGTATACCCCGGCTTCCCAGGTTCCTTCACTACGGGCAATTCCTGGCTGTAATAACTAAAAAAATCGTGTTCCAACACCTGGCTGATCTTTTGCAGAAGTCCAGTATCAATGTTTTCCTTGGCAAAGATCTTATAAATCACATCTCTTGTCCGGCTGATCTTTTCAGCGAACTCTATTACTGAAAATTTCGATTCCCCGAGTACTTCCTTGATTTTCTTGCCTATGTGAATTTTTGCCATGCACAAAAGTCCATTCTTTTCATTTCCAAAGAGCCAAGCGATAGTATTCAATTAAAATACAAGATGTATTATTTTTTTATACATTTGAAAAACAATCCACTCCCCAAAAATCAATGGAAGCTTTTAGCAATGCTTATGATGCAGTCAAAGAGCTTGTAAACGACTTTAAAGCAGGCGAAAAACACTATTTATCAAAAAGCTATCAAGAAGCTGAAGTCAGAAAGGACTTCATAGATAAATTCTGGATTGCTCTCGGCTGGGATGTTCACCACAATATTCAAAAGAATCCGTACGAACAAGAGGTGAAAGTCGAAAAGGGTGTAAGTGTCAGTGGCGCGCAAAAACGCGCAGACTACTCATTCTCCCTAAGTCCAAATTATAGAGACCCGAAATTTTTTGTCGAGGCAAAGAAACCCGCCCAAGACCTACATGATGAAGATTATTATTTTCAAACAATCCGATATGGATGGCATAAAAATACGCCAATAGCAGTATTAACCGATTTCGAAGAGTTTCATATTCTCGATTGCAGATACACCCCAGACATAAACACTGTCTTGTCAAGACAAATTGAGCGGTTTCACTATACAGATTATTGCGTTGAAGAAAAATTTGCACGCATTTACTGGCTGTTTTCAAAAGAAGCAGTTTTAAACAATTCTCTTGAAAAAAGATCGGAGGCCCTGCCAAAGCCAAGAGGAAAGGCTGTTCAGAAAGCCATGTTTGCTTATGAGAACTTAAAGTCTATTGACGTTGATTTCTTAAACGAAATTGAAGAAAAGCGAGAAATGCTGGCAAAAGCACTAAAGAAAGGGGACGAAACGCTTAACAGCGAAGAATTAACCGAAGCCACACAAAAAATAATTGATCGTCTAGTATTTATCCGATTCTTAGAAGACAAGTTAATTGAACAAGAGCACTATGTTGATTCATTCGGAGAAAAAGGAAGCGCTTGGGTCGACTTTATAAATACTTCAAAAAAGTTAGAAGCAAAATACAACGGAATTGTTTTTAAGAAAAGTTTTATTGACAATCCAGATTTTAAGGGTCCGATAGGAAATGACTTCTATCGAATTTGTCAAGACTTATGTCACCTTAACTCTCGTTTTCTATTTAATGAAATCCCAATACACATTTTGGGAAGTATCTATGAGCGATTTCTTGGAAAAATTGTTCATGCCACAGACCATAGGGTAAAAATCGAAGAAAAGCCGGAAGTTAGAAAATCTGGAGGCGTTTATTATACACCCAAACATATAGTGGATTACATTATAGAAAAAACTGTGGGTAAAATGATTGAAGGGAAGGCGCCCGAACAAATTCGTAAAATGAGATTCATTGACGTGGCATGCGGAAGCGGGTCATTTCTAATTAGTGTTTTTGACTACATTTTAAATTATTACAATAAATACTATCAGAGCCACCCCGAAAAAGCAAAAAAAGCGGGATGCCATTTGACCAAAGATGGGTTATGGGTCATGAGCATACTGCAAAAGCAAGATATCCTAAAAAGTAATATATATGGCGTTGACATTGATTCACAGGCCGCGGAGGTGACTCAACTGTCTCTTTCACTAAAAATGCTTGAAGACGAAACAACAGCAACGGCAAATGAA
>JBKJQG010000376.1:0-6287 GCA_046594925.1 Bacteroidia bacterium
ATATGCTTAGAAGATCAGATGATGGGATATTTAGGGTAAATAGAAATTTTTTTACTAAAAAAATAAATGTGAGTACCGGCTTATTATTGATCTATCATCTTTCGAACGATTCATTCACAAATAAAGAAGAAAATCGGGATAAAATTGCCGGATCCCAAGGCTCGACTTTAAATATAAACATCGCCGGAGTTGTTCCGATTTTCAAAAGACTGGATGTTGTTTTTGTTTTTGCTAGTCCCATTGTCACACGCCAGGCAAGGCCAGACGGATTAACAAGAAAATTTGTAGCAATTGCGGGTTTAAAGTTTAATATTTTTTAAGGAGTTCAGAATCCCTTTTTTAAAATACATTAGGAAATCTACTTTTGGATGAGTTCAACTCCTTTGTCAGTCAAATTCACCAGACGTTCCCGGTAAAGAGCTCCAATAGCCTTCTTGAACGCTTTTTTACTGATGGCCAGTTTTGATTTTATTTCTTCAGGTGTGCTGTTGTCGTTCAATGCTAAAAATCCATTTTCTTCTTTGATCAGTTTTAGAATCCTCCATTTTACGTCGTCTACTAATTCGTAGCCGCTTTTTTGCAGACTTAAATCAATTTTCTCGTCTTCGCGCACCCGTTTAACAAATCCCTGCATCTTATCGCCTACTCGGATGGCTTCGAAGATCTCGTTCTTGTATATTAATCCGGTGTAAAGATCATTGACGATAGCATTGTAGCCCAGGTCGGTTTCTGAATAAATCAAAAGATCAACGATGTCGCCTTCTTGCACGTCCACGTCTTCGCGGATGATGAACCTGCTCAGTTTGGTGGAGCCGACTAATCTGTCGGTCTCTTCATCCAGGTAAACGAATACTACATAACTTTTTCCGGCATCCATGCGCTGTGCCTGTTCACGAAAAGGAACAAGCAAGTCTTTATCCATTCCCCAGTCCATAAATGCCCCGATTTCATTCACTTGTTTTGCTTCCAAAAAAGCAAATGTGTCGGCTGTTGCCATTGGCTTTACCGTGGTTGCTATCAAACGGTCATCGGAGTCCCTGAAGACAAAAACATTCAGCGTGTCTCCGATTTTAGTTCCGGAGGGCACCCATTTAGTCGGCATCAGAATTTCAACATCCCCTTCCCGGAAGTAGATCCCGAAATCCAATTCTTTCACTACTTCCAACTCATTGTATGCGCCTACTTGTATCATTAAAAAAAAGTTAAAAGTTTAAAATTAAAAAGTTTAATTTGGTTTGCAGTATATCTTAATTAGCAGTTCTGTGAATACATAGCTAAATGTTTCCATCGTGTTCGTCGCGCTGCTTGATTCTTTCGAGGACAGAGGTAACAAGTGATAAGATCAAACTGAATAGCAATGCATACCAAAATCCTTCCACATGGAAACCGTCCACGATCTTCGCTGCCAGCAGTATCATCAAGGCGTTGATCACCAGGAGGAACAAGCCGAACGTGAAAATAGTCACGGGTATTGTCAAGATGATCATGATTGGTTTTACAACTGCGTTCAAGAACGAAAGCACCGCTGCTACAACTAGTGCTGTTAAAAAATCATTTCCGTCAATGCTCACTCCCGGTAAAATGTATTGGGAAATAAGAACGGCGAGTGTTACTATGACAAGTTGAATGATAAATTTCATGGTCTGTTCTTTTAAAATATTAGTGCAAAGTTAATTTAATTTTCCCGGTCGCAGCATCCGCACATTTTTGTCCGTCAATGGCTGCAGAAACAATGCCTCCAGCATAGCCGGCACCTTCGCCACAAGGGTAAAGTCCCTTAATTTGAGGATGTACCAGTGTCTCTTTGTCCCTCGGGATCCTCACTGGCGAAGAGGTCCGCGACTCCACTCCAACAATCACTGCATCGTTGCTAAGATAACCACGCATCTTTTTTCCGAATTCGGAAAAGCCGAGTTGCAATCTTTTTCCGATCTCGGAAGGAAGCAATTCATGTAAGGGAGCCGACTTGATGCCTGGCTGATAAGAAACCTCTGGCAGGAGGGGAGATAATTTTCCGTGTACAAAATCTAATAAACCTTGAGCGGGTGCTGTTTGTCCGCCCCCGCCAGCTACAAAGGCCATTTGCTCCAAATCCTGCTGATAGCGAAGTCCAGCCAGTGGTCCCTGCGAAGCAAATTTTCGGTAGTCCTCCGGTTCTATGGTAACGACAATTCCTGAATTGGCGAAAGGATTATTTCTTTTGGAGGGCGACCATCCGTTGGTAACGACCTCTCCCGGTGCTGTGGCACAAGGGGCAATGATGCCTCCCGGGCACATGCAGAAAGAATAAACGCCTCTGCCCAAAGCTTGGTGAACCAGACTATAAGAAGATGCCGGAAGGAAGTCACGTTTTTTTTCGACCTCGTTCAATGAACAATGGTATTGAAGTGAATCGATCAATGCCTGAGGATGTTCAACGCGTACGCCCATTGCAAAGGTTTTACCTTCAATTAAAATGTTTTTGGAATGCAGCAATTCGAAAATGTCGCGGGCGCTATGTCCGGTTGCCAGAATAACGGCGTCTGAAATGAATTCAATGCTAGTGTTTGATTCCAGTTGTTTGCAGACAACTCCCCTTACCGAATTTTCCTTGATCAAGAAGTCGGTCAAGTGCGTATTAAAGTATATTTCTCCGCCCTGATCAAGGATAGTTTGACGCATTGCTTCAATGATCTTTGGAAGTTTGTTGGTTCCGATGTGAGGGTGTGCTTCGATCAAAATGGTTTCATCGGCTCCATGGGCGACAAATAATTCTAATACCTTGGTTACATCACCACGTTTGGTAGAACGGGTGTAGAGTTTTCCATCGCTATAAGTTCCGGCACCGCCCTCGCCAAAACAATAGTTAGAATGCGGGTTAACGACACCTTCCTTGTTAATGGCTGCAAGGTCTCTTCTTCGGTCCTTCACCGTTTTGCCGCGTTCTATGACAATGGGTTTGGATCCGTTCTCGATCAGCTGCAATGCTGCAAACAATCCTGCTGGTCCCGCCCCAATCACGATCACGGGTTTTTTGGAGGAAACATCCGGGAAATTGAATTTGTACACTGGCGAAGGAGGAGATTGTTCGTTGACGTAAACTTCAATTTTTAGGTTGATCTTTATGTTCCGGGACCTGGCGTCAATGGATCGTTTAAGGATCCTAACAAACGTAATTTGATTTTCTGGAATGTGTAATTGCTTTGCGGCAATGGATTTGACAGCAGATTCGTTTGCCGCCTCTTCGGGTGAGAGGACCAGGTTGAGTTCGTTCTTCATTTTTATTGCGGCACGTTTTTATCGTGCAAATTTCTTGTATTTTTTTCTTTACCCATTCGACTACGCTCAGGGTGACGGATCAGCTATTCTTCTAACAAACAGATTAGCTCGTGTCTATAAAATATTAAATTATTGAACCGCAAAACGCCGTTTCGTAATATTCGTTTTTTTCGTAATTCCCACTTATCCTTCGAAAGTAAGCGAGATCAAAAATACTTTTGAGTTCAGCTTATCTATGGAATTGGAATAAATGGTATTGTCTTTTATCAGAAGATTTTTTGTGCCGATGCTCAGTTTTCCTTCAATTGCAAATTTGAAATATTCTAAGTAGAATTCTGCTCCTGCACCGAATTCATAGCCGAAGTCATCCCGTTTCAGCTTAACGATCTGTTCATTGGGATCGGTACTGGTCACCGTCTTTCTTTTAGAAGCAAGATCGAGGCTGTAACTGCCGCCGGCGAGAATGTAGGCCCCGAAATTTCCGACTCGTTTGGAGCGGAGTTTCAGGTCAAGTGGGAAATTTAAGAACGTGGACTCGATGGACTTTTTCCTGACAATGGTGTCGAACCCCTGAAAGTCGTATTGCAAATTTCTTTCAGCGAAGGCAAGGTTGGGAATGAAGCGTAATGTGATGTATTCGTGTAGCATTAGTTCGGAAACAATCCCAAGGTTGAATCCGTATTTTGGAATGGATTCAACACTTTTCAAAGTATCAAAACGTTCGAAATGAGGTGCAGGGTGAATGATGAAATTGGCCCGATTTACGCCTATGGTAAACCCAAAGTGGAGCCGTTCTTTATAATAAGTTGGCAGGTTTCCCCGGTGATCCTGTGCGGCAGCTGAATAGCTGGCAAGAGCGAGGAGAAGGACTGTGGAATATTTTAAAAACGCTTTCAATTTCTTTTGTTGCTTTACAAAAACGCGGTTTTGCGCAGTTTATTTTATTTTTCGGCTATATAAATGGAGGCAACCCCAAATGTCACGGGAATGGCCTTTGTTTCTTTAAATCCTGCTTTTTTCAGGACCGCGAGAAAATCATCTCCGTCCGGAAATGCTTTTACCGATTCCGGCAAGTAAGTATAGGCTGAGCTGTCTTTTGACAGTAATTTTCCTATCGCAGGAGTGATGTATCGGAAATAAAAATGGTAGACCTGCTTGATCGGAAATTTTCTTGGTTTGGAAAATTCCAGAATGGAAACCATTCCGCCTTTTCGCAGAACACGGTAAATGTCCTTTATGCCTTTGTCCAGATTTTCGAAATTGCGTACCCCGAAGCCAACCGTGATCGCATCAAAGGAGTTGTCAGCAAAAGGAAGGTTTTCAGAATCTCCCAATTTTAGTTCAATCTTGTTTTGCAATCCGAGCTTGCTGATCTTTTCAACACCGATCTTCAGCATGCCCTCTGAAATGTCGACTCCAACAATGTTATCGGGATTCAACTTCATGGCTTCAATCGCAAAGTCGCCTGTGCCGGTTGCGATGTCGAGTACTGTTTTCGGTTGGATCTTCTTTAAGAGATTTACTGCTTTTCTTCTCCAGCCTTTGTGAATACCCAAAGAAAGCAATTGATTCAGGAGGTCGTATTTCGGAGCAATGTTGTTGAACATCGCTGCTACCTGCTCTTTTTTGCTGGTGGTCTGATCTTTATATGGTGTTACTGTTTGGTTCAATGGTTCAGTGGTTCATTAGTTCATCGGTGGTGCTGCCCGTTCTTTAGTTTTTAAAGTTTTAGTTTCAGGGCTTCTGCCAATAATTGTTTTTTGTCGACCGGAACAACTCCCACTTTTTCGCAGACCAATCCACCGGCTAAATTCGCCAATGTTGCTGTGGCAACAGGGGAGAGGTTGGCAGCCAAACAAAGTGCTGCAACACTCACAACCGTATCGCCTGCGCCGGAAACATCTGAAATGTTGCGGATGTGCGCAGGCACGAGGGCGTTTGTTTTTGCACTGTGGATATAAACTCCTTTTTCGGAAAGCGTAATTAGAGCGGTGCTGATGTTCTGTTGTTTGATAAATCCACTTACTGCTTTTCCCAGTTCTTTGATGTTGTTGTGATCGAAATCTGTTTTTAAACCTTCTTTTAGTTCCTTCAGATTTGGCTTGAACAGCGTCACTCCGGAATAAGACATAAAATTTTTCTTTTTCGGATCGACCACGGTCGGAATGTTCTTTTGTTTGGCTAACGTCACTACTTTCTTGATGAGTTCGGCACTGATGGTTCCTTTGTCGTAATCCTCAAAAATGATTACGTCGACTTTTTCGGAAACGACAAGATTTTTGATCTCTGCGAAAAGTGAAGAGGTTTCTTTTGTATCAATGCTGCTTTCGATCTCTTCATCCACTCTGAGCATCTGGTGATTGCTGCTGATAACGCGTGTTTTTATCGTAGTAATGCGTTTTTTACTTTTTAATATTCCCTTAGCGGAAAGGTTGTTCTCTTTTAAAAGTTCCAGAAATATTTTTGCACCATCATCATCACCGATCACGGAACAAAGGATGGGAGTGGCTCCCAGGGCTTGTATGTTCAATGCAACGTTTGCCGCACCGCCCAGTCGGTTCTCTTTTTTATGGATCGCGACAATAGGAACAGGCGCTTCGGGAGAAATGCGGTTCACGTTTCCCCACATATAAGCATCTATCATCACGTCGCCGATAATCAGCACGTTGAATTTATTGAAGGATTTGAATGTATCTTGAATAGTTGTCATTTCACTCATTTTACTTCCGCTCCTTGCGGAGGGGGCAGGCGTGAGGTTCATTTAAGTTTAGCTAAAACTTCTTTCATTCGTTTTACTGCTTCTATCAGTTTGTCTTCGGAGGTAGCGTAAGAAAAACGGATGCAGTTGTCATCACCGAAAGCATCGCCGGATACCAGGGCCACGTTTCCGACCTCGAGGATGAACATACTTAGATCATTGGAATTTTTGATCTTATAATTTTCGTAAGATTTTCCAAAATAAGAGGAGATGTCAGGAAAGATGTAAAAAGCACCATCAGGCACATTGGTTTTCATTCCGGGGATTTCAT
>JBKJQG010000144.1:0-4893 GCA_046594925.1 Bacteroidia bacterium
CATGAGAATTGAGCAGTCACTCAATTCTCATGGGCGTGAAAGAAGTTCCTAAGGAAATGCTGATGGCGGACAAAAAATATTTCTTCTTTTCACATACCATCAAAAAACAGCAGCACAATCAGAAACTGATGAAGGCTTTGTTGGAAAAGAAAATTCAGATGATCGATTATGAAACGTTGACCGACAAGAACCACAACCGCATCATAGGATTCGGACGATATGCCGGAATTGTCGGCGCATACAACGGCATCCTGGGTTATGGAAAAAAATACGATCTTTTTCAGTTACGTCCCGCAAACATCTGTCGCGACAGAGCAGAAATGGAAGATGAACTGAAGCGTGTAAAACTCCCGAACATTAAAATTGCATTAACAGGTGGAGGACGTGTTGCAAATGGCGTGATCGAGACATTGAGTGCATTGCGCATCCGAAAAGTAACCCCAGAAGAGTTCCTGATGGCTTCTTTCCGTGAACCCGTATACTGCCAGCTGAATCCCCGCGATTATGTGGAAAGAAAAGGCGATCACAACTTCGATCTTCAGGATTTCTTCAGTCACCCCGAACATTTTGAATCCGTTTTTTCGAAATATGCAAAAGCAGCCGACATCTACATTTCAGCACATTACTGGGATCCGCGTGCTCCAAGAATGTTTGAGTTGAGCGACATGAAAGCAGCAGATTTTCATATCAGTGTGATCGCCGACATTACTTGCGATGTTCCGGGATCTGTTCCTTCTACGATCCGTTCCTCTTCCATCGACCGACCTTTTTACGGCTACAACATCAAAGAAGACAAAGAAGATCTTCCGTTCAACAAAGACACCGTTTGTATCATGGCGGTAGACAATTTGCCCTGCGAGTTGCCACGGGACGCAAGTGATGATTTCGGAAAAGACTTAATGGAAAGAGTGCTTCCAAGCATTATTGGTGAGGATACCGATGGGATTATAAACAGAGCAAGTATTTGTAAGGATGGGAAGTTACTTCCTGATTTTGAATATTTGAGTGACTATGCTTATTAAAATTCGATCGATTGAGACAAATCAAAGAAATAGAATTTAATAAAAGTATTGCTAAGAAAAAACTGACTTATAAAGGACACTGGGAAGATTATTTTCAGACAGCTTACCTTTTCTCCTTCTTTGGACTATTCCTCTGCTATTTTTGGGATTTTATCTTTAGCTCAAAAGAGGGCAACAATGAGGTTGGGTTGGCATGGACGATCTTGACCTCACTATTTTTAGTGGGTCTATACATTTTGTATCGAAGAATTCGGGAACCATATTTATCTGAAATTAAAACACATTCAAGCAAACAAAGTAATAAAGAACTAATTCTTAACTACTTTGACAAGCTAAAATTATCCTTACGAGAAGTGCATTCTGACAGTTTAATATTTGATGAAGACGAAAGCAGTTTTGGGCATAGTTACGGGAAGTCATATATTGTCCTACTTGATGACAACTCGGTCTACTTTACAATATTAAAATCTGGTTGGAAGATTGACATTCCGACGCTTGAGTCTCATCTTTCTTTAAGAAAGGATTTAAAACAAATATTAAATTCAACCAATTAAATGAAACCATTCGTTTTTATATCTTCCTTTTGACTTTGTTAACTATCAAGGAAACAGCTATCGTGAAAACAAAGAAAAACATCAATTTGACGGAAGACATAATTATATCCGAAACTCCCCCGCCTCTCAAGAACAATTCATAAAACCCATCGAGCGCCCAGTTGAGTGGTGAAACAACACTAATATTGCGCATCAATTCTGGCATAACGTAAGTCGGCACCCAAACACCCCCGATTGCCGAGAGTAACAGTACAGTTAAAGAACCTAAGATTGCTCCTTGCTGTTCTGTTTTAGAAATTGTTCCCATCATCACTCCATACCCTGTTGCAGCCAATGCTGTAGAGAAAGAAAGAAGAAGTATAGCGGGAATGCTATTTCCAATTACCAATGTCGGCAAACCCAACATCGGCAAAAAGAACATTCCGACAGAAAGCATCAATGCGAATTGGATAAGGCAAACTAAAATATAAACAGAAACTTTTCCGCCCATGAAAAGCAGGTAGGAAGTCGGCATGGTTTGCAAACGCAATGCACTTCCTTCATTTTTTTCCTTCACCATACTTCCCGCCAAAGGAAGCACAATGAAGAACATGGCGAAGATGGCCCAAGCTGGAACATTGTGCTGAACGGCATTCGGCACAATCTCCCCTATTTGTTTCGAGGCGTAAATTTCTTTGTAACGAATAATCTGAGATTGCGAGAAGGCAGTGTTTGGAGCATTTTTTCTTTCCGGAATGATGTCGGCTATTTCATTTGAGAAAGTCTGAAACATGATCTTAGTTTTGATCTCCGAAATGAATTCGTGGAGACTAGCTGTAACGGCAGTAAGAAAAGATTTTTTGGTGATCGGATCGATGTAAATTTTAATCTCAATGGAATCCGCTTTTACAGTCGTGCTATCTTCAGTTCCTAATGTTTGCTGAACCAATCCACGCACATTTTTACGAATCGCTTCCGTCGCACCTTTCGGAACCACTATCCCAACAAGAAACTTTCCGTCAGATACCGCTTTCTCGGCCATTTCAGCTGTCGCCGGCTTTCCATCGATGGCATTGTTGAAAGTACACATTCCGGAACTTCTCAGTCCTTGCTCAATGGAAACACCCAAAGTATCTTTGTCCTCATCCACAAAAATGATCGGAATCCCTCTTTCGTTCAAACTCTTGAAAGCAGAATCCTGAATGAGCGTCATCACAAAAATGAGGATCATTGGCATTAAAAAAAGAACAGCGAGTCCTACCCTGTCTCTCAACAGAATGAGTGCTTCTTTTTTTATGGCAGCAATGAGCTTATTCATTTTTCTTATTCTTATTCGTTAAACTTATTTCAGCGTCACCCTGAGCATTCTGCGTTGAAGCAGACACATCGAAGGGTGTGCGCTAATCAACTCTATCAAACTCGTTACGAAGCGATTCCCCTCTCCTTCGGAGAGGGGCCAGGGGTGAGGTCTTTAATCCCTCAACTTACGTTTCGTCAGATGCAAAAACACATCTTCCAGATTTCTACAATCTGAATTGCTCGCTATCAACTCTTTGGGAGTTCCTTCCACTATTATTTTTCCGGCATCGATGATCGCCACACGAGAACAAAAATGTTCCGCTTCTTCCATATGATGAGAAGTGTAGACGATCGTCATCCCCGACTTATTCAACTCTTTCAGATGATCAATAATCACGTTACGGGATTGTACATCCACACCAACCGTCGGCTCGTCCAGAAAAAGAATCTTGGGCTCGTGCAATATCCCGGCGATCAAGTTGACCCTCCGTTTCATTCCTCCTGAATATGTGGATAGGCGTTTATCTGCTGCTGAAGTCAACCCAAAGTTTCCCAGCCAGAGCTCTCTTTTATCTTTTAAAGATTTTCCGGTCAAGCCGTACATCTCACCGTAAAAATTCAGATTTTCCCGCGCACTAAGTGTAGAATAAAGAGCAATGTCCTGAGGAACCACACCAATGATCTGCTTAATACTTTCCAAACTCGTTTCAAGGGGCTTTCCATCGATTATAACCTTCCCCTGCGTTGGATGAAATAGTCCGCAAAGCATGGAAATGGTAGTCGTCTTTCCTGCCCCGTTCGGCCCCAGCAGTCCGAAGATCTCACCCGCACGAATACTGAGAGAAACCCCGTCTACGGCTGGTACGCCAGCACCGTCAAAGGTTTTGGCAAGGCCACTTACTTGTATGATAGGATTTTCGGACATTTCAGGATGGTAAAATTAGCAAAATTACCTTAGAAAATTCATTCGAATATGCTCCAAAAATCTTCAAATATTGGCTACATTTGTGACCTTATTTATTGAAAACAGAGAAAAGAGATGAATATTGAGAAAACAGATGTATTGGTCATAGGTGCAGGTCCTGCGGGATGCATTGCAGCGTCGATCGTGCACAAGAACGGATTAAAAGTAAGAGTTGTAGAAAAAGTAAAATTTCCTCGTTTCGTGATCGGCGAAAGTTTGTTGCCACGTGTGATGGACCATTTGGAAGAAACGGGATTGCTGGAAGACGTTAAACTGGGCGGATTTCAAGAAAAATTCGGGGCAAAATTCCTGATGGGAGATAAAGTCTGCGATTTCAATTTCGCAGACCAATTCAGCAAAGGCTGGACCTGGACCTGGCAGGTGCAACGCGCAAAGTTCGATCAGATCCTGGCGAACGGTGTTGCAAAAAAAGGAATCCCCGTTGAATTTGAAATGGGAGTTACAGCGATCCAATTCAATCCGGACCATTCTTCAATCACCACAGTGGAAGATGCGAATGGAAACAAAAAACAAATAGAAGCACGGTACATCATAGATTGCAGCGGTTACGGCCGTGTAATCCCGAACATGTTAGGTCTGAACAAACAATCCAGCTTCGACCCGCGCAAAACACATTTCACTCATTTCAAAGATCCTAAACGCCCGGAAGGCGTTGAAGGAAATCGCATCACAGTCATTGTGCATCAGCAGGAAGTCTGGATCTGGATCATCCCTTTTTCTACAGGAGAAACATCCGTAGGCTTTGTTGGCAACCCGGAGTATTTTAAAGATTTTCCAACAGATCCGCTGGAAAGAATGAAAGCCATCGTAAAGGATTGCCCGCTCTTGGCCGAACGTTTCGACGGACAGGAAATGGTCCTGCCACCGAGAACCATCGAAGGATATGCGATCACTTCCACCAAGTTCTATGGCGACGGATATGTGACAGCAGGAAATGCTACTGAATTTTTGGATCCTGTTTTTTCATCCGGAGTTACTTTCGCGATGGAATCCGGTTCTACCGCAGCAAAACTGGTGAGCAGAAAATTAAAAGGCGAAGAAGTTGACTTCGAAA
>JBKJQG010000284.1:0-16253 GCA_046594925.1 Bacteroidia bacterium
CCCTCCTCCTGAATAAAAACTTCCATTGCATGAGTTTCGTCAATAAAAACTGCTTCCATAAACAGCGGGTCGAGGTAAACTGTTGCTATGCCATTTACAAGTTTTGAGCTTCCAATATCTTCAAACCAAATTTCAGGGCTTTCTGTACAATAAAGTAACTGATTACCTTTTGTTGTTGGGACAGATGCAGACTTAGTCCCGGTAGCAACGGTTTTCCCCCATGCATACAAGGCTTGGGATGTTGCACTGTTAGTGCCGTCATATGCTCCCACACCTGTTCCGGTTGAAAAAGTTGCAGTTCCGAAAACACCAAAATCACGGGTAGAAGGCATGTTTGAATAGGCGGAGGCCCAGCCTAGCCCAAAGACTCCTGCCCCCCATAAAGAATAATCACCCAGTACACCCATTTCGTTCTGGCTGGAATTTGTTGATACACCACTTACTCCGGCAGATCCCAACCCTGTAGAGGCACTTTCTCCTCTTACACCATAAGAAGAAGTACCGCCTGTATTATTGGTATTAATACCATATATAACAGGAAGATTATCTTTGTCGGCAACCACATGCAATTTTGTGGATGGAGGATTTACCCCAATTCCAACATCACCAGCGATTATTGCACCAGCAGCAAGAGGGCTTGCTCCACCATAGCCTATCGTTAATCCACCATCTCCGCCAATAAGACCACTTCCCATCCATAAAGACCTTCCATTATAACCTCTAATCCATGTAGCATCTTGCATATACCAGCCACCTCCATAAGCTTGCCAGTATATACCACCACCGCCATCTACTCTGAACCAATTTGCAGCATATACCTCCGATGCTCTACTGCTTCCGGAAACCCAATGGTCAGCTGTTTGAGCACCTGCAAATTGATTTTGGATATACCCAGTGCTTGCACCCCCTACTGTTAATAGTTGAGACCAAGCTGTGTTAGCGGAGCCATTCGTTTTTCTATAATAAAGATTCTGGTCAAAAAAGCTACCGGCAATTTGAAGGGCGTAGTTATTTCCGTTGTTGCTGTGTCGTGCATCTATCAAATGCCACCAACTACCTGCTCCAACAGGCCAATTGGCAGCTGGGGCGGGTGCAGAGGTTTCAAAAAATCCTGATTGTGTAGCCATTTGGCCTGCATCGTTTCTTGTTTCAGTTCTTGATCTGTATGAACCGGAGCTGCCGTTACCGAAACCAAATGTTCCGTTTACTTCAAAGTTATAGGCAGGATTGGAAACTCCCACTCCAACATTCCCTGTGCTATATGGATAAGCATTCAGCGTTAAAGGGCTGCTGCCTCTCGATAATAAATTTAAATCCTGACTGGCATTGCTTCCTGTTTGATAAATAGTGTTGTATCCAAAACCAATACCTTGTGTTCCATTGTCATGTCTGAATTCTATGTTCCCTGCAGCAGGGCCTGTTTGGCCCGAATTTAAAGAACCGCTTACATAAAATGATGGGGAAGTTCCTGTTGTTCCTGTTCTTGCTGTCGGACCTTGAACATCAAGTCTGCCCAGTGGTGCAGCAATTCCGATCCCAACATTACCTCCTGCCAAAACGCGCATTCTTTCTGTATTGCTCGTTCTTATCACCCAATCCACAGCATCGGTAGTTCCAATAAAGTTAGTGGCAGCATTAGTGCTCGCATTACCGGTTAATGACCATCCCCCAGGTGTTAAGTAATTCCAAGATGGGGTTGTGGTTGTACTGGTATTATAATAAAAACCTTCAACTCCATCTGTCTGATAAACAGTCAGTCCTTGTGCGGCAGCGGGTAGTGGGTTCATTGCTGTTTTTTGTGCAGCTGTCACTCTGGGGATAAGTAATCCTTTGTTGTTAGAAGTCCCTGCCGCAACATCAAGCATTGCTGAAGAATTGGCTGCAGTCCCCGTTGAGTTTATTGCAACGTTTTGTGCATTTGCTTCTGTTGAAAGGAAAGAAATTGTAATAGCTATAACGCTAATAACAAAAATTTGTAGTTTTTTTGACATGTTTAATTTTTTTCCTGGTTGTATTACAAATATAGAGCATAATGAATAATATATTTATAAAGGAGCAATTTTGTTAATAACTGGTCGCATCCAGGAGGAATGATTTTAATCGAATTGAAGCATTAAAGCGGTAAACGTTAGGATTTGAGTGAAAGGGAGGGTTAGAAACAGCAAACACTTCAAAAAACATGGACTCAGAGTATTTGGCATCAAAAAAACCTTGAATTGTTAATTCAAGGGGTGCTTTACTGAGATTATTTCTTGATCGGGGCCGCCCAAGGGGGCTTAAAAACGGGTAAGTAAAACCCAGGAAAAAACACAGGAAGATATAACAAGTGTTATCCAAAATATTACGGCATGTAAATTAATGTCGGGACCGCCCGAAAGTTTCTGTAGTACGTATTTCATAAAATTTGGAGTAGTATTATTTACAAAATGTGTTTTGTATGTATACTAACCATTCGAAAAAAAGGTTACATAGTTATTCATGGTATATATACTTACTTGTACGAATCGTTATTGAACCAAGTTGATCTTATTGCCAGATTTAAAATAAAAAAGCCGGAAAGACTTACTTTCCGGCTTTTTTAAAAAACGCATTAATTGTTTATTTTATAATTAATTTTTGATTGATGCTTTTGCCACCGGTATTCGTTGCTTTAACAAAATAGATGCCCGGAGAAAAATGATTCTTCATTTCAATTGTAGCATTACCGGAAGCATCCAGCATAATACGTTTGTCTGAAATTGTTTTTCCTGTAACGTCGTAAACAGTGATTAAAACTACTTCATCCGTATTTCCAGTGAATTGCAAATACTGAACATTATCCTGTTCAGTAGGGTTCGGATAAATTGTAAAATGGAGTCCATTTTCATTGTCAATACTAACAGTAGAAAGTGAAGAATAGCTTGTTGCACCATCAAAATCAGTCTGCTTTAAGCGGTAATAAGATACTCCTTGGTAAGGATGTGTATCCCAAATTGAGTAGTACATTGTATTTGTTGTGTTGCCGCTTCCTTTTACAACACCAACGGTTTCAAAATAAATCCCATCCTTAGTTTTTTCAATAGTAAAAAAGTCGTTATTTTTTTCTGATGCCGTTTTCCAATCAACAAATACCTTGCTATTTCCAATTGACTTTGTTTCGAAAGAAATAAGTTCAATTGGTAACGGAACGATATTGGTTCCTGAAGTTGTAAAGTGGCAATTTGAACCTGCATTGCCATCCATGCCAATGTAATAAACAGTACCTATAGTTGAAGATGCTATGTTGTATGTAACTGTTCCGCTGGCAGCTGCTACACACACAGCTGTGCCGGTAGTTCCTACAGTCAAGGATGCACAATTAGCGCCAGTGAACAAGCCTGTCTGAAAACCTCCACCACCATTATTACAAGTGATATTGGCAAATGAAATGGTTACAGGACCTGTAGCTGATGTTGTAAATGTAAACCAGGAAACATTTTCTAATGATCCTGCGCATATACTAGCAGGTGCAATATTGGCATCCTGTGCAGCAACATAGGTGTATTCGCATCCAGCGGAAGCATTGTCAGTTACAACAGCTGCTGTACCAATTGCGGCTGCCCCAGAGCAAGCATTATTTGTAGCAGATGTTACATTTGCATTATAGTTCAAACAAAATGTTGCGTTATCTCCCGTTCCCATAGCCATATAATAGGTAGTATTCGGAGCCATGGCTGTAGTTAAATCCGCTGTCGAAAAGTCGTTAAAACTATTGTTCGAAACATTGTATCCTAATAATGTCCCTGATGCACCACCTGCGGCACTGCAGCCACTATAAAGCAAAAAAGCATTTGAGGCGCATGCAGATGTAGAGGCAACATTGCTGCCATTAAAAGAGTAACATCCTACAGTAGCACCTGTTGTAAATGTATACCATACATATTGGTCAGTAGAGCAACTTCCTGTTGTGGAAGCCGCATTGCCAGAAGCGCCATATGTATTTCCGCAATAAGATGTTCCACTTGTCATTGGAACAGCATTTGTACAAAGGTCATTTACGGGAGAAGTGCGAGGACAAATGTCAAACTTTCCCATGGCAGCAGGCGCCGCCGCCACATCACCATAAATTCTTATATAATAGGTAACACCTGCTGTGGGTGTCCAAGTAACAGAAGTTCCACAATTAATGAGTGTCATAGCTACAGTTGGGCAAGTACCTGCGCCGGAATAAACCTGACATTCAGGATTAGCCATCCCACCTCCTGCAGCGGCCATATTAATCGATGTAGATCCCATTCCGGTTGGAGCAGTAAATGAGTACCAATAATCTTGCGAACCCGCTCCTGGCGTACCTGTAACACAAGTAGCGACTAATCCGGTTATTCCACCTACTACGTTATTAGTCCAGCCATTGACTGCTACTGGTGTAACGGTAATAGCTGCGCTTCCTCCGCCTGAACAGGGAGCAGAACTTGCCCCAAACATAGGAGCCAAATCAAGCGCAGTGCATGGATCGCTTTGAGAGTAGCTGTAGCTTAATAAGCAACAAAATATAAGAGTTAGTATTTTTTTCATGTTTATTCGGGTTTATATTCCAAAGTAATATTGTCCACTTTTTTTATATAAATGACTGAATTATCTGATTGAACAAATTTTTCAAATCCTTGTTCTTCAGGAGTAAGGGTTGGCTCTGCCGCCACTTTTGCAACGACAATTTGAGCCGGAGGCTGCAGAACATCTTTATTCTTATCCTTTTCATTTGCAGTAATCAACGCGGATTGTGCGTTTACACTTTTACCAATTAATAAAAAGCAAAACAAAGAAGCTATTAATATTTGAGTTTTCATTTTAGTGAATTTTGATAGTGAGTATGCTCAGATTAAACAAATTTTTTGTATATGAAGAATAAACTTGACCTCTGTCTGTAATATTATACGTAAATGTACGTATAAAAAGTCGCTTCAACAACATAAAGAATACACATTTTTGGTCGACAGATTTCACTAATTCACCTCAAAGTTTGATAGTTTGAGGCCATTTCAGTGATTTTTTGAAAAGATCATTTTGTATCTGGTTTATTAATGGACTCACGAAGTTAATAGGTCGCGCATTTTAACTTCTGGGTAATTTTTTGTTGTTATCGCAGAAAAGTCGAAGATAAGATTTGTCATGTCCGTATTATATGTTTTCCATACAAACTAGCACTCTCAGAGAAATAGAGATAAGAATGCTGTTTTGGAGATAGTGTTTTGTATAGTCGAAATTTTATGTCATTTTTGACACTTAGAATTTAGAAAAGTTAATTTAAACAAATTGTGCCTAATCAAAAGCAATTGGTGCCCCATTTAGTCGAAATTTATTATATATAAAATGCATTAGTAAGCAATTAATAAGTACAATTACAGTTTCAACAGGTATGACAAAATTTCGAACAATATTTTTTTGTTTTCTTTCTTTTTTACTTGTGAGCTTTTCTAAAAAAACTCCTGCGAATGATTGGGAGTTGAAAAAACTTGAAAACGGAATTTCAGTCTATACCCGCCTTACAGAGGGGTCTGAATACAAAGAGCTGAAAGTTGTTTTCCAGATTAAAACGTCCTTGTCCAGCCTCGTTGCGCTGCTCAACGATGTGGAATCCTATCCGCAATGGGTCTATCGCTGCGAAACATCCAAGCTGTTGAAAAAAACAGCAGACGATCATTTGATCCGTTATCAGGGCGTTGTAGCACCCTGGCCGGTCGACAGCCGTGATGTGGTGGTAGAGGTTAAATCTTACCAAGATTCAAAAACGGGGGTCGTCTATCAAAAAGTGAGTGCGTTACCGGACTATGTCCCGGTTGTAAAAAAACATGTCAGGATCCGTGAGTTCAGAGCGGTTTGGACACTGAAGCCACTGCCAGGCGGCGTCGTTTCGGTGGAATATGAACTTCTTGTGAATCCCGCTGGCAGCATCCCGGTTTGGATCGTGAACATGGCTATGGTAGACGGACCTTACGAGACTTCACTCAAAATGAAAGTTCTGGTGCTGAAGGAAAAATATCAGAAAGCCAGCTTTTCTTTCATCACCGAACCTTGATAAAACAGTCTGTTTATTTATATTCCGTATTTTTGTTTCGAATCGTATTTTTCTATTCCGTATGACAGAATCTTCTTCCGCCGTCTCTTCCGAAAAGTTTATCGATGTAAAAAAAGCCATTGGGAGTAAAAATCCGCGTTTGTTGAAATTCATGCCGGGATTTCTCTTGCGTTACATCATTCGCACAGTTCATCAGGACGAGCTGAACCTTGCTATAGAACGCAACAAACACCGTTTCGGCCACGAGTTCGTAGATGCAGCCATGGAAGAATTTGGTTCCAAGCCGATTGTGATTGGTGCAGAGAACATTCCGAAAAACGGAGGTGTGATCATGACTGCGAATCATCCCCTGGGTGGTTTAGATGGCATCGCTTTTATGGACGTGGCGGGTGAATACCGGAAAGACATCCGCTTTTTTGTCAACGATCTTTTAATGGCCTTCCAAAACCTCGCTCCCATTCTCGTTCCTGTCAACAAACACGGAAAAAATTCCGCGGACTACACAAGAAAATTTGAAGAAACATATGCTTCGAATGAATGCCTGCTGCTTTTCCCCGCGGGACTTGTTTCCAGAAGGCAAGCAGACGGCCGAATCGAGGATCTCGTTTGGAAAAAGAGTTTTATTAGCAAAGCCATTCAGTATCGTAAAAATGTAGTTCCCGTTTACATCGATGGCAACAATTCTAAGTTTTTTTATAATCTGGCCTACTGGAGAAAAAAGATAGGGATCAAGGCAAATATTGAAATGTTTTATTTGGTAGATGAAATGTATAAACAGAGAGGTAAAACGCTTACCTTTACATTCGGTGAAGCGATCTCATGGGAGACATTTACAAAGGATAAACCGGCTGAATACTGGTCGGAAAGAGTGAAACAGCATGTCTATGCTTTAAAGACAGGCGACCAGAGTAAAATGTTACCCACCGTTACAAACGGGGCCGCTTCCAAATAATACTACAGAAAAAGTATGAAACCAATTATAGATCCGGTTGCAAAAGATATTTTAGTGTCTGAACTTTCCAAGGACAAATTCATCCGCGAAACAAACAACGGCGATAACTTCATCTACATCATCACCCATCACAATTCACCAAACGTGATGAAAGAGATCGCCAGGCTGAGAGAACAGACGTTCCGAACTGCGGGCGGTGGAACAGGCGAGGAGATCGATATTGATGAGTTCGATACGGCAGATGCTCCTTATAAACAACTGATCGTCTGGAATCCCCTTGAAAAGGAAATTGTCGGCGGGTACCGCTACATCAAATTGAAAGATGCTCCCGTGATCAACGGTGTGGTGCATGTGGCCACAACCGAATTATTTAATTTCTCCGACGATTTCGTGCGTATATATGTTCCTGAAACAATAGAGTTGGGACGTTCATTCGTGCAGCCCAAGTACCAGCCTTCCGTGGATAATCGCAAAGGCCTGTTTTCTCTGGATAACCTTTGGGATGGGCTAGGGGCGATCGTGGTGGACAATCCGGACGTAAAGCATTTCTACGGCAAGGTGACCATGTACACCGATTTTAATGTTCAGGCACGTGATTATATTTTAGCTTTCATGAACTATTTTTTTCCCGACAAGGAGAAGCTGGTTTTTCCGATCGAGCCACTCGGTCCTAAAACAGATACTGCTGATTTTTTAAAAGCCATCAACGGATTGTCCTACAAAGAAGCTCACCGCATCCTCGGACAATTTGTGCGTGAAAAAGAAGAGCACATTCCGCCTTTGGTGAATGCTTACATGAACCTTTCCGCAACAATGAAAATGTTCGGAACGGCCATGAATTCTCATTTCGGAGAGGTAGAGGAAACCGGTATCTTGGTTACCATTGCTGACATCTATGACACTAAGAAGGAGCGCCACATCAATACATATAAAAAATAGTTTCCTCCGTTTTTTCAATTCTTCAAATTTAAATGATGGAAATAAAATCCGCCAAATTTCTCATAAGCAATACAGACGTAGCAAAATGTCCTAGCCCGGTAAAACCGGAATACGCTTTCATAGGCAGGTCGAACGTAGGCAAATCGTCCCTCATCAACATGCTGGTCGACCGAAAAGACATGGCCAAAACATCGGGTAAACCGGGTAAAACACAGCTCATCAATCACTTTTCGATCAACGATGCCTGGTACCTTGTCGATTTGCCCGGATACGGTTATGCAAAAGTTTCGAAGGACAAACGCGACATTTTCCAGGCTTACATTTCGGAATACATTCTGGAAAGAAAGAACCTGATGTGTCTTTTTGTGCTCATCGATTCTCGCCTGGAGCCTCAAAAAATAGATCTTGAATTCATGGACTGGTGCGGTGAAAAGGAAGTGCCTTTCATCATGGTATTCACTAAGATCGATAAACTTTCCAAGAAAAAATTTGCTGATAACATTGCATTCTATAAGGAAGAGATGGGAAAACACTGGGACGCTTTGCCGGAATGTTTTTACACTTCTGCGGAAAAGAAACAAGGGAGGGAAGAGCTGCTTAAGTTCATTGGAAAAACGAACAACCTGTTCAAATAAAAAAATCCCGCTGTGAATTTCACAGCGGGATTTTTTTTATTACTTAAAGTCAGTTGTTAGTTGCGCATCAGGTTAATGAACCCTTTTGTGCTATAGTCTTTTCCTGTTTGAGAAGTTGCTTTCAGAATGAAGAAGTAAGTTCCGTCGGTACACTCAACTCCTGCGGTTGTGCGGCCATCCCATTTAATGGTTGCAGCTTCAGCCTCCCAGATCTTCAATCCCCAGCGGTCATAAACCTCCACCTGGAAATCTTTCAATCCGGAATTCATAATGTACCAAGAGTCATTGTTGTTGTCTCCGTTTGGTGAGAACACGTTTGGAATGTTGATGTATTCAAGTACGTCCACATCCACGGTGAAGCACACTGAATCAACACAGCCTGCTCCGTTTCCTGCAGTCAAACAAACGGTTACCGGACCATTAGCGGAATAGGTGTGGTTTGGGTTCTGAGAATTGGATGAGCTTCCGTCGCCGAAATCCCACAACCAGGTTGTTGCACCACCCGTACTCATGTCGGTGAACACATAATCAAATCCAGCGGATGTAGTGTCGAATGCCGCTGTAGGAGCGGTTAAAGCATTCACTGCGCAAGAAACAGAATCAGAAAAACAGCCCACTGCATTGGTGTTCACTACGTAGATCGGACCGCCTGTTGCACCCCAGTCAACTGTAATGGTGTTTGTTCCATTTCCGGAGGTAATGGTGGTTCCGGCAGGCGTTGACCAAACATAGGTCGTTCCGCCTGAAGCGGTGAAAGTGTTTCCTGATGAATTCACACAAACATCTGCACAGTTAATTACGGGATCAGCCAGCAAAGCGCGTGATAAAATGTAAGGAGAGTTGGAAAAATCGGACCAGCCTAATTTTTTGTTGTCGCTATAAGCACCTGCACTAACGGTTACTGCGCCCATGTTGTTCCACAAACCTGCGGAAGGAGAGTTCCATTTTGCAAGACCATCCCAAGGGCCATCTGCGGCCAAGTCGTAGAACACATCGATGTCAGCATTGTCAACACCAGCTGTTCTGGTAACTTGGTGGAAAAACAATGCGGTTACTTTACACATCGTTGTGTCGATTAGTAGAACGTCAAATCCATCGGTAGTAGCAGTATTGTTTCCCAAACGGCCGGTGAAAATATTGGCGGCTGCGGAAGCGGGAGTTATTCGTAATTCGCGGTAACGCAAAGTTCCTGCGCTTGAACCTGTAGGGAATGAATAAATGGAAGTGGAGTTGGTTGCTCTGGATAAAGTTCCGCCTAAAGCACTGCTCACGAATCCTTCGGCACCGAATGCTGTTGCGTTGGTCACCGCAGTTACTGCCGGGTTATCAACGAACATTGTATTTATCTGAGTTTCCAATTCGCGGTCGTTGATCGTCAGGATACCGGATGTGCCCACTCTCGCATTTAATTGTAAAGTTTTTTTGCGGTTAGCAACACCGACACCAGCACCGCTTAGTGTTAGATTGTTGAATGTGGTAATGGTTCCTGTCGTGCTGGTGATGAATTGCTGAAGGTCGCCATTAAAGTTTACCGTGCTGTTCTCTGCTGTGAAAGTAGCGTCGTTGGTCCAGTCCTGTTCAACAAAGATAGTTCCGTCTCCTTGCAAAGTAGAACCGTTCGTTAAAAATACGCTTCCCGCTGTCCCGCTATTAGCAATGGTCATTGTTCCATTGTTATCAAACACAGGCGTCGTTCCTGCTGCCCCGTCATTCTGGAATCCGCCATTGATCTGAACAATTGCAGCCGATGCTGTGAACACCTGCGCACCATTGTTAAAGAATATCGTTTGAGCTTTTGAGGCGGAGAAAACCCCGGCCGATAGCGCCAAGGCTGACAAAATGTGTTTAGTAGTTATTTTCATGTCGATAGTATAAGGAGTACTAAAGCAAAAATAAGCGATTTTTTTCTCAAAAACCAACTTTTCACTTAAATAATAGACGCATTTTACCGCCCTAAAGTTGCTTTTTGGCGATAAGTTCCATTTTCTCCCCAAAATGCTGGGCGAAGCCTCTCATTTCTTTAGCGGTTTCTGTTTCCCCTGTTGCCCGGTCGAAGGTGTCTGCCATCGAAAGCAGACATTGATGGTAAAATTGTTTCATTTCATCCACCATCATGTCTTTGGTCCACAGGTCAATTCGTAAAGTGTTATTTTCCTTGGCGTCCCACAATGCTATCATTACGGCCTTGCTGGCGCTTTTTTCTGCTCCTTCTGTAGCGCTCCAGTCGATCTTTTCTGGTAGGTTGTTCTCGTCAAGGGTAACTTTAAAGGTGATTTCCGATTCTCTCATTTTCTTGCTCTTTTTTTGATGTTTATCTATTGTCTGTTTATGGTTTTCCGGGCTTGTATTTTGATTTCGATAGGATCATTTGGGCATCTGTCTCATTCACAAGGTCTTGTAATGAAGCCTCTGGATTGTTGTGCATGTACTGTCTAACCAGTTGCCAACCTATCCAATGCCCGATCCGAGATGGGGCTTCCTTGCTGAGGGCGCTGGTGAAAGGGCCATCACTTGTGAATTTTGCGATCTCGGCCTGATCGGTGGTGTAGAGCATTTTTTGGGCTGCAAAATAGCTCCATACATTGAATTCATTCAGCTGGCAGTACTCCATTTGTGCAGCCGAGTATTGAATCTTTAAGGAGTCAGCCGTTTTCGGCAGCATCGCATCACAGAGATACATGATTTTTCCCATGTAGACGATTTCGCTTAAAAAATCCGTTTTGTTCATCCGGTTCGGGAACTCGATCAGCATCCACTGGCGGATGGCATCGGGAAGGATGTTCTCTTCGTTCATGAACATAGATTTATAGCGCGGCACTCCCAATCCTTTGTAAAATTCACTGTTGCTGCCCAGATAAGTCTCAATGCCTATAGCTAGTGTGCTGTCGGCTACCACTACGGAATAGTTAAATCCCGAGATCATTGTCACGGGCTGCGGCAAAGGCCTGTTTGGAAAATGAAAGTTGAAATACTTATAGGCTTCTTCCAACTGTGTCTTTAATGCTTCCGTGTTGGGATACTTTTTCTGGCTGTCGTCAAAAGCCTTCTTCATATAGTAGTCGCTGATGAAGCTTTTCATCCGGAAAGCATACGACGAGTCCCGCAGGCCCCCATTGTTTAGGATTACTGAAATGAAAGTGGAATAAAAACGTCCGTATTTTGCCGAGAGTTTTTTTGTTGCCTCTGCAACGTCCATTGTGTCCATCTTAAACAAATCCTGCTCCAGTCGCTTTATCTGTAATTCAGGAACCGTTGTTTCGGAAAGGTCCACATCCAGACGTTCGTGTCCACAACCAACAATTGTTAAAAACAAAACCACAGATATGTAGGCAACGAAATTTCTCATTTATGAAAAATATACTTAATATTGTAATGGATTAGAAAAAAGCTTTTAAAACACAAAAATATGAAAAATATGAAGAAGATCCTTACAATAACTGCATTGGCCCTGATCGCGAATCTGGGATTTGCTCAGGAAAATGAAATCAAAAATTTTCGATTCGGATTGGTCATCGACCCGTCTGTGAACTGGCTGAAACCAGAAGGGAAGATCATTGCTAAGAATGGTGCAAATGTTAAGTTTGGCGGTGGAGTGATCCTGGAGTTCCGTCTCGCGAAAGTAGCCTCTTTTCAAACGGGAATCAGAATCCATGGTGAAGGTGGAAAAGTGAAATACAACAACGATGATTTACAAAAACCTAACTCAAATGTGGTAAGTTATTTTTATACTACTGCAGATGATGCGATTGCCCCCTACCAGGCTCCGGACAGCGCTAATGCATTTTACACGACGGCATCTACAAAGGGTAAAACTCAGTACCAGTTGAATGAGCGTCAATACAAAGCAACTTATGTTACCATTCCTCTTGTCTTGAAATTAAAAACGAAAGAGATCGGAACAATGACTTACTTCGGACAATTTGGTTTAAATGCTTCTTTTCGTTGGAAAGCGACTGCAAATGATGAAGTGACAGAGATCAAACAAGGACCAACCGGCTTTTCTTTGGGAGTAAGCGAAACGAAATCGAAAGTGGATGTGACCAAAGACGTTGCTTTCTTTAAAGCAGCTTTGACTTTCGGATTGGGTGCTGAAATGAACCTGTCCGGTACTACTTCATTAACTTTCGGCCTGAACTATAATTTAGGATTCACCAACTTTGTAAAAGGAGAATCCGATTATTTGGCAAAGAGAACTACGGATGCGAATTACAATTATCCCGCAGCACAAACAAATGTGACTACATCAAAAATGCCACAGGAATTGAAATCAAGTGCGGTGGTTTTAACCGTAGGGATTTTGTTCTAACATGAAATAGTTTATAAAATTGATCCCGACTTCATTTTTATGGGGTCGGGATTTTTATTTTTGGACAATGCAAAAAAAAGAAGTGATAGATCATATTGTCAGCTGGCTGAAGAGCTACAGCGAACAGAGCAAGACATCGGGTTTTGTGATCGGCATTTCAGGCGGAATTGATTCTGCCCTTACGTCGACGCTATGTGCAAAGACCGGCCTGCCGGTAATTTGTTTAAACTTGCCCATCCTTCAGCACAAGGCGGAATACGACCGAGGGCATGAACACATCGACTGGCTGAAAAAGAATTTCAAGAACGTGACTTCGCACGAAGTAGAACTTACAGAAACGTTCAAGTCCCTGAGTAAAGTTTTGCCAGAGGAGATCCAGGATTGGCTCACGATGGCGAACACACGTTCTCGCCTGCGCATGACCACACTCTATGCTTTTGCCTGCCACCACAAGATGTTGGTTGCCGGCACGGGAAACAAAGTGGAGGATTTTGGAATAGGCTTTTTTACTAAGTATGGTGACGGAGGCGTGGACCTCAGCCCGATTGCTGACCTGATGAAGTCTGATGTGTTTGCTCTGGCAAAAGAATTGGGGATCGCAGTTTCGATACTAAAAGCACCGCCAACTGATGGGTTGTTTGCCGACAGCCGCAGTGATGAAGATCAGATCGGCGCC
This sequence comes from Bacteroidia bacterium, assembly GCA_046594925.1. Taxonomy (GTDB): domain Bacteria; phylum Bacteroidota; class Bacteroidia; order 2-12-FULL-35-15; family 2-12-FULL-35-15; genus 2-12-FULL-35-15. Next base: position 13,543 of record JBKJQG010000284.1, read on the forward strand.
AGCTACGACGAGTTGGAGTGGGCGATGGGTTTCATTGCGAACCCTCACGATTTTTCGACTTTGAACGAGCGGCAAAAAGCTGTTCTCGATATCTACACACGGATGAACAAAGCAAACCAGCATAAAATGAATCCTATTCCAGTCTGCAGTATCCCCGCTGAATTAAAATAACCTTATGATAGAAAAGCTCTACTCCTTTTTTCTAAAACACCCGCTTGTCTGCACCGACACGCGAGACATTAAACCTGGCTCCATTTTTTTTGCACTAAAGGGCGGAAATTTTAACGGAAATGAATTTGCGGAAAAAGCCATTGCAATGGGCTGCGCGTATGCTGTGATTGATGACGCACAATATCAAAAAGGAGAGAAATTTTTTTTGGTGGAAGATGTTCTTACGGCGCTTCAGCAATTGGCCCACCATCATCGCAATCAATTGACAATTCTGGTGATCGGAATCACAGGATCCAACGGCAAAACAACATCAAAGGAATTGATCAGCGCTGTGCTTTCAAAAAAATACAAAGTGCTGGCAACGGTGGGCAATCTCAACAATCACATCGGTGTTCCGCTGACTTTGCTGAACATTACTCGGGAACACGAAATGGCCATCATCGAAATGGGAGCCAATCACCAAGGGGAGATCGAAGCATTGTGTAAAATAGCCTCGCCGGATTTTGGTGTGATCACTAATATCGGAAAGGCGCATCTGGAGGGGTTTGGAGGAATCGAGGGTGTGAAAAAAGGGAAGAGTGAATTGTACAGGTACATTCAGGAAAAAAAAGGCAAGTTGTTTGTCCATGCAGACGATGACGTATTGCTTGAGCTTTCAGGAAGCATTGAGAAAGTGACTTACGGAACAAAAAAACTTTATGACATAGTCGGCGCGCCGATTGCCACAAAGAATGAATTCATCTCTTTTCAATGGGCCACCCGCTACAATGCTGTGAGCATCAAAAAGTCGGAGATTGTCTCAACGCAACTGGTCGGCATTTACAATTATTATAATTTATTGTGTGCTGCTTGTGTGGGCCAATACTTTAAAGTCGATGATGCAGCCATCAATGAAGCATTAAAGGAATATGTGCCTTCCAATAATCGTTCGCAGTTGCACAAGACAAATAACAACACACTTATTCTGGATTATTACAATGCTAATCCTTCTAGCATGAGTCTGGCGATAGAGAATTTTGCGGGACTTGATCAGCCAAACAAAATGGCAATTCTCGGAGACATGCTCGAATTAGGTTCCGAAAGCGAAAAGGAACACGATGCGATCGTTGAACTGCTGAAACAAAAAAATCTTTCCAACGTTTTACTGGTCGGACCGCTGTTTGTTCAGGCCGGTAAAAAAGTGAATGCTCTCACATTCAGCAACAGCGAGGAGGCTGTACAACATTTAAAACAACATCCAATCAGCGGTGCCAGCATTCTGATCAAAGGGTCAAGGGGAATCAAACTGGAGAAGGTAGTGGAAGTGTTGTAAAACCAATCAAATGAAATTATCTAAGGGAAAGAGTATTTTTTTTGGACTCGGGATCATCGCACTGATCTATTTCGGTACGCGGTTGTTTTACATCATCGGTTCTGAGACCATCACTGGGAAATTCGCTTTTTACATTGAAGAAGTGGTGAAGGAAGAACAGGTTGCTTTTCCCATCATCGAATACACCATCAAGGACAGCACTTATCAGTTCCGTGCTAAGGAGAATACAAAATACAAGGAAGGAGAATCCGTTTCGGTCTTACTCATCAACAAAGATCCTGAGTGGCCCAAGCTCTATGACGTAAGTTCATTCTGGCTTTTCCCTTTGTTCTATTTTCTGCTTCCTGCGTTGGTTTGGGTATCCTTTGCCGCCAGTTATATCGGCAAGAATGAACAAATAGTGTTCAGCGGAAAACCTCCTTTCTTTAAGAAAATAAAAAAGTCCTGAAAAATTTCAGGACTTTTTTATTTTCAATTCTTTCTTTTATGCTAAGAGTGCTCTTGAGATCACAATTTTCTGAACCTCTGTTGTTCCTTCATAGATTTGGGTGATCTTCGCATCACGCATCAATCGCTCCACGTGGTATTCTTTTACGAATCCGTATCCTCCATGGATCTGAACCGCTTCAACCGTTACGGCCATTGCTACTTTCGATGCAAAAACTTTAGCCATGGCGCTGGCTTTGTCAAAATTCATGTGCTGGTCTTTCATCCAGGCGGCCTTGATGCAAAGCAAACGAGCCGCTTCAATTTCAGTTGCCATATCAGCCAATTTGAATTGAATGATCTGGTGTTGGTTGATCGTCTTACCAAAAGCTTTACGCTCTTTTGAATAGGCCAAAGCCAACTCGTAAGCTCCAGATGCGATTCCCAAAGCTTGGGATGCAATTCCTATCCTTCCGCCTGACAATACCTGCATTGCGAACTTGAATCCGAAACCATCGTCCCCGATGCGGTTCTCTTTCGGAACTTTCACATCTGTGAACATCAATGAATGGGTATCTGATCCTCGGATCCCTAATTTGTTTTCTTTGGGACCCACAACAAATCCTGCTGTTCCTTTTTCGATGATCAGGGCGTTGATGCCTTTGTGTCCTTTGGCTACGTCGGTCTGAGCGATCACTAGGAATACCGATGCGGAATTTCCATTCGTGATCCAGTTCTTGGTTCCATTCACCAAGTAGTGGTCGCCTTTGTCGATCGCTGTTGTTTTTTGAGAGGTTGCATC
>JBKJQG010000047.1:0-5150 GCA_046594925.1 Bacteroidia bacterium
CTTTTTTGCGTTTGATGATCTCACTCCCCTCCAGAAGTTTTCGCATATTTTCTGCTGTCTTCAATTGTCCTTTATGCGGACGGACGGAAGAATGGATCCCTTCAAATTGCACATTCATTCCATCCGTCCGCATAAAGGACAATTGAAGACAGCAGAAAATATGCGAAAACTTCTGGAGGGGAGTGAGATCATCAAACGCAAAAAAGAACATGTTCAGGATCCTTATTCATTTCGCTGCATTCCACAAGTACATGGTGCTTCCAAGGACGCCATCGAATATGTCGAGAATGTCTTTCTGACGGAAATCAACTCCGTTACCGATAACCCAACTATTTTTCCGGATGAAGACGAGATCATCTCCGGAGGAAATTTTCACGGGCAGCCTTTGGCTTTGGCCTTGGACTTTTTGGCAATTGCCTTGGCTGAACTGGGAAGCATTTCCGAAAGAAGAACTTATCAACTCATAGGAGGACTAAGAGGATTACCTCCTTTCCTGGTTGCAAAACCGGGATTGAATTCAGGCTTTATGATTCCGCAATATACAGCCGCAAGCATCGTCAGTCAGAACAAACAGTTGTGCACCCCGGCTTCGGTGGATTCCATTGTTAGTTCGAATGGACAGGAAGATCATGTGTCGATGGGTGCGAATGCAGCAACTAAATGTTACAAAGTGGTTGAAAATCTGCAGCGCATCCTGGCCATAGAATTATTCACCGGCGCTCAAGGTCTTGAATTCAGAAAGCCTGTAAAATCGTCTTTGATCATTCAGAAAGTGGTGACAGATTACAGAAAGCTCGTTCCGTTTGTGGATGAAGATGTGATCATGTATACGCAAATGGAACAAAGTGTTCAGTTTCTAAAAGTCACGCAGTTTGTTATGTAACTTATATATTTTCCGAAGCGTCATTGCCAGTCCCACATTCGATGGGTGCAGCAATCTCTCCGGTAATGAAGATATTCCTTTGTGCATCGCAATGACGTCTACTAATTTGATTCGTTAAAATGAAAAAGCTCTTTCTTATAACAAGTTTAGTCTTTGTTGGTGTCACACTGCGTGCACAATACACCAATGTGATGATTAGTAATGTGAACGATCCGGAAGAAGTCTCCATCCGCATCAATCCTAAAAATCCGAATCAAATCGTTGGTGGCGCCAATCTGGATAATGTTTTCCGTTCTAGCGACGGAGGTGCGACCTGGACGGCTACCTTGTTGAGTGATCCAACCAACGGAGTCTGGGGCGATCCAATCGTTTTTACGGATACGGCCGGTAACTTCTTTTATTCGCATTTATCGAATCCTCCTTCTTCTGGAAGTTGGGTCGACAGAATTGTATTCACCAAATCAACTGATGGAGGAGCAACGTGGTGGCCTACAGGAACTGCTGTCGGAAAGAATGGAACAAAAGTGCAGGACAAGGAAGGCATTGTCGTAAACCCGGCCAACAATGAAATTTATGTGACCTGGACTCAGTTCGATAATTATGGTAGTACTTCACTAAGCGATAGTTCCATTATTTTGTTTTCAAAGTCCACCGATGGAGGTTTAACCTGGAGCATTCCTGTACGCATCAGCAGCGATGCCGGTGATTGTGTGGACAGTGACAATACAATGGAAGGAGCAGTTCCTGCCGTTGGACCTGCGGGTGAAATTTATGTGGTGTGGACCGGTCCGAACGGATTGGTTTTCAATAAGAGTTTAGATGGTGGAACTACATGGTTGCCTCACGAAACAAATGTTACTACCATGCCTGGTGGATGGGATTACAACATTGCAGGCCTGCAACGTTGCAACGGACTTCCTCAAACGCTCTGCGATCTTAGCGGCGGTTCTAACAACGGAACCATCTATGTGAATTGGACCGATCAGCGTAATGGAACATTCGACACGGATGTGTGGCTGGTGAAGTCAACCGACGGCGGAACAAGCTGGAGTGTTCCTGTGAGGGTGAACGATGATGCTGCAGGCCGTCAGCAATTTTTAACCTGGATGGATCTCGACATTGTGACCGGAAATCTTTATTGCGTTTTTTACGACCGAAGGAATTTTTCTCCCAGCAGTCAACAGACAGATGTTTACATCGCCAAGTCTGTAGATGGAGGTGCAACCTTTTCCAACTACAAGGTCAACCAAACTAGTTTTGTTCCCAGTCCTGCTATTTTTTTCGGTGATTATACCGGCATTTCAGCATACAACAATATGGTGCGCCCGATATGGATGGCATACAGCTCTTCCACTTTGAGTGTGTGGACGGCCTTGATCGATGGCGCCACGATGAGCATCGATGAGTCGGGGTTGAATGCATACTCGCCCGTCGAACTGGAACAAAATCAACCGAATCCCTTCAATCAAACCACCTGGATTAAATTCTCCCTGAAGAAAGCAGGAAAGATTAACCTTGATGTTTTTGACGTGCTTGGGAAAAAAGTGGCTGCTCTATATAACAATGAGGAATTTCACCAAGGAAATTTCGATTACATTTTTAATGCCACCGCTTTTGACCTTAAGCCCGGCATATACTATTATTCCATTTCTTGCGATGAATATGCGCTGACCAAAAAAATGATCGTGTACTAATGAAGAAATTCCTGCTGTCATTTTTGGTTTTGCTTTCTGCATACAGTCAGGCTTGTATCTGTGTTCCACAAGTGCCGGTCTCCAAGAAGCTCTGCGAAAAGTACGACGTTGTTTTTCATGGAATGATTGATTCGGTCGGTGCCTGTGATGAGAAAGAAAGATCCATAGCCTATTTTACCATTATCGAACTGTATAGAGGCAAAACCGAAAAGCATTTAAAGGTTTATTTCGACTGCGTATCAGAATGTTTAATGAACCTGATGACCAATGAAGAATGGATCATTTATGCGAGGTATTCGAAATTTGATCGCCTGGAGATTTCGCTCTGCGAACACAGCCGTAAAAAATTCAATGCAGAGACTCAGGACGTTTATTTGTTGGATTCAAAAAGAACATTTGACGAAGAACTAAAATTCCTTAAAGAGAGCTTAGGGGTTCAACCGATAGCAGATGCTGTAGTTCTGAACAATGCCATTACGGAAACAGGGCGCCACAATGAACAGCCGGGCAGCTGGGGGAAAGTGATCCTGCTCCTGATCTCGGTCGGAGTGATGCTCATCATTTATTTTGTAACACGAAGAAAAAAATGAACAAATTCAAATCTCATCCCTGGCATGGGATTACCATTGGTGAAAATGCTCCTGAGGTCATCACGGCCTTCATTGAAATTGTTCCGACGGATACAGTGAAGTATGAAATAGACAAGGAGTCGGGCTATTTAAAGATCGATCGGCCTCAGAAATTCTCGAATGTAATCCCGACTTTGTACGGATTCATTCCTCAGACCTATTGTGATGTAAAAGTCGCTGAATACGCAGCCCTGAAGTCCGGGAAAGCTGTTACCAAAGGCGATGGCGATCCGCTCGATATATGTGTGTTGAGTGAAAAGGCCATAACCCATGGTGATATCATCCTTCAGGCCATTCCCATCGGTGGTTTTCGACTCATCGACAAAGGAGAAGCTGACGATAAGATCATAGCTGTTATGAAAGCTGACGAAGTATACGAGGGCTGGAAGGACATCGACGATTGTACACCGGCTGTAATCGACCGTCTGAAACATTATTTTTTGACCTATAAAAATATTCCTGGCGCAGAAAAACCAACTTGTGAGATCACACACATCTATGGAAGGGAAGAAGCTTATGAAGTTATTCGCAGAAGCCAGGAAGATTATAAAAATAAATTCTCTAAGTAATGCTGGATGTTTATTGCATCCCGGGAATGGGTGTGAACGAGCGTTTGTTCAGAAATCTGAAGCTGGACAATTGTAAGATCCATCATATCAAATGGGAAACCCCTTTTAAAAATGAGTCGCTGTCGGATTATGCCATGCGGCTTTCCAAACAGATTGATTCAAGTCTGCCATTTGTTCTTGTCGGCGTTTCTTTTGGTGGAATGTGCTCGGTAGAGATTGCCAAGCAGCTAAAGCCTCTCAAAACATTCATTATCTCCAGTAACAAATTTCACGACGAACTGCCATTAAAGATTGCTTTTTGGAGAGTGCTTCCAATCTATCGAATGTTTCGAGATGGGTTTTACAAAAATGCTGTAATGCTCGCAAAAAAGCAATTTGGTGTTGTGACAGATGAACAAAAAATAAATTTCAGGAAGATGTTGGATGATGCTCCGACGAATTATTTTAATGGGGCAGTGCACTGTATCGTGAAATGGAAGAATGTGATCCGCCCTGAAAATCTTATCCACATTCATGGAACAAGTGATCGCGTTCTCCCTCTCGGAAAGTTAAACGGTTGCGATTATAAAATCAAAGGTGGCACGCATTTCATGATCATCAATAAAGGAGAAGAAATAAGTGAAATTCTGAATAGAGAATTGTCTATTTTTTGACCGTATTCTCACCGCCCATCAATACATACTGAATGATGTTGGCGCCCATCTTCAGTGCTTTCTGCCTCATTTCAGGAGAGTCTTTGTGAACTTCATAGCTTTCCCAGCCATCTCCAAGGTCACACTCGTAGTCATAAAAGCAAACCAGTCTTCCCTGATAGATTAAGCCAAATCCTTGCGGGGCTTTGTCATCGTGCTCATGGATTTTTGGCAAGCCATTTTGGAAATCGAATTTCTGATGATAGATGGGATGGGAGAAAGGCAATTCGATGAAATCAAGTTCCGGAAATACTTTTTTCATTTGCGGACGGATGAATTTGTCCATTCCGTAATTGTCGGAGATGTGCAGAAATCCTCCTCCTGTTAGATAATTGCGAAGGTTCTCTGTTTCCTGCGAATTGAAAACTACGTTTCCGTGGCCGGTCATGTGGACAAATGGATAATTGAAAATGTCGGGACTCCCGACTTCAATGGTTCCCTGTTGCGGATTGATATTGGTCTTTAAATTGGTATTGCAGAATTCAATTAAGTTAGGAAGTGATGTTTCAAGGTTGGCATACCAGTCGCCGCCACCGCTGTATTTGAGTAGTGCTATCTGATAAGTAGGAGCAGGGATGAATGCTCCGAAAGTAACGAAGATAATAAAAAGCACAATTATTTTCGGAGCATTCATCCCTGCTCCTACTTATCAGATAGCACTACTCAAATACAGCGGTGGCGGC
>JBKJQG010000152.1:0-10728 GCA_046594925.1 Bacteroidia bacterium
TCAATAGCTTCTTCAAAACTTTTGCATTGTTTTTTTGCAAACAAATCGTTACCAGCAATGTGTAATTTTATTTCTGCAATTTTATTTTCTGCAGCATCTCCTTTGTCTAATTTTAAAATAACTTCACTGTTTATTATTCCATCATAATAAGTGGTTAGCTTGTCTACACGCTCTTCTACAAAAGCCAATAATTTTTTGTCTGCATCAAAATGCACGGATTGAATTTTAACTGTCATGGTACTTTCCTCCTATTTTTAAATTAGTGATTTGTTGATTTGGTGAATTGGAGAATTACCCCCAACCTTAACCTATTAATTTTAATTTATTTCTCTATTTGTATTACCCTTTCGGATGAGCTTGCTTGTGAATGCTTTTTAGTTTTTCTACTGTATTGTGCGTGTATACTTGCGTTGCAGCTAAGCTTGAATGGCCTAGTAATTCTTTGATTGCGTTTAAATCGGCACCATTGTTTAACATGTGTGTTGCAAAGGTGTGACGTAAAACATGTGGACTCGTTTTATCAATTGTTGTAATCATTGAAAGGTACTCATTCACCAAACGGTATACAAACTTTTCGTACATTTTTTTTCCACTTTTCATTTGAAAAAGGAATTGACTGGGCAGACTAGGTTTTTTGTCGATGTAATTTTGAATACTACTTTTTAGCTGGTCGTTGAAAGGCACAATTCTTTCTTTGTTACGTTTACCAAGCACTTTAATATGACATGCATGTAAATCCACATTGTCGATTTTCAGGTTTATCAATTCCGACAAACGAATACCTGTTGCATAAAACAACTCTATGATTAATTTATTTCTGATTCCTTCTGCATCCTCTCCAAATTCAATTGTATCTATTAATGTATTCATATTGTCCTTTTCCACAAATACGGGTAATCGTTTGGATGTTTTGGGCGACATGATTTTTAGCATCGGGTTTTCGGTAACTGTTCCTTGACGCAATAAATATTTATAGAAGGTTTTAAGCGTAGTGATTTTGCGATTTACGGAGCGGGGGCTAATTTTTTGTTCCATCAACTCTACTATCCAGTTACGAACAAGCGTATGATTAATGTCTTTAATAGCATTGATTTCGTAGGAAGTTCGGAGATATAAAAAAAACTGGTCTAAATCACCAGAATATGCCAAAACAGTGTGGCTTGACAATCGTTTTTCGAATTGAAGGTATTTTACAAAACTGTCCCGGCTAGCGTCCATAAAAAATGAGAGAAAGAATTCAGTTCTTTTACGCAATAACCTATTAAAAGTTATGATAAAATAAACGAATTCTTTCTCTCAGAAAATATTCTTGAACTAAGAAGGACTATGCTTCTTCGTTGCGTTGTAATTTCGCTTTATAAACCGCTTTGATTCTTGCTTCACGGAATACTACAGAAGGTTTTGTGAATTTTGAACGTTCACGTAATTCTTTAACAACACCTGTTTTTTCAAATTTCTTTTTGAATTTTTTAAGTGCTTTTTCGATTGCTTCGCCTTCTTTAACTTGTACTATTAACATCGTTATTTTGTTTTTAATTTTTACTAAATGGGATGCAAATATAAAAAATAATTATCAATTATGAATGCTGAATTGAAAATTATTCCCAAAATCTGCTTTTACTTCATGATTTCTCTAGCAATTACCATCTTTTGAATCTCTGAAGTTCCTTCTCCAATGGTACAAAGCTTGCTATCACGGTAATATTTTTCAGCTGGAAAATCCTTTGTATAACCATATCCGCCAAAGATTTGTACTGCTTCAGTACCTGCTCTCACACATACTTCGGAAGCATAATATTTAGCATATGCTCCTTCTTTTGTCATTTTTTCACCTTTGTTCTTTTTATCAGCTGCATAGTACGTTAATAATTCAGCTGCTTCAATTTCGGTAGCCATATCTGCCAACTTGAAGGCTATTCCTTGAAACTGAGAAATTGGTTTCCCAAATTGCTCACGTTCTTTCGAATATTTCAACGAACATTCAAATGCTCCTTTTGCAATTCCAACTGCTAAGGATGCAATGGAAATACGACCGCCATCCAACACTTTCATTGCTTGCACAAATCCTTCCCCTTCTTTTCCCATCATTTGATCTTTGTGAACACGGCAATCAGTGAAAATTAATTCAGCTGTTTCGGATGCACGCATTCCCAATTTGTTTTCTTTTTTTCCTGAGTTAAAACCTGGAGTTCCTTTTTCTATAATGAATGCAGACATTCCTTTTGAATCACCTTTTTCACCTGTACGAACAATTACTACTGCAACGTTTCCACTGATAGCATGTGTAATAAAATTCTTAGAACCATTGATTACATAATAATCTCCGTCTTTTTTTGCAGTCGTAGTCATTCCACCTGAATCAGAACCTGTTCCTGTTTCTGTCAATCCCCAAGCGCCAATCCATTCTGCTGTTGCTAATTTCGGGAGGTATTTTTTCTTTTGCTCTTCGTTACCAAATACTAAAATATGTCCAGTACACAATGAGTTGTGTGCCGCCATTGACAAGCCAATTGAGCCACAAATTTTTGACAATTCAACAATTGCAGTTACGTATTCGGTATAAGAAAATCCTGATCCACCGTATTGTTCTGGCACCAAAACACCCATCAATCCAAGTTCTCCAAGCTTTTTAAATACTTCTACTGGAAATTCTTGAGACTCGTCCCATTCCATCATTTTCGGGCGGATGTGATCTTCCCCGAACTTCTTGATCATATCAGCGATCATTTTCTGATTTTCGTTTGTGCTAAAATCCATTGTTTCGTTTTTTTGAGTAGACAAAAATATAAATTAAATTGAGTTTTGGTTCTCTTGTTATCAAATAAATGCTGGAGAAATTATGCTGAGCATAATAACATGGCAATAGAATTTAATAATTCACCAGACTAATAATATTATCAGAATAAGAACTCAACTTTTCTCTGCCTTTTAGAAAATCAAGTTCCACTACAAAAGCAAAACCAGCAACATTTCCTTTTTGCATTTCAATCAATTTCACTGCAGCTTCAGCTGTTCCGCCTGTAGCGAGCAAATCATCATGGATCAATACATTCCAGCCCGGTTGAATTTCATCCACTTGCATTTCTACTTTTGCGCTTCCGTATTCTAAATCGTATTCGTAGGAAATTTTTTTGTAGGGTAATTTTCCTGCTTTACGAACCAAGATAAAAGGAATGTTCATTTTGTTTGCCAACGCAAATCCAAATAAAAATCCTCTACTTTCAACACCTACAATGGCATTGATGTTTTTATCTGCAACACGCTTTGCAAATTCATCCACAATTTCGTTACACAATTGTTGGTTGTGAAAAATGGGTGTTATGTCTTTGAAGAGGATTCCTGGTTTTGGAAAATCGGCTACGTCTCTTATTGTGGCTTTAATCTTAGCTTCTAGCATTTTACTTTCAATTATGATTCTCGTCATCCCCCTACCCCGCCTCTTCCGTCCTTCGGACACCTTCTCCAAATTGGAGAAGGATAAAAAGCGCCTCGATACAGTTTTTAGTCTGCAATTAAGTAGGGTACAATTTTACGGTATGTTTCTTCATCTACCAAATCTGTGTTCTTGATTTCATCAACAGTTTTGTATTTGCCGTGATTTTTGCGGTAGCTTACAATTCCATTTGCGAGCGTCCAACTGATGTATTGACCTTTGAGGTCGGCTGCTTCACAGGTGGTGATGTTTAGTTTTTTCACTTTAGACGGATCTATGGTGATGTACTTTTCGATGCTTGCTAATTTCTCGGCGTCGAATTTCCAGATCTCCAGCAATTGCTCTTTTGAAATAAATCCTCCGACGGAGTTGCGGTATTTGATGATGTTCTTGGCGTAAAAAGCTCCTATACCTTTTATGGTGGTTAATTGGGCGGAGTCGGCTGTGTTTAGTTCTATTAGTATTGAAGACCTCACCCCTTGCCCCTCTCCGAAGGAGAGGGGAACTAATGCAACTGGCGAAGTGTTTCTAGCCCCTGCTTCACCATCTGACTGCGCAAACTGATTTTGTTCATTCTGCTTTATTGATTGGGAACTCAGATTTATGAATGGTTCCAATGATAGAAATTGCTCCTCGTTGATACAATACATTTTTTTCAGGTCCTCTTTCTTTCTGAATTTCCCTCCTTTTGATTCATACTTTTTGATGGACCTTATTTGCTTGTCGGTCAACCCCAGTCGTCTCCACTCCACGTCCGGCAAGAGGTTAGGGTCGAACTGAAATCTTTCTGCTGCGAACTTTCCTGTTCTCTGGGTTACAGAATACTGTTGATCAATCTCTGATGCCGAGACATCTTTCTTCTCTTCGACCTCTGCTAAAAACGTTTTTACTTCTTTATCAAATTTTGTAAGATCGAATTTCCGCTGACTGATAAACATCGACGAAACATTGAGATAAAGCACCAAGATAAAAATGATGCTCACTAAAATAAATACTCCATTGCGTTCACGTTTGTTGAACGTAAGGAAATCACGGATAATGTTTTTCATGTTCTTTAAATTTTAAAAATGAATACTGATTATGCAGGAACACAGGCAACAAAAAGCCCATGACAATGCTATGTCCAGGGAGTGGATTTGTAATCAGGAGTGGAAAGGAGTGGAAAAATTATTCTTGCGGCTTACGCTTTTGCGTCAAGTAATAAACCGGGATCCCAAGAAATACGATGAATAAACCCAAGCCGGTATTGATCGTATCATAAATTAAAAGATCTATGCAAATGGCCGTTGTAACCAAAATGTAAAGTGCGGGAACTATAGGATAACCAAAGGCTTTGTAAGGCCTTTCGGTATCAGGTTCTTTTTTTCTAAGGACAAATATTCCGGCTATGGTTAGAATGTAAAAAAGCAAAGAAGCGAAAGTGGCATAAGTTAAAAGGTCTCCGTACTTTCCGGACAAGCATAAGACACAGGCCCAGATACACTGTAACCACAATGCTTTGGAAGGGACTTGTTTTTCATTTAATGTAGCGGCCCCTTTAAAAAACAATCCGTCTTTTGCCATAGCATAAAATAATCTTGCACCGGCAAGTACCAATCCATTGTTACAGCCGAAAGTGGAAACCATGATCAATGCCGCCATGATGAAAGCTGCGGGTGCGCCAAAGATCATCGATGCGGCTGCAGCTCCTACCCTGTCGTTGTCCGGGAACATGATCCCCTGACTCAATGCATCTGTTCCATTCGGGTCACCGTGCATCGGCAAGAGCGACAAATACGCAACGTTGGCTAAAATATAAATGATGGTCACGATGAAAGTCCCTAAAAACAAACTGCGTGGAATGTTCTTTTTCGGATCTTTGATTTCCGCAGCAATAAAAGTAACGTTATTCCAGGCATCGCTCGAAAAAAGCGAATTGATGATGGTAGCACCCATTGCCCCCAGCAAAGCAGAACCTGCAAGCGGAATGACACTGATGGTTCCATCGGGCGATAAAGTGGTTTTACTTGCTTCCCACATGTTGGTGAAATTTGCAACGAGTACATCTCCTTTTATTCCGATCGCAATTCCCAGAATGATGAGGGCGAACAATGCGAATAATTTGGCAGAAGTGAAGATGAGCTGAATGGTCTTTCCGTTTTGAACACCGCGGCTGTTGATATAAGTAAGAAATACGACACTCGCCATTCCGACCAGCTGAGCGCAGGTGATCTTAAAAGAAGTGCCGACAGCAAGAATGACATTGTTGAGTTCAGGAAAAAAGACAGAAGTGTATTTTGCAAAAGCAACAGCAACCGCAGCGATCACCCCCGTTTGAATGACAGTAAAAACCGTCCAGCCATAAAGGAAAGAGATCATCCTTCCATAGGCGCGTTGAATGTAAATATATTGTCCGCCAGCATTCGGCATCATCCCCGCCAGCTCACCATAACTCAATGCAGCAAAAACCGTGATCAAACCGGTCAGCAACCAAACGACCAGTAGCCATCCAGCAGAGCCCACATCGCGGGCCATTGCGGAAGTCACGATGAAGATCCCGGAACCGATCATGGAACCGGCTACAATGCTGGTGGCATCGAGGAGTCCAAGTGTTCTTTTTAATTCGGGTTGATGGTTGTTCATTTGTGCTTGTATATTAAAAAGAAGGACGGTTGACCCGTCCTTCCCAATGCCATAAAATGATTCTCATTTATTCCTTATCAGGATTGTTGAGTTTACTATTCTTGATGCCATAAGTAAAATAAATGATGACACCGATCACCATCCAAACACCTAAACGTGCCCAGTTTGGCCAGCCCAATCCGAAGATCATCGCACCGCAGACAACTATTCCTAGGATAGGAACAAGTGGAACCAAAGGCGTTTTGAACTGACGTTTTAATTCCGGATGTCTCACACGCATGATCCAAACACCTGCACATACCAAGATGAATGCAAACAAAGTTCCGATGCTAGTCATGTCACCAACAATGTCGCCGGGAACGAATGCAGCAAAGATCCCGACAAATCCTAAAAAGAAAAGATTTGATTTATAAGGAGTTCTGTATTTCGGGTGAAGTGTAGAAAACATTTTAGGAACCAATCCATCCACGCTCATGGAGTAAAACACGCGGGATTGTCCCATCAACATCACCAGGATCACAGAAGAGAAACCAGCAAGGATGGCAACCGTTACCAATTTAGCCAGCCAGCCGTATTCCAGCATGTAAGTATTGATTGCATAAGTCACGGAAGCTTCACGGCCGTTGTTACGGAAATCATCCACCGAAGCAACACCGGTAAGTACGTGAGCGAATAAAATATAAAGGACAGTACAGATCACCAAAGAACCCAAGATACCGATCGGCATGTCGCGCTTAGGATTCTTAGCTTCCTGTGCTGCAGTGGAAACCGCATCAAATCCGATGAAGGCGAAGAACACCACACCGGCTGCACCAAGGATTCCCATGATTCCACCGTAGTTATGTGCCAATCCGGAGGAGTCTACATAAGTTGTAGCTTCAGGAATGTAAGGTGTATGATTTGCCGGATTCATGTATGCCCATCCGAAAAGGATGAACAAAATAACAATAGCAACTTTAGTGATCACGATGATCCCGTTCACCCAAGCCGATTCTTTAGTTCCTTTAATAAGTAAGCAAGAAAGAAGGGCGATGATGAAAAGTGCCGGGATGTTCATCATTCCATGAGACGTCACTACTCCGGCTGCATCCGTAATCTTTTCAAAAGGAGAATGGCACCATTCATAAGGAATGTGCATTCCGAAATATTCCAATAATTTATTCAGGTATTCGCTCCAGGCAATTCCAACAGTTGCGGCTCCAAGTGCGTATTCCAAGACAAGATCCCAACCGATGATCCAGGCAACGAATTCGCCCATTGTTGCATAAGAATAGGTGTAAGCGCTTCCAGCAATGGGAATCATGGAAGCGAATTCAGCGTAACAAAGTCCGGCAAATGCACATCCTACAGCTGCAATGATAAATCCAATTGTAACCGCAGGACCAGCATTGTCTGCTGCTGCTGCTGCCGTTCTCACGAACAGTCCAGCCCCAATGATGGCGCCGATTCCCAAGGCTACCAAGTTTCCAGCTCCCAGCGTTCTTTTCAAGCCTTTTTCGCTGTCATCAGCTTCGGCCATTAATTTATCAAGAGGTTTCTTTACACTAAGATTTGCCATAGTTATTGGTTTGAATGAGTTCCAAATATATACAAGTTTTGATTATAAATCCAAAAATCTCATTCCTGTTTTGCTAATTTTACAAACATTGCAAAAGCGTTTCAAACGGCTATATTCAGAAATGCTTATTTCTGTCGGCCTTAATGCCAGAAGTCCTATATTTGAGTAATGAAAAATGTAATTCTGCTTTTTTCTCTCCTCCTGTTTTCAGTTCTTGCAAAAGGACAAAGCGATTCTGTTTTTCATCTCGATTCATTGCCGGTTCAAGACAAAGCCTCGTTCACAGATCCAGGAGTTCCTGTAACGATTTCCTGGAGATACCACAAAGGCGATGATCAGAAATGGGCCAGTCCTGATTTTGATGACAAACAATGGACCTTTGTGCGTTCTTCCATTAACCTTATGGAACTTCCGGAAAATACATTCGAAGGCATGGCTTGGTTGAGGTTGCACATTGTGGTTGATACGGCATTGGCAACTCAAACGCTGGGACTGATGATCACGCAGAGTGGTGCTTCGGAGTTCTACCTCGACGGAAAACTCGTTCATAAATTCGGCAAAATAAACTCTTTCAACCCCGCTTACGAGGAAAGGGAAGACCCTCAGGAAGTTCCGATCGCCATTCGTTTCGGAAACACAGGGGAACATGTGATCGCGGTGAGGTATGCCGATGCGAATGCATTAGAGAATCACAAGAAGAATATTTTGCACAGATGCGGCTTCGACCTTAAGATAGGAAACATCGACGATGCAATTTTCTATAAATATTTAAATTCGAACATCACCACCTGCATCTTTATTTTCTATTTCACGTTCTTTCTGGCGCTCAGCTTTCTGCACCTCATGTTCTACCTCTTCTACAGAACCAACCGGTCGAACTTGTATTACAGCATTTTTGCCGGTGCCTTCGGAACCATTTTCCTTTTTATCACCATTCAGAAAAGCTTTACCGATCCCGATTTTGTACTCATCATTAACAAGCTCTTTGGTTTCCTTCCTGATTTCTATATCCCTGGGTTGATCGCTATGCTTTATTCCATTTTCTATCCGAAATTTCCGAAAATATTCTGGTTGTGGATGATTCTTTTTGCCGCCGACTTTGTGGCGACTTTATTCAATACCGAAATCCCGTATTTTAACATTCTGCTGAACGGAATCTTTGTTGTTGAAACGTTACGAATTATCATCTCAGCCATTATAAAAAAACGGGAAGGATCCTGGATCATTGGAACTGGCATCATTGTTACGGTGGTGTTCTTCTCTATCTTCTTTGTCTTGACCTCCATTGGATCCATTAATTTTTCGGCCCAAAGCGGCTGGCTCGGATTTCTGGTGGGATTGATGGTCCTCTATGCAACGCTTAGCATTCCTGTTTCCATGACTGTTTACCTGGCCCGTGATTTTGCGAAGACGAGCAAGAACCTTTCTAAAAAACTGATTGAAGTAGAGGAGCTTTCCGCGAAGAGCATTGAACAGGAAAAAGAAAAACAAAAGATCTTGTCCTCACAGAATGAAGTGTTGGAAGTGCAGGTGAAAGAGCGCACCTCGGAAATTGAAGAACAGAAAAAGCTGATCGAAGAAAAGAACAAGGATATTACCGACAGCATCAATTATGCAAAACGGATCCAGGAAGCCATCTTGCCAGAGCAGGCGCATCTCGAAAAACTTTTTGCTGATTCCTTTATACTCTTCAAACCAAAAGACATTGTAAGCGGAGATTTTTATTGGTTCACGGAATTGGAGAACAAGAAAATTATTGTCGCAGCCGACTGCACAGGCCACGGCGTTCCCGGAGCATTGATGAGTATGATCGGAGCAAACATCCTGAGCAAACTCATCCTTGAAAAAGGGATCACTCAACCAGCTCACATTCTGAATGAGTTGAACGAAGAAGTAAGAACGGCCTTGAAGCAAAGGGAAACAGCATCGGAAACACGAGACGGAATGGACATCTCTATCCTTTGCATCACCGGCAATGAAGTACAGTATGCCGGAGCGCACCGCCCTTTATACATCATCAGGAACGAATCCAACGAATTGACAGAATTGAAAGCCGACAAATTCTCCATCGGAGGAATTCAGGAAGAAAAGCGGACTTTTACAAATCATATGTTAACTTTACAGAAGAATGATCTGGTTTATTTGTCTTCGGACGGATATGCAGACCAGTTCGGCGGAGAGAGCGGCAAAAAGCTGATGACAAAGAATTTCAAGGAGATGCTCATAACTATGAGAGCCGAGCCGATGCGCGAGCAAAAGAAAACGCTGGAAAATTCTATCGAAAGTTGGAAAGGAATAAGAGAACAAGTGGACGACATCCTAGTCATTGGAATAAGAATATAAATTGAAAAACAGAAATCACATACCATTGAGAAAAAAACTGTCAACAGCTGTTGCAAGTTTGCTGTTGTTTTTTTATGCATTGGGTTCATCCGCACAAAAAATAGATTCTGTTCTATTTAATAAAAAAACAGACTCGCTTCAGACCTTAATCAACACTACGAAATCCGATACCTCCAAGATCAACTACCTGCTTCAGATTGCAAAGGCGCAGGAAACCCACGACCGGTTAAAAGCATTTGATTATGCAAACATTGCATACGGCCTGGCGCAAACAAGTAATAACAAACGCAAGACAGGCGAATGCATCAATTACCTGGGCGACCTCAACTGGTTTTCCGGCGATTATGCCAGTGCTTCCAATTACTATTTTAAAGCCCTGAAAATTTATGAAGAGCTGAAAGACACTATGGGAATTGCTGACTGTTATCGTAACATCGGATGGATCTACATGGGTCAGAAAAATTTCAAACAAACGATCGACTACTTTAATAAATCCCTTGCCATCAATTTAAGATTAGGTCTGACCAAGAGAGTGATTGCTAATTACGATGACATTGGAATTGTATACAAACAGATGGGCAACTATGAAGAAGCCCTGAAATACTGTAAAAAAACAATCGAGCTTGCCGAACAGAATGGAAGCGCCAAAGGACTTGCCACAGGATATGGGAATCTGGCCCTTATATATATAAAAATGGGCGAGTACGATGTTGCCAGCGAGAGCTTGCAAATCTCAAACAAGAGTCACGAAAAGATAGAAGACTATTACAAT
>JBKJQG010000178.1:0-7794 GCA_046594925.1 Bacteroidia bacterium
CGCGAAGGTTTATGGAAAAGTTTTTATGAGAACGGAACGCCATGGAGTGAGACTACTTTTGCGGGAGGTATTCGTGACGGGAAAACTGTAACCTGGTTTGAGAACGGCCAAAAGCGCTACGTTGGCGCTTATGCTAAGGACTTGGAGGCGGGGAGCTGGACCTATTGGGATGAGAAAGGGAATGAGGTCGCTACAAAAGATTTCGGAAAGAAATAGCATTGGTCATTTCAGAGTAAAAGCTTGATTTATTTTATTATTATTCTATATTTGTGTATCGAAAATCAACTATCATGAAAAAACTCGTTTTGCTTGCTGCTCTTTCAACATTGATCTTCACTTCTTGTACATTTGAGAAGGCCGAACCCTTTGTTGAAGAATGTCCGGATGCCGTCCTTTTTCAGACTCAGGTTAAACCTTTCGTTGATGCAAAATGTGTTACCTGCCACGTTTCCGGCGGAACCGGAACCGGAGATTTCACCGTTTTTAGTGAATTTCAGGCCCGTGCCTTGAACGGGGTTTTGCACGACAAGGTATTCGTAGCGAAGAGCATGCCTCCCGGAGGAAATCCTCAGTTGACAGAGGGTGAGCTTCAATTGTTGAAATGCTGGATAAAGCAAGGCGCATTGGACAATTAATGGCACAATTATAGTTTTAACTGCATTCTAAAAATATAAAACCTGAAACAATGAAAAAAGTACTACTGTCATTAACTGCGATCGCTATCAGCGCTGGCATGTCGGCTCAAATAAACATGGCGAAAACCTGTGAAGTGAGCTTCTTTTCCGCTTCTCCATTGGAGAACATAGAAGCTATTGCTAAAGCTCCTAAAACATTCGTGAACACTACCACCAACGATGTTCAGGTCATGATCGCCAATACTGCATTTGTATTTGAAAAACCATTGATGCAAGAGCACTTTAATGAGAATTACATGGAAAGTGAAAAGTACCCAAACACCATTTTTAAAGGAAAGATCAACGAAAAGGTTGATTGGACAAAAGAGGGGGAACAAAAGGTAACTGTTACCGGGAAAATGTCTATGCACGGTGTTGATAAAGATATCACTATTCCAGGTGTCGTAAACGTAAAAGGCGGGGAATTTACGATCATGACAAAATTCAAAGTACACGTTGCAGATTACAACATCAAAGTTCCGAGCTTATATGTTCAGAACATTGCGGAAGATGTAGAAGTGAAATTAAGCGCAGTAATGGTTCCATTTAAAAAGAATTAATTCTATGATGATTCCTAAAACAACGGTTATTGTTCTTGGTTTTTTGTTTCTGGGCTCTTTTGTGAATGCCCAGGACGACATGTTATCCATGTTGGATTCGGCAGGCGGTCCTAAAACCCACGATAAAGTAAGTGCAACTTTCAAAGGCACAAAGATCATTAATATGCAGTCGACCGAGACCGTAAAAAAAGGAACGATGGACTTCAGTGTGGGACATCGTTTTGGGAGCATGGGCAAAGAAAGCGGTGGAGGAGGACATCAATTGTATGGCTTTGATAACTCCGCTGATATCCGCATCGGTTTTGATTTCGGGATCACCAACAACCTGACTTTAGGGATAGCACGGAATAAAATGTCGGAGATGATCGATGGATTGGTGAAGTACCGTATCCTGACACAGACAACAGACAACCACATGCCGATCTCGCTTGCTGTTTATGCCGACATGGCCTACACTCCTCAGGAGGCTTCCCAGTTCTATTCTGGAATGGTCGCGGACAGCACTTTTCATCAGAATGATATTCATCGTTTTTCTTATTGTACACAGTTACTGATTGCACGCAAGTTTGGATGGCGTTTTTCCATGCAGCTGACTCCTACCTATCAGCATAGAAATTTTGTACTAGCTAGCATCAACGCAGATAATCAAGCAGTAGAGACCAACGACCTGATCTCTTTCGGAGCCGGCTTCCGTTTTATGATCACCAAGCGTTTCGGCATCATCGGGGATTATTATTATACCCTTTCCGATTTCCGCACCAACAATGAGGCAAATCCATTTTATAACCCGCTGGCTCTGGGAGTTGAGATCGAGACAGGCGGACACGTTTTCCACTTGAACTTCACCAATGCCGCTGGTATCATCGAAAACAATTACATTCCCAACACAAAGGACAGCTGGCTGAAAGGCGGTTACAAGTTCGGCTTTAACATTTCCAGAGTGTTTACTTTGGGCGGAAAGAAAAAAAAGCATTAATTAAATAGCATCTAAAAAGAGGCTGTCTTTTCGGACAGCCTCTTTTTTATTGGGAATTACTTACCTTTGTTGAGCTTTGCCGATCCAACACCCTCATATCGATTCTATTGCCTTGTCTCATTCTTCGGATACTGCGCTGACGAGTTCTCTTTTTCAGGATCATTTGTTGAGCAAGCAAACAGAAGCTCCACAGCTACATTTTACTGATTTCGATTTTGGTGTGGCAAGTATTCTTCTACTCGCATTTATTTTGTTCGTCTGGCTGTATTCAACTAACAGAAAGCGTTTGAACCAGGTCATAAAAGCATTTTACATCACCCGTTTTAGCAATCAGTTGGGAAGAGATGAACTTTCTCTCGGAAACAGGGTCTCGATTTTTTTATCACTTTTGTTTGTAGTTACCTTCTCTCTATTCATCTATCAGCTCTGTATTTTTTACGGCTACATCGTTGCCGAAACCAATTTTTTATTTTGTGTCAAGATCGCCATTCTGATTGCTGCAGTATACGGATTGAAAATTTTGGTCGTAAGGTTCTTTGGCTTTGTCTTTCAGAACCAGAAGGAAGCCGGCGACTATTCGATGATGATTTTTCTGTTTTGCAACATTTTGGGCTTGTTTTTACTGCCGATAGTGGTCAGCATTGCTTTTGTAAAAAACGTTTCTCCTTCGATTTTTATTTATTCAGGCTTGTGTGTTTTCGTTTTGTTGCTGCTAATCAGGGTGTTGCGTGGAGTGATGATTGGGGTAAGCAGCAATAGAGTTTCCAAATTCTATTTATTTTTATATCTTTGCACCCTTGAAATACTGCCCTTTGTGATTATGGCAAAGTTATTCATGCAAAACATGGATTAACATCCCCAGAGGCAGCATTTATTTTGTTTGTTCATTTACTTAAACGCACAAAATTGAAAGTTAAAACGCTACTCGTCTCTCAACCCAAGCCTGCAGAAGGGGATAAGTCACCTTACCTTGACCTTGCTAAAAAATGCAACGTGAAGATTGATTTCCGTCCTTTCATTCAAATCGAAGGCGTTTCTGCACTTGACTTCAGGAAAGACAAAGTGAACATTTCCGAACATACTGCGGTGATCATGACCAGCAGAAATGCCGTTGACCATTATTTCAGAATGTGTCAGGAAATGCGTGTTACCGTGCCGGAGACCATGAAATATTTCTGCGTTTCCGAATCCACAGCCTTCTACCTTCAGAAATACGTGTTGTACCGCAAACGCAAAATCTTCCACGGAAAACAAACCGTTGCGGACTTGATGGATGTGATCAAAAAACACAAGACCGAGAATTTCCTTTTGCCTTGTTCGGATGTTGCTAAAGAAGCCATCGCTGACAAGCTCGATGAAGCAAAGATCAAATACACCAAGGCGGTGATGTTCCGTACCGTAGCAGCCGATCTTAGCGACTTGGCTAACGTGAATTACGATGTTCTGGTCTTCTTCACCCCTGCCGGCATCCGGTCTCTGTTTAAGAATTTCCCTAAATTCAAACAGAATAAGACCCGTATTGCTTGTTTCGGACCAGCTACAGCCACGGAAGTGAAGGAGCACGGACTCAATCTCGACATTCACGCCCCTAGCCCCATGGCACCATCCATGACCATGGCTTTAGAACAATACATTACTGCTGCTAACAAAGCAAAGTAATCCCGACGCGCTCGAGACCCGCTCATCCTCCCTTCTACACTTCTGTCACAATCTTATTGTACAAGCTGTTTTTTTGAATTACTTTTATACTTGAAATGCAAACTTTTTCCAAGAACGAACGTTTATGCAGTAAGGTATTAATTGATCGGCTGATGGGGACGGGGAAATCACTTAATCATTCACCCTACCGCATTAGCTGGCTGCCGATCGCCGAAAGTTCAGCACCAGTGAAAGTAGTGATCAGTGTTCCCAAACGTTCTTTTAAGAAAGCAGTGGACCGCAACCGGCTGAAACGACAAATTCGCGAGATCTACCGCAAAGAAAAACAAAAAGTATACGAAGTGCTCGGAGAAAAAAAAATCTTGATGATGATTATTTATACCGGCAAAACAAAAATGGAATTTAAAGAGCTGGAGATGAAATTAAGAGAGACCCTGGATCGTTTATCTAAAACAATTGTGTGAGATGAAAATGATCAGCCTTCCTTTTAGTTATTTGTTCATAGGTCTGATAAGAGTGTATCAATATTCGATATCGCCATTATTGGGCCCGGCTTGCAGATTTGAACCATCCTGTTCCCAATACGGAATTGAGGCTTTTAAGAAGCACGGATTTTTTACGGGATTCGGTTTGACAATAAAACGCATTTCAAAATGTCATCCTTGGGGAGGACACGGACACGACCCTGTTCCATAAAGGAGCTGGAATCGCGATGTGTATTTTAGAAAGCACGAAAAAAATTAGCACGCCACCCTGAGCGGAGTCGAAGGGCATCACTAAAAGAACTATTAAAACATATTTAGTATGAAAAAATTCATTTCAAAATTCAAAGTGCTGATCATCGCTGTTACCTTGTCGGGATATGCTTTGATCTCTTACAGCTTCGTAGATAACTTTTTTGAAGTATCGAAAAACCTGGATATTTTTGCAACACTTTTCCGGGAACTGAACATTTATTATGTAGATGAGACCAATCCAGGTGACCTGATGAAAAAGGGAATCGACGACATGCTCGAGTCTTTGGATCCTTACACAAATTTTATTCCGGAGTCGGAAATTGAGGATTACCGTTACATGACTACCGGACAGTATGGAGGTATTGGTGCTTTGGTTCGGCAAGTGGGCGATTATGTTGTGATCTCCGAACCTTACGAAGGATTTCCTGCTCAGAAAGCTGATTTGCGCGCAGGCGATAAGCTTTTGAAAGTAAACGACATTGATGTAAAAGGGAAGAAGACCGATGACATAAGCAAATATCTGAAAGGACAAGCAAACACTTCTATCAAGTTGCTGATCGAAAGAGAGGGCGAAGCAAAGCCAATCGAAAAAACGATTGGACGTGAAGAGATTAAAATCAAAAGTGTCCCTTATTCCGGCATGCTTTCTAAGAATGTCGGATACATCAAGCTGACCGGCTTTACTGAAAATGCAGCAGGCGAAGTGAAAGACGCTTTGCTGGAGCTTAAAAAAAATCCTGATTTCAAATCCCTGATCTTCGACTTGCGCGGAAACCCGGGCGGATTGTTGAAAGAGGCCATCGACATTGTGAACATGTTCGAAGAAAAAGGAACAGAGATCGTGAGCACACGCGGAAAAGTGAAGGATTGGGATAAAGTTTACAAAGGAACCAATTCACCAGTAGATGTCAGCACTCCTATAATTGTGCTGGTCGACAGGGGTTCTGCTTCCGCATCAGAAATTGTATCAGGTTCTTTGCAGGATCTGGACAGAGGCGTGGTAATCGGTCAGCGTTCCTACGGAAAAGGATTGGTTCAGCAAACGCGGCCGTTGAGTTACAATGCTCAATTGAAAGTGACGGTTGCAAAATATTATACCCCTAGCGGAAGATGTATCCAGGCATTGGATTATTCGCACCGCAATGATGATGGAAGCGTTGACAAAGTTCCTGATTCCCTCATCACCGCATTCAAAACAAAAAATGGCAGGATCGTTTACGATGGCGGAGGAATTGCACCGGACATTGCTGTGGAATCTCCTAAGTACAGCAGTATCCTGGCTAGCTTGGTGACTAAGAACCTGATCTTTGATTATGCTACCAAATACCGCATTGCTCACGCAACCATTGTTCCTGCTAAGGAATTCAAATTGACGGATGCAGAATACGACGCTTTTGTGACCTATTTGAATGATAAAGAATACGATTACACCACCAAAACAGAAAAAGCTTTAGAAGATTTCAAGAACGATGCAAAGAATGATAAATCCATTGACCTGATCGGGAGCGACATTGATGCTCTGAAGTTGAAGATCACTCACAACAAAAAGGAAGACCTGGTGAAATACAAACCCGAGATCAGACAATTTCTTGAGGAAGAAATTGCTTCCCGTTATTACTTCCAGAACGGCAGATTGGAAGCATCTTTGAAAGATGATGTGGAGCTGACAGAGGCTTTTGCCTTGCTTAATGATGCGGATAAATACAACAAGATATTAACGACCGTGGGAACAACCGATAAGCCGCTTTACGATCCGGAAAAAGGGAAAGCTCCTAAAAAAGACAAAGAGAACTAACGCTTCGACTACGCTCTGTGTGACAAGGGCAATTTACATGCAATATTTGCGTTGCAATCTGACATGAGGAAATCGCTACTCCCGGATAAGTATCATACTTACGTTTATATTTTCGCTCTCATCCTGTTGGTGATAGGCATGCCGCTTTCCAAATTCCTGATGAGCCTTTCCCAGATCATCCTGGCCTGCAACTTTTTGTTGGAAGGTGACCTCAAGAATAAATTCAGTCGTTTCTTCAAGAACAAGGCTGCCCTCATTCTCAGTTCCCTCTTTCTGCTGCACGTCTTGGGTCTGCTCTACACTTCTGATTTTAATTTTGCGCTCAACGACATCCGCATAAAAGTACCACTGATCGTCTTACCATTGATCTTCTCGGCCTCCAAACCGATTTCCGCAAGAATGATCAGCATGATACTCCAGTTTTTCGTTGCAGCCATCATTGCTGGGACTCTCATAAGCGTACTCATTCTCACTGGCATCATTCACCGTGAACTGGTCGACATCCGCAACGTTTCCATTTTTATTTCCCACATCCGTTTCGGCTTGCTGATCTGTGTGGCACTTTTTATCTCCGGTTACTTTTTATACCAGAGCACAAAACTGGTACTCCGACTTTTATGGCTGTCCATTGGGATCTGGCTGATCGTCTTTCTGGTGATTACGGAATCCATTACAGGCTTATCGGCCTTCTGCTTTGCCGCTCTTGTCATTTCAATCATTACAGTCATCCGGTCAAAACAGAATATGGTCCGCTACTCCGGAATTTTGCTGGTTGCGGGCGTTGGAGCTTTTGTCTTTTACGTAGTTGCCCAACTTAACAATTCAAAGGTGGAAACGGAAAAGCTGGATTTTTCGAAATTGGAAACAAAAACCTCCCGTGGAAATGAGTATCTGCATTTCTCTGACAGTAAACTGACGGAGAATGGACATTACATCTGGGTCTACATTTCTGATAAAGAAATGGAGGAGTCCTGGAATAAAAGAAGCAACATCCGTTTTGATGAGTCCGACACCAAAGGGAATCCGCTTCGGTATACCCTTGTGCGTTTTTTGACTTCGAAGGGAATGAGGAAGGATGGGGATGCAGTGGAAGCCCTTTCGGATGGAGAAGTGAAAGCAATTGAACGGGGAATGGTAAATGTGAATTACCAGAACATCGCAAGTCTGAAACGCAGGCTTCACGAAATTGCCTGGGAATTGGATATGTATAAGATTACCGGAGACCCCAGCGGCCACTCACTCACTCAGCGTTTTGAATTCTGGAAAGCAGCGGTTGGCATTATCAAGAACAACATTGTTTTTGGAGTCGGAACAGGAGATATAAAAACTGCATTTGAGCTGCAATACGATAAAATGCATCCACGGCTGGCAAAAGAATCCCGACTGCGTTCAC
>JBKJQG010000216.1:0-12793 GCA_046594925.1 Bacteroidia bacterium
GGCAGTAGGCAATCGGCAATAGGTAATAGGTAATAGGTAATAGGTAGTAGGTAGTAGGCAGTAGGTAATAGCCAATAGGTAATAGGTAATAGGTAATGGGCAGTAGGCAATAGGCAATAGGTAATAGGTAATAGGTAATAGGCAGTAGGCAATGGGCAATAGGCAATAGGCAATAGGCAAAAATTAAAAAGAATAAAAAGAATAAAAAGCGAACAGAACATAATTTCACCGTTTATCTTTAACACCCATAGATTCGTAAATTCGTCCTGATAGCTATCGGGATTCGTTATCCGCACCCATGCAGGACATTGAACCATTTTATAACTGGCGGCACATTTATATCGCATCCGAGGATGAGCATTCTCCATTCTATGGCAGGGACTACAGCGAGTTTGAGTACACCAATGTCATTTATAATTACCTCATTCATCCACAGTGGGACGACATTGACTCCCCAACGCTTTACATAAAAGTATTGTGCGTGGATTATGATCAGCAATTTGCCATCATCGAGATGATTGGTGAATGGAACGATGCGATCAACAACGACATCATGATCTTGAAGAGGGATGTAATCGAATTGATCATGCAACACGGAGTTAATAAATTCATTCTCATCGGTGAGAACGTATTGAATTTCCACGCATCTGATGATTGTTACTATGAAGAGTGGTTTGAAGAAGTCGAAGACGGATGGATCGCTTTTTTGAATTTCAGAAAACATGTGATGGAAGAATTTCAGCGGGCAAACATTGACTATTACATTGTTTCCGGCGGACAACTCAACGACATTGCGTGGAGGACTTCAACTCCCCATCTGCTCTTCGAAAAAGTAGAACACTTTGTACAAAAACGAATAGGCCCTTGAAAAAGTACTGAGCAATAAATTAAAAACAGCTCCGTTATCCAAACACATCCCCGCTGATTTTTAATTCTATTCCATGAACAAAAATATTAGCGTTCCCAATCCATGCGGGAAAAATTGGGAAGGCATGCAACCAAATGAAAATGGGCGTTTCTGTGCCTCTTGCCAAAAAACAGTCAAAGACTTTACGAACAGCACAAACGAAGAGATCCTCGCCTATCTCAAACAGCAATCTGGCAAAAGGGTCTGCGGAACCTTTAAAAATTCACAACTCCAAGCACCTGTTTCTTATCAGTACAACGAAAAAGCTCTCCGTTTCCTAGCGGCTTTACTCCTGGTATTCGGAATGAGCCTCTTCAGCTGCAACACAGCAGAACCCGACGAAAAGGAAAGCAAAGAGCAAGCAGAAAAAGAAGGGAATCATTCGGTGTTGGATGGGCCTATCGTCTCAGGAGAACACATACCAGAATACAGTGATTCCGTTTCTTTGTCCAAACAGCGATCAACAACAATTCAGAACACAACACAGCTCGTAGTCGAGCCCATTATCGAATCACCTGCTTTGACCACCGGTGAAGTTTCATTACCCGATGAGCCCGGAACCATAAAAGTCAGAAAAAATGATTCCACTACCGTCTTCGAATTTGCGGATGTAATGGCTGAATATCCCGGAGGAGCCAGTCAGCTCATGAGCTTTGTCGCTACTACAGTGAATTATCCGAAAACATGTATAGACGAAGGAATACAGGGAACGGTCTACGTCTCTTTTGTCGTTATGACCGACGGAAAAATTAGCGAGATAAAATTACTGAGAGGAATAAACGAAGCCCTGGACAAAGAAGCCCTGCGTGTAGTGGCGCTCCTGCCCCCTTTCATTCCTGCCAGGAATGCAGGAAAACCGGTTAAAGTGAGGTATAATCTGCCCATAAAATTTCGGATCAAATAGCGTGTTTTATAAGTTACTGAATTCCTTCATTTTCATTATCTTTGCTGCTCAATTTATGCCGCATTCATAATCTATAATTCATAATTTATAATTTCATTATTATGCCAAAAGGAATTTATACCGTTCCCGGTCCGGTGAACGAACCCATTAAAAGTTACGCATCCGGAAGTCCGGAAAGAAATGCACTTCAGGCCGCATTGAAAGAAGCACGTGCCGTAGAGTTGGACATTCCGATGTACATAGGCGGAAAAGAAGTGAGAAGCAACGAAAAGATCCGTCTTTCTCCTCCGCACGATCACAAACACACGCTGGGACATTTTCACAAGAGCAACAAAGAACACGTTACGCAGGCCATCAACGCGGCATTGGCAGCAAAACCAAAATGGGAAGCCTTGCCTTGGGAACACCGCGCGAGTATCTTTTTAAAAGCTGCAGAATTGATTGCCGGTCCCTACAGATACAAACTAAATGCGGCTACCATGCTGGGACAATCGAAAAATGCTTTTCAAGCAGAGATCGATTCAGCCTGTGAAATCATCGACTTCTTGAGATTCAACGTCATGTACATGACAGAGATCTACAAACAGCAGCCTCCAGTTGCAGGAACCGGTTTCGGGGTCTGGAACAGAGTAGAACAACGTCCTTTGGAAGGATTCTTATATGCATTGACACCTTTCAACTTCACAGCGATCGCAGGCAACTTACCTTCTTCTTGTGCGATGATGGGCAACGTAGTGGTTTGGAAACCTTCCAACACACAAGTATATGCAGCCAATGTATTGATGGAAATTTTCATCAAAGCAGGAGTTCCCGATGGTGTCATCAACTTGATCTATCCGAGTGGCCCGGATGCAGCTGACGTAATTTTCTCTCATCCAGATTTTGCAGGCATTCACTTTACAGGTTCTACCGAAGTTTTTCAGAACATCTGGAAGACCATAGGAAACAACATCCATAAATACAAAACTTATCCACGCATTGTAGGTGAAACAGGTGGGAAAGATTTCATCCTCGCTCACAAATCGGCGGACGCCGCGGTATTGGCAACTTCCATCAGCCGTGGTGCTTTTGAGTATCAGGGACAAAAATGTTCCGCTTGTTCCAGGGCTTATGTCCCTTCCAATCTTTGGACAGAAGTGAAGGGCTTGCTGCAAGCAGATCTGAAGTCATTCAAAATGGGACCGACTGAAGATTTTACAAATTTCGTGAATGCAGTGATTGATGAAAAATCATTCGATAAGCTGGCGAAATACATTGACGCTGCTAAAAATGACAAAAACGTGGAGATCATTGCCGGCGGGAATTATGATAAATCAAAAGGCTGGTTCATTGAGCCGACAATTATAGTAGCTAAAGATCCCAAATACGTAACGATGTGCGAAGAATTATTCGGACCGGTGTTGACATTGCATGTTTATGATGCGGAGAAATTTGATGAAATCCTTGAAATCGTTGATACTACTTCCATTTATGCATTGACAGGAGCCATCATTGCTCAAGACCGTTATGCCATTGTTCACGCAACAAAAGCTTTGCGCAACGCAGCGGGTAACTTCTACATCAATGATAAATGTACAGGCGCAGTTGTGGGACAACAGCCCTTTGGCGGAGCAAGAGGTTCCGGGACAAATGACAAAGCCGGCGCAATGGTTAACTTGCTGCGTTGGGTTTCCCCACGTACTATCAAGGAAACTTTTGTTCCACCAACGGATTACAGGTATCCCTTCTTGCAAGCAGATTAACAAAAAACGCCTTCCCGATTTTCTGGAAGGCGTTTTCATTTAAAATTAGATATATTCACTACATTAGATGTATCCAATTTGGATGCCTATTAAAAACAAAACCATGCAAAAACTCAACTTATTATTCATTGCCTGCATCAGCTTTTTAGTTCCAGATCTTGCTTCTGCGCAATCGGATGCTTCCGTCACTAAAGTTGTGCAGAACGGACAACGCATTGAACTTACGATATCAGCTTCCAAACCCTTCTATGTAGGCGGAAACATTCACATCCTGCACATCGGTAACAAGGATTTTTCCTTGAACAAGCAAAAAAATATGGACGGCAAAGGATCCATTACTTTCTATATTCCCTTGGAAGAGTTCAACAACCTTACCGAAGGTGACTACATCTGGATGAGTTACGGAGCGACGTTCAAAAAAGCACCGGATCCAAAAACCGACCCTGCAACGTTCTGCAGGAAGAATTCAAAAACCTGCTGGGCATTAGGAAAACTGAGCAAACAACTAAATAGTAATTAAAAGCATTTAACTTCACATTCAATGAAAAACAAATACAACGCTCTGCTTTTAATTGTGCTTTGCATTTTTTGCACGAGTAGTAGCACTGCACAAACTACTCCTGATCCGGGTTTACCGGGTACTTATGCAGTGAGCTACATGTCATACGATTTGGGCGACCTGGCTTTCAGCGATGCATCCTTTCCAAATCCCATGGAAGTCCGCGGTTCTGTTCATTATCCGACATCCTTGAGTTCTGGTCCTTTTCCGGTCCTTGTATTTTTGCACGGACGACACGAAACCACTTATCAAACCAGTAACCCATCCAATACCGCATTGGAATGGCCACCATCACCCGGTTACCAATCCATCACCAGTTTTCAAGGATACGATTATTTAGGACAACAAATGGCAAGCCACGGTTACATCGTAATTTCCATCTCCGCAAATGCGATCAACGCTGATGATAATAGTTTAGCAGATAAAGGAATGCCTGCACGCGCTGCATTGATGCATCATCACCTGGATCTTTGGAATACCTGGAATACCGTCGGAGGCACTCCATTCGGAGCTACTTTTATTGGAGCACTCGACTTGCAGAACGTCGGAACAATGGGCCATTCCCGCGGCGGTGAAGGTGTTGTCGCACACGCCATATTGAACCGTACTCTTGGAAGTCCTTATGGTATAAAAGCAGTTTTACCTTTGGCACCCGTCGATTTCGGAAGACGAATTCTGAACGATATGCCTTTGATGAATATCGCTCCCTATTGTGATGGAGATGTTTCCGATCTTCAGGGAGTTCACTTTTATGACGACATCCGTTACAATGTTCCCACTGACGAAGCAGCCAAACATTCCGTTTTGGTGATGGGAGCAAATCATAATTTTTACAATACAGTTTGGACACCCGGAAGTTATATTGCCGGCACATCCGATGATTGGGATGACAGTTACGGGAATAGCGACATTCACTGCGGAACATTGGGTACACAGAGCAAAAGATTGACTCCAGCTGAACAGCAGGCGATGCTAGTGACTTATGCCAGTGCCTTTTTTAGAATTTACATCGGAGGAGAAACCGTCTTTTCACCTATTTTAACTGCCGACGATATTGTTCCTCCACTATCCTCTACGCTAGACACCGGCGCGGTCTTTATGTCTTACCATGCTCCTGCTTCACAAAGATTGGATATCAACCGTGAGCTGACGGAAGCATCAGAAGTCAACAATGATCTTTCAGGAGCAGTAACCGGCTTCAGTTTGACGAAATTCGATATTTGTTCAGACGATGCAAGCGAGTACAATTGCAGTGTAAGCATTTCCATCAATAAAGAACCGCATAGCGGAACGAGCTCAATTTTGGGCATGCCTCAATTGGGCACACGCTGGAATGCACCCGGAGATTATTATCAAAACATCATCCCGGTTGCAAATCAGAATTTTACCATCTATGAAAATTTGCAATTCAGGGCAAGTGTAGATTATTCTGAAGCTACATCCGGACAATATCAATACTACACGATCCAATTGGTTGATGCTTTGGGAGCCATAAGCGGCTTGCAAGTGCAGGATTACACCCAAGCTATGTATTTTCCTCCGGGTACAGAGTTCTTAGTCTTGCCGAAAGTATGTTATAACAGCATCAAAATTCCCTTGACGGATTTTACAGGAATCGACTTGACTCAAGTTCAGAAAGTTATTTTTCTATACAACAAAACTTTGTTGGGTTCCATTTTCATCACAGACCTGGCTTTGAGCGGACTGGTTCCTATCGCAACTTCGGTATCACACAACTTTCCGGCATCTGTTGTTGCTATTTATCCCAACCCAACGGACAATGGTATCAATGTAAAACTCGGCGCAGAATTCAGTCAGATCAAAGCATTGAATATAATGGACGTTCAGGGAAAATTGATCTGGCATACAGAGAACATTTCCGAGCTGATGACGATTGACATGAGCACTTTTGAAAAAGGAGTTTACATTCTGAATGTGGTGAGCACAAGGGATGTTAAGAATTACAAGATCGTTAAACAGTAACACTGAAAATGCCGCCAAACATTAAACTGGAACATAAAAAGGAAAAAGTAGTTCCTTTCTCTCATTTCATTGCCAGGCTTGCAAGATATACCTTGTTTGCATTCGTTTTAATTGCTTTGTCCGTAGGAATTGGAACACTCGGCTACCATCACTTTGCAGAATTGAATTGGCTCGATAGTTTTCACATGGCTTGTCTGATCTTAACAGGAATGGGGCCTGTTGCAGAAATGAGTTCGGAAGGTGCAAAAGTGTTTGATTCGTTTTATGCGCTCTATAGCGGTGTGGCTTTCCTAAGTATCACGGCCGTATTCTTTGCACCGATTTTCCATCGCGTAATGCACATCCTACATGTTGACGACAAGGACTAACGTTTGTTTTATTGTTCACATATTTCTTTCAACTTGTCAAGTGCTTTTGGGTAGCTCTCATTCATATAATCTAAAAATTCTTCAGTGGTATCTAAGTCAACAGTAACGGTTGTAGTCCCGCTGTTTTCTTCGAAGGTATAGTTTTCAAGTCCGTTTGCCCATTTTTCCACTTCTGACCCTTCTGTAATTTCCTTGTTAGCTTTCAAAAGACCATAATGTTGAATTGAAACAAATCGCTTGGGAATGTTGTCAACTATCCTGGAAACCATACCTCCTTTTTCTCCTTTCTCATCGACTCCAACAAATAGAATTTTACTTCCCTTGTCCCAACTTCCTTCATAGGTGGATGTCGGGTTAAACAAAGAAGTCCATTGCTCATAAGTTGATTTACTATTAGTGCCAAGCATAAAATCATAGACTTTGGTCACAGTTGCATGGATACTAACTTTGAATTGTAACTTTTTCATATATATCTAATGTTTAGCTAATTTATCTTGTTTTACTGTTATTTAACATATCAAAAAAACCAGTGTTCTAAGCGCAGCAGAGTGCGTCATCTATATTCGCCTCAAAGAGAGCGACGTGGGCGTCGAACCTTCAATAGCAAAACTGTAGTGCTTTTTGTCATCCGAAATTACAAAAAGTGTCTTGCCGTCTTTAGAAACAGACCAAGTCCAGCCGATCAACTCAACTTTATCAACTGCAAGATCGTTTTTGCAACCTTTGTACTTCTTTACGACGGCTGATCCCACGCCTTGAATGCTCTCGAAGCTTATTGAAATATATGCGCAATTGTTTTTAGTGCAGTCGCTTGCAAATTCCACAAATGTCTTTTTTTTCAGTACTAGGTCGCTGGCAAGAGACACTTCACTCCATCCGCAACTTGACCATTCTCCGATAATAATTTTTTCTGCGGACGTTTGACCGAAAGTCAAAGTCGTACAAATTGTAAATATAAACAGCAGTGTTTTCATTGAAATTCTTCAATTATTTATCTACGATCACAAATTCTGTCCTCCTGTTTTTCGCTCTTCCTGCTTCCGTGCCATTATCCGCGATCGGAGCTGAAGCACCGTAACCTTTGAAGTTGATTAAACGACTCTCATCGATTCCTTTTGCAATCAACAGATCCCTCACACTGAAAGCGCGGTCGGTTGACAAGGCAAGATTGGATTTGGCATCACCCACATTATCCGTATGTCCCCGCACTTCGATCTTTATCGTCGGGTTTGCTTTTAAGAATTCTGAAAATTCGTTGATTACCACAGCAGAACTCGGATCAAGATCAGCTGAGTTGGTCTTGTAATAGATGTTGTTAAGCAGATAGGTCTTCCCGATCATAATCGTATCTACCGCTATGTTCAGCTTCTGAGGTTTTGCATTCACTAATGAATCCTTCTTGATGAGTGTTGATGTAAAGGAATAATTGTCTTTCTTAATCGTTAGGATCAGATCGCTTTTTGCTTTTGTATTGACCACTACTGCATAATTGCCGGTAGTGCTGTCCACCATTCCTTCGGTTACTTTATTGGTAACGGCATCCTTCACTTCTACTGTAAATCCAACAGCCGGGCCGTTTCCCAGATCCTCTATCTTTCCCTTAAAGAATGATACTTCATCGGGGCGTGCTTCCTTGTACAATTCAAATGAAAAAATATCGAACTTGCCTATTGACTTTCCGTTGGAACGGGAAGGTTCATTGGAAGCGAAATAGCCAAGATGTCCGTCGGTGCTAACAAAAAAGCCCAAGTCGTCAGCAACCGTGTTGATCGGAATACCAATATTTTTTGGTTCACTCCATTTTCCGTCATCGCCTTTTTTCGAAAAGAAAATATCGAAACCACCTACGCCCGGATGTCCGTCGGAAGAAAAATAAAGTGTTTGAAAATCAGAGTGAATGAATGCAGATTTTTCATCGTATTGTGTGTTGATGACCGGCCCCATGTTTTGAGGCGGACTCCAGATGCCTGTATTCTTGTCCTTAACAGTAACGTAAAGGTCAACTCCTCCTCTGCCACCTTTCCGGTCGCTCGCGAAGTAAAGTGTTTTCCCATCAGAAGCAATTGTTGGCTGAGAATCCCAGTAAACGGGATCGTTGATGCCTTCCACCACTTTTGCTTCTGTCCATTCACCATTGATGTTATCAGCAGTGTAAATATCAAAATTCAAAACTGGTCCACCATTGTCTTTAGCCTTTGTAAAAAAAATATGCTTGTTATCGATCGACATGCTTGCACCGCCTTCCGCCCCGTCTTTATTAAAAGGATATGGCATGCGCTGGCCTTTATTGAATTCTCCGGTCGTTTTACTGCGCATCGCGTAGCTGAACAATTCCAGTTCCTTGTCGGTCTGATAAACCATATCTTTATTAGTATAAGGCTGTTTGCGGGTAAACAGCATCATCTCATCGTCAGAAGTGATGATAGGAAGGTATTCGTCTTTTTCCGTGCAAACGCCAGCCACAGGTTTCGGATCAAAAGGCACTTTGTTTTTGAAGAGTTCGCTGTACACCTTGGCGTAACGCATCATCTGGCGCGCCTGACCTAAAAGTGCATCGTAGTCTTTGTTGAATTTTTTCTCGTCGTCATCCTTGAAATCTATGTATTGCTTGAGGTATTTGATGCAGTCTTCGTAATTCTCATCTTCCCAGGCTATGAATCCTAAATAATAGTAAGGATCGGAATGGTATTTCGGACAGATCTCAATAACCTTTTTCATATAAGGTTCTACTGGCTTGTATTTCTGTTCCGCAATGCTGAGTGTTAAAATACGCTCCGAGGCGAACGCGAAATTAGCATCCACATAATCCGGCTCCAGGGTCATGGCTTCTTTCAGAAAAGCAAGGCGTTCTTCTTTCTTGAATTTTTTGTCTCTTCCCTGCTCGTATAGTTTTGTAGCTTTCTTGTTGTCGATCTCCTGACAGGGTTTATCGTCCTGAGCATAAGCTGCGCAAGAAAATGAACCAAACAAGATGAACGATATTACTTTAATGTTTGTTCTCATGTAATCCCCCTACCCCCTTTTTAAGGGGGAATTGTTCTTGTTTATAATGGACTTTAAAGTAAAAGATACATGCTGCTTCATTTCCCTCATCACCCCATCACCCCATCACTTCATCACCATTTAACCCACCTAGCCACCCGTTAAGGTTGAAGTTTCTTATCCGATTCTGCTTTTGCTTTAACTAGAATATCGTCTGCCTTTTTGTTGGCCTCATCTAAAATCACTTGTGCTTTTTTATCGACTTCTTTTTTAGCTGCCGGCGCCGCAGCTTTCGCAGTTATTTTAGCAACAGGATTCTTGATCGTTTCAATGTTTTTGTCGATGGCAGCATATCCGTCTACTTTGGTTTTATCGGCCAGCACTTTTGCATCTGCTTTCAGCTTGTCTGCTTCCGCCTGAGCATCTTTCATGATCTTCTCAGCTTCTTCACGTGCTTTCTCTTTCGCCATGTCCACTCCTTTGTCGACGAGTTCTTTCACTTGCTCTTTCGGAGTTTCTCCCGAATTGAACAAGTCGGTTTTAAGGACGGGCTTGGTGATCGTTCCACCGAAAACGGCTTTGATCTTCACTTTATCACCCAACTTCACATTTGTCCCTGCCTGTGAATTGATTTGCCCCAGGATGCTTCCGGCGGCAGCATTCGCCTGTGAGCCGAACTCGTCGCGCGGGATCTCCAATTTCCACGTATAATCTATTGTTTGATCAAAGCCTGTTGAGCCTTTCACGCTTCCGGCAATTTTTCCGGACTTGATCGGCATCTCGTCTACAAACAATCGTCCGTCTTTGAATGTGTAAGTTGCATTGACGTCTTCGAAAGTCATTTTTTTGTATTTTTCTTGTTTTAAGGCGTCCGCCAATTTATTGATTGGTTCGAAACCTTCTACCGTAACACTTTTGGTGAACAGCTTACCGCCACCGGTAAGTGAACTCATCACCGGATCCATGTGCTCATCGAGCAGCGTCGTGAACTTCAGTTTTGTTCCGAATTTACCTTTTGAGTATTTCGCGATCGGAGCTAATTTTTCAACGGTATTGAACATTTTCACAGTCTTTGGGATGTCGAAGTTCGCTATGTCCGCATCGAAATCAACGGTCGGCTTTTTCGGATTTTGTGTGTTGTAAACTCCCGTCAGGACCATAGTTCCTTCTACTTCATCCAAAGTCAAATGCAAGTTATCCAAGGTCATTTTGCTGTCCTTGATCGCCACGCCGCCCACAACTTTTGTAATGGTCAAGTTATCATAAAGTAATTTTCCGATGTTGGCATTCAATCTAACATCTAAGTTGGAAGGAACTTCCGCAACGGTCACAGCTGCCGTATCAACAGGAGCGGCTGCACCAGCTGGCTGAGTGGTATCGCTGCTAGCCATCAACTCGTTCACGTCCAGTAAAGTTGAATTCAGATTGAAGGTTCCTTTCAGCAAAGAATCTTTTAAAGCATATTGAAGAAAGTTCTCAACCTTACCGTCCATCTGCACATCACTCTTTCCAAGCTTCGCATCAAACTTGGTCAAATCGACTGTCTTAGGATTGAACTCCAAATACATTGCAGAGATCTTTGTAGAATATGCCAATGATTTTGTCTGATAGTTCATGTCGAGAACGGTCAACTTACCTTCAGCATGAAAATCTTCGTAGTGTTCTTTTTCAATCGAACTCATACGGCCCTTCATTTTTACATCGGCTGTAATCATACCGTTTAAGTCATCGCCCTTTTCCATCGGGATCACATCACGCATGCTAGCCAGGTTAATCTTAGCCAACACCGCGGCATCGATGTTTGCATCGGATACCGGCGTGGATACGTGCATGGTTGCATCGATCGGGTTACCGCCCAACTCAACGTGGAATTTATTCAAGTCGATCACAGTAGCATCAGGATCACCGGTCTTGTTATCCACCAATAGGTCGATCTGAATGTTTGTTGCTGCTTTCGGCAATGCCGGATACTGGAACATCGCATCTTTCACCAACAACTTACATCCGAATGCAGGCATCTTTTTATCGTTGTAGATTCCTTTTGCAAAACCATCCAGGGACAAAGACCCTGATGTTTTCACGTTTTTGAAATCCGCGGTATAAACTCCCGGAACCAATGATAATATGTTTTTAAATTCCGTCTGATTGGCTTTGAAATTCAAGTCCATGTCCATGTCATCCTTCGGCATGGCAAAGAATCCATCCAGCCCCAAGGTCAGTTCGTTAAAAGAGAATTCATTGTCCTTGAATGTGAATTTGAAATTCGGCATGTCAGCATCCAGATCCATTTTAATGCGGGTCTTCACTTTACTCATGTATGCAACTCCACCGTAAGTCATGCTAAATTTTTCAATTTCCGTCAGGGTCTCCAAAAGGAAATTATCTGAAGTAAAATCTCCGCTCAACGTATGCGTCATGTTATACAACTCGGTATAAAAACCCATGGAAGCATCATCATAAACAATGTAGGCGTTCTTGATTTCGAATTTCTCAAGTCCCATTTTAAAAGGAGCTGATTTGGCTGTATCTACCACTCCTGTTGTATCTACACTCGGCTTGGTAATGTCCCAATTGGCTTTTCCGTCTTTCAGAACCAATGCGTGAATTCGTGGCTGATCGAGTGAGATCGTGCGAATCTCGTACTTGTCGCCATTGATCACACTCATCAGATCCAATCCTACTGTTAAATTTTTTGCATACAGTAAAGTGTCGCCTTCAAAATCACCGATGTTGGCAACGCTGACACTGTCGACCGACAAAGTAAAATCCGGAAAGGTACTGATCAGGGTCAGGTCGAAGTCGCCGAAGTTGACTTTCGCGTTCAATTCCTTGTTGGCTGTGTCTTTCACAAATTGCACGATCTGCTTCTTGAATAAGAAGGGTGCCGCTATAAGCAGAATGATCAACAGTAGAAAAGTGATTCCGGTCCATTTCAGGATTCTTCTCAATAAACTTTTTTTCTTTTTGGGTGTTTCGTTTGTCATGGTAGTGATTGGTTCTTATTAAAATTAAAAATTTTTCACGCAGATTTTCGCAGAAAAAGCGCGCAGTCCAGATAGCTATCGGGATCGCAGATTTATTTTTTATTTGTCTATTGTTTGTTGTCTATTATTCGACAACAAGAATTTATGAATCTATAATTTAGAATTTCTGTTTCTCAATAGGTGATCTGCTAAAACTAAAGCGGCCATGGATTCAACTATTGGAACAGCGCGTGGCAGTACGCAAGGATCATGCCTTCCTTTCCCCATGATTTCAGCCGCTTCTCCTTTGGAATTCACAGTTTCTTGCTTTTGCATGATGGTCGCCACTGGTTTAAAAGCTACTTTGAAATAAATATCTTCTCCG
>JBKJQG010000222.1:0-24574 GCA_046594925.1 Bacteroidia bacterium
TAAAAATAAAATGAAATGAAAAAAATAATTTTAGCAATTGCAGCAATTGGTTTTATTACAATGGTCGCAACAACAACAATGTCATTCGCAAATAATATTACAGTTTTAGGGATTGAATTAAAGAACGACAAGTACAAAGCTTGTATTGATGCCTGCAATGCTTGTGTCGCTTCTTGTAAAGCAGTAGAGAAGATTTGTGATAAAGAAAAAAACATTAAAATGGAAGCGTGTGAAAAGCTTTGTAGGGAATGTATTTCTTCATGTACAAAAGCAGTTAAAGAAATGAACTCAGACAGTAAAAATGCCAAGAGTGAATGTTTGGAGTGTGCTAAAATATGCGAAAAGTGTGCTATTGAATGTGATAAGTTTGATATGGCGGATTGTAAGAAATGTGCAGCTGATTGTCGCGCCGCGGCAAAGCGTTGTAATGAAATGTAAGATTGAAGACTATGATTGATTGGCGGTTAGCAGAAATGCTGACCGCTTTTTTATTGGGGGTAACCCGACAGCAAATATAATTGTGTATTTGCTATCGCATAATAATGATGCGAATAAAAAATGGCAAATAATTTTGCCATTTTTTAACCTTTTTTTGTGATCTCGACAGGAATCGAACCTGTATTTAGTGTTTAGGAAACGCTCGTTCTATCCGTTGAACTACGAAACCAATGAAAAAAGCAATAGAACCCTCGCTGGGATGGGTAAAATTAGCATTTTTTATTGAAAATTCAGGCTTGTTTTTGCGAATTAAAGTTTTCAGAAAGCTGATAACTGGCCTTGGATTGAAAGAATACATATGTTCCGTGCATCCTACACCATTTCTCAGCGGTGGAACTTCGGAAGCTATTCGTTTAAAGCAGCTGCAGGCATCTGTTTGTTTTTTTTGAAGAGGTTCTGCGCAGTAATGGGTTGGTAAACGGTGTTATAGAAACGAGATTGTGAATTTCTCCTAATATTTTTTAATGTGAGAGCACCGTTCAAGTTTGAAAATCTTACACTTGCTACTATCTGTCAAAAAGGAAGGCTTTAATTATAGCACTTGATCAAGATTTTTATTTTTTCTATCTGTTTAGTACTTTAACTAACTTGGAATTGTAAATTAATTTACCATGCTGCTCCGATAAGATGTTTATCATGTAAAATCCTTCCTGAAGTGATGAAACATCAAAAGTAGCATTGCGACTAATAGTTTCTAATTGTTGTGATATTATTTTTTTTCCGGCAAGGTCATAAATTTCTATAAAAAACGACGAAAGCGTTTCTCCAAGGGAAATTGAAATAATATCAGCAGCTGGGTTGGGATATATTTCTACCAACTCTGTAAATTGTTTATCGACACTTATGACCTCGGAATAAGTTTCTTTTCCATCGAAGTCTGTTTGCTTTAAGCGATAAAATGTCAGATTATAAGGGTTTCTGTCATTGTTTTCATACTGGATTATTTTGTTGCTATTGCCGGCGCCATCAGTGGTAGCTATTGGAGTAAAATTAATGGCATCATTTGAATGCTCCAAAGTAAAATAATCATTGTTTGTTTCGGTGGCAGTTATCCAGTGAAGTTCATTTACATTTCCATTGTTTTTGCCGGTAAAGGATAGAAGTTCAATTGGTAGAGGAGCCAAACTGGAAGTTAACACCCATGGAGAAAAAGTAGTAGCTCCGGTTACAGTAACTACACCTGTTCCGCTTGTCACTCCGGTTCCACTTCCAACAGGGGCGTCCCATGAAGTCCCATTCCAGTGCTGTGCAGCGAATGTTCCGACCGGGGCTACAGTGGTGGTGTTTTCACTTCCTCTATAGGTAAAGGTGAGATCGGCAGTAACAGCTGCTGATTTTTGGATATCCCACCAGCGGTCGATCACAGAGGGAATGGATCCATCGGCATAATAAGTCGGAGTCGTGCAGGTCATATTGCTCACAGCCGCGACGTTACTGGCACCTGCCCATGGTGTGTTATCATTTGTGGAAGTTGCCCTTGTAGATACGGACATTGTTACGGCACCGATGGATGTCTTATTAAAAATAAATGGAATATATGTTCCGGCAACACCAAAAGGAAAAGTATAAGCTCCGGTTGTAGTGGCATTCATTGTCCACTGTATGATGCTGGGATTAACTGCACTGTTCGTCTCGCTTTTAATATAGCTGTTAGAACTACCTCCAATAATTCCAGTTGTTAAGCTATCCATCATAGTCAATGTATATTGATTCAAATCCAGGACGCCGCTTGTCAACTGAAGTTGCCCTTGTCCGTCATAAAGATCTGTGATTAAAGTATATGGATTTACTTGGGCAGGTTGATTTGAGCCAACTCTGACATTTCGCAACAATTGTACAGACGAGCCACCTGTTTTATTTATTTCCATGTTATAAAAAGTAGTAAGCGAAGTGCCACCAATGGTTTGGTTGGCGCCTCCCAAAAAATTAACAGAGGCTAAATTAACGGCAGTAGTATTTCGTTGAATGAATTTGCCGTCGTTTGTCCAATTGCCGTACAAGTCGATATAATTTCCATTATAGGGAGCGATGTCTTCAATACAATCAAAAATTGCATTCGTTCCGATAGTGAAATTTCCATTTACAATTAGGTTGTAATCCATGTGTGCGAAGCCGGTTGTTAAATTTGTAACGGTTACACCGGAACTATTTACGACCGTTGCGGGA
Organism: Bacteroidia bacterium; assembly: GCA_046594925.1. Classification (GTDB taxonomy): domain Bacteria; phylum Bacteroidota; class Bacteroidia; order 2-12-FULL-35-15; family 2-12-FULL-35-15; genus 2-12-FULL-35-15. Next base: position 2,665 of record JBKJQG010000222.1, read on the forward strand.
CAAACTAAATCGAAATTCTGACAGATGGTAGTGCTTGCGTTGCCATCGATGTGGAAAATATAAAAGAAGCCACCCAAGGGACTATTTGTCCTTGCTTTTAAGTGGTAGAATGTAAAAGGAGCAAGTGCCCATTGGTCTTGCGCTGGCCACCTAGTGCCGCTGTTAAAATATACGGTTCCGGTGCCACCGTTAAATGTAGCTTGAGTAAAAAAGGAATAGGGCGGAGCAGCATTATTATTTTGGCCCTCGACTTCCAGCGTTCCGGTGTTTAAGTTCAAACCTCCCGTTTGTACTAAAGTATAAACGGATACAGTATTCGCTCCCAAAGAAAAAGATCCACCGGAGTTAATATTAAGTTGAAATAAAACGATGTTGTTTGTTGCTATTATGTTAGCCCCTGAATTAATATTAATTTTCAATCCTTTGTTTGCTGCAGCAGTAGCTCCAGCCGCAGTGGTATAAGTGCCTGTTCCACCGATTGTTTTAGCCGAACCAGCCATGTTAATAAATGCCCCTGTAGTACTTGGCGCCGATTCCGTTAGAGTACCATTATTTGTAATATTCCCATTTGCATTTATTGCCGCAGCGCCGGTACTGGTATATAAAAGCGTACCACCACTATTAATAGCAATATCCCCATAAACCGAAAATGCGTTAGAGGTGCCTATAGAAGCTGTTAAAGTTCCGCCTGAATTGATTGTCAAATCATTACAAACAGGATTGTATCCTGAAGATATTGTAGGCTGAATGGCGCCACTATTTATCACCACGTTGTTGCAGGCTGTTGGCACTGTTCCAAGTGACCAATTGCTTGCGGTGTTCCAAGCTGTTGTTAACCCAGCCCAGGTATTTGTGGTGGTTGCGCTGCACGGCTTGCTGACTACTACCTCATCCAAACCGATGTCTGAAAAACCATAATCTGATGTTGCTGAAAATCTTATCTGAAAATTAGTTACCCAATATGCCGAGGCAATTGTAATGGTTTTTTGTTGCCAAACGCCATTACTCGAAGTGGTTCCGGTAGTAGTATAATTACTCTGAGAAGTAAAAGTACTGCCGCCATCATTTGAAAATGAAACATTGAGCTGGTCGGTTCCATCACCGTTCATATAATAGAATGTAAGCGTTGCACTTGGTACTGCCAACAAGTTAATGTTGGGGGTTGTTATTATTCCAGGTCCTACTCCTGAAGGCGCTGATGCTGGGTTGGCACTGTATGTATGAAATCTTGCTGAGTTAGTGGTACCTGTCGCACCGGCCGGAGTAAATGTGCCCGAGGCTGGCGAGGTCCAGTCCGCACCTGCATAGTCATTTCTATGCCATTTGAAATTTAAGGTGCCAGTGGTTGTCCATGCTGGAGATAGTGCTGTTGCATCTGACCAAACGCCATCAAAATTTTGGGAGAAAACTGTAGATTGAGAAAATGAGATAATTGGATGCATCATAAAAAACAGAATCCAAGACAATGAAATTTTTTGAATTAAAATAAAATGATTTCTTGCTATCATGTTGTGTTTTCCAAAGCGAATCGAGCGCTTCCAGCTATTTAGTGTCTCAAATGAGTGTAATTTTTCGTTCATTCTTTTTGTGATTTTTGATTGGAGTATATTTTATTTACGTCTTCTAATAGTTCTTTATTGAAAATAGCTCGGCATTGAATTTTTTAGTTAGAATCCTGATTGAATTTTGTATTTTAAAATTACTTTTTAAGCACCCGATCTGAAATCCATAATCTTCTGATTTTGGCAAACTCTTTTTAGCTTTTTAACCTATTTCAAGTCGTTAAAGTATTGAAAAGCAGATAGATGTAAATTCTAAAAAAGCTATAATTTCTAATCCCACCGAAGAATTAGCAATATTTATTTTGCCAATCAGTAAAACTGAAAAGCAAACTAATCCACTAGTTTTCTAACGTAGAAAATAAAAAAAATACGAGCCTGTTTCCTTAAATGACGTGGAGGCTACTGAAAAATGAGGTGGCTTAATGAGAGGGATGACAAAAATGGGCAGGGGTGTTAGCCCATTCCACTATGGCGATGAGTAGTGTTGACGTGTAGTCCAAGTATGTGTGGCAGTATTTTTTACGCGAATGATAAGGGATGAATTTCTTGTGTTCTTGGAATTGCACTTCCGGATGGTCTTATTTTTTTTCTTTCAGAATCCCCTCTATCCTCAAAAGGCTTTCCTTGATCTCCACCAATACATTCTGGTTGTCGTGATTGCCTTGCATATTCTTAAGCAAAGTTCTTTGCTCCAATACTTTCAAACGAAATTCAGGAGCTTGCTTTATTCCTACCAAACTCATCTGATTGGCCATGTGCGCTGAGCCACCTGCGGTCTCAATTTTCAATACGCATAAATTAAATGATCTTAAAAGCGGACCTTCGATGAATGACATGTCCTGGATGTTTTCGAGCGGAATTGTTTTTTCGAACTGAACAATGATCCCTTTTTTGAAGCGCAGATTCTTATCGGTCAGCACACATTCCAGCTTGTCAAAATAGTGACGTGAATACCATTGTCCGACCCCGCAAAACCAAGCAATGGCCAATGGAATTCCGATGATAGAAATGAAAAGAAAAAATCCGACATACAAAGTGATGTAGGTTCTTAAAACAGTGTTGAATTCTGCCTTGTGAATTTCAATGCCTTCGCTGTTGCTCATTTTATTTTCTTTTTGACTTCATTTCTCTTACCCTTCGACTACGCTCAGGGTGACGGCTCGCTTTTATCCTGAGTCAGCAGCAGGTTGTTTTAGGCTACAAATTCTGCATGAAATAATCCGTTGCTTTCTGATAAAGGTGTTCGCGTTCTTTTCCTAAAACATTGTGTTCGTGTCCGGGATATACAAAATAATCTACTTGTTTATTCTTTTCGACACAGGCTTTTAGGAACTGTATGCTGTGCTGCCAAACCACGGTTCCGTCTTGTGCTCCGTGAATGACCAGTAATTTCCCTTTCAGGCCGTCCACGTGATTGATCACCCTTGCTTCGTTGTATCCTTCTGGATTCAGTTGAGGGGTGCTCATGTAACGTTCTGTATACATCACTTCATAATAACTCCAGTCGATTACCGGGCCGCCTGCAATTCCTGCCTTGAATACGTCGGGGTAACGGAGCATGATGCTGCTAGTCATGAATCCTCCGTAACTCCACCCAAAAATTCCCATCCGGTTTCCATCTACATATTTTTGTGATTTTAAGTAATTCACGCCGACCATCTGATCTTTCATTTCGTTCACGCCGACGTGTTTCCAGATAGCTTGTTCGAAGGCCAGCCCCCTGTTCGCGCTTCCTCTTCCGTCCATTGTAAAAACTACATAACCTCTTTCTGCCATGTATTGGAACCAAAGGTCGCCGCCGCCATTCCAGGTGTTGTTGATCATCTGCAAGCCCGGACCGTTGTATAAATAAACAATGACTGGATATTTTTTTGTTGAATCAAAAGCAACCGGCTTATAGAGCCTGCAGAACAAGTCTTCACCGCTTTCACTTTTTAGTTTGAAAATGCTCATTTCGCCCAACTTGTAACCAGCCAAGGGATTTTTTGCGCTGAAGATGGTCGTCGATTTTTTTCCGTTGCTGCTCACGATGTTGATATTGCGAGGAACGGATGTGCTTTGAAAATTATCGATGATGTAAGATCCGTTGCTGCTCAGCATGCTGCCATGCGTTCCGTCGCCGGAAGTAATGCGCGTTGTTTTTCCGGTTTTGATCTCCACAGAATAGAAATTTCTTGTGATGCCGCTTTCGGTAGTAGAGCTGTAGAACGCTTTTGTGCCTTTAGGGTCAAATCCCTGAAGGTCGGTGACTATCCAATTTCCTTTTGTCAGTTGTTTTACCAATGTTCCGTCTGCGTTGTAGAGATACAAATGGTTGAAGCCATCTCTTTCGCTTTGCCAGATGAATTGTCCGGATGCATTCGGAAGGAATACCAAAGGATGCATGGGATGAACGTATTTTTCGTGCTTCTCTTCGAACAATGTTTTTTCAAAAAGTCCGGTTGCCACGCTGTAGGAATTTAGTTTCATTTCATTTTGACCGCGGTTCAATACGGCAATGTAGATGTGCTGCTCGTCGGCGCTCCAGGCAATGTTTGTGAGGTATTGTTCTTTGGGCTCTCCGGTTTTTAAGAACGTAGTCTTGCCGGTGCTCACATTGTAAACTCCAACAGTGACTTCGTGGCTTTTGTCACCCGCCATCGGATACTTGATGTTCTCGTTTTTCGCCGGCCGGGTAGTCCAGTCAATCACCGGATAGTCTGTCACCATCGTCTGATCCATTCTGTAAAATGCAAGGAGCCCACCGTTTGGCGACCAGAAAGTTCCTTTGATGATTCCGAATTCATCGCGGTGAACGGATTGTCCGTTTACGATGTTCTCGTCTTTGTCGTTGGTAGCAATGAGTGTGTTCTTGCCGTCATTTACAAACAGGTTGTTCTTTATTGTATAAGCGACAAATCTGCTTTTTTCAGCCACGTCAACTCTTTCACCTTCCGACTCAATGCTGGCTTCGCTGACCAGTTTTTTTGTCTTGAGGTCGTAAATCAAAAACATGTGCTTGCCATCTTTGATGGCATCAAATGCGAACTGCTTTTCGTTTTTCCATTTCATGATTGGAAAATTCTTGAAAGCAGAGAAGTCCATTTTTTTCAATTCCTCGTTCAACAGGGTCAGAGAAATTGCCTGGGAAACTTTGCCGTCGGAAGCATTGCAGATGAAGAGTTCCTGCACTTCACCCGGATTCACGTAGGAGTATGAATCTGCATTTTTTACCCACATCAATTGATTCAGCTTCGAAGGGGCTAAAGTTGTCCGCTGTTTCACAACAGCTTCTTCCATGGTTAGGAGTTTTTCTTGGGCGATCGACTGAAAAGATGCAGCGACAAAAAACAAAAAGGCGATTTTCTTCATGATAGATAAATTAGAATAAAAAAATGCATTCTGAATAAACAGAATGCATCCATAAAGATATACTATTTTCAGGAACTATTTCACAGCTCCGCCATTGTTCATGTTGTCCGCGGTAGGAGCGACAAAGCTTAATTCGCCCTTGCTGTTCTCAGCCATCAGGATCATGCCTTGGCTTTCGATGCCTTTGATCTTGCGCGGAGCTAAATTTACGAGGATAGAAACCTGCTGTCCGATAATTTCCTCCGGTTTGTAGTAGCCAGCAATTCCGGAAACAACAGTGCGTTTGTCGATTCCCGTATCGATCAGCAATTTCAAAAGTTTGTCTGTCTTGGGAACACGTTCTGCCTCTAGGATGGTTCCGATGCGGATGTCCATTTTGGAAAAATCATCAAAAGAAGTCTCTGCTTTCGATGCCTCGATGGCTGCGGCGTTGCTTTCTTCGTTCATCTTTTTTGAGTCCGTTAATTTCTGAACTTGTGCGGTGATGGTTTCGTCTTCTACTTTTTCAAACAAAAGAGCTGCCGTGTTGATCATGTGTCCCGCCAGTAAAAGATCGGTCCGCGTGGCATCGTTCCATTTTAAGCCTGAATTCAGGTTCAGCATATTGCCCAACTTTTTGGAAGTGAAAGGCAGGAATGGCTCCATCAAGACGGAAAGGTTTGCAGAGATCTGCAGAGAAAGGTTCATGATGGTCTGCACCCTTTTTTCATCTGTTTTGATGAGTATCCAGGGTTCGTTGTCAGCTAAATATTTATTTCCCAAACGGGCAAGGTTCATTAATTCTCCCAATGCTTCACGGAAACGGTAGTGTTCTATACTTGCTGCGATCTTTGCCGGAAACTTGCTGATTTCTTCGAGTAATAGAAGATCGCTCTTATTGTATTCTGCTACATCGGGCACTCTTCCTTCGTAATATTTGTGTGTCAGTACCAAAGTGCGGTTCACAAAATTTCCAAGGATGGCAACCAATTCGTTGTTGTTCTTTGCTTGAAAATCTTTCCAGGTAAAATCATTGTCCTTGCTCTCTGGCGCATTGGCGCACAATGTATAACGCAATACGTCTTGTTTATCCTTGAACTCCAGCAAGTATTCGTGCAGCCAGACGGCCCAGTTGCGGGACGTAGAGATCTTATCTCCTTCTAAATTCAAAAATTCATTCGCAGGAACATTTTCTGGAACGATGAATGATCCTTCGGCCATCAGCATGGCCGGAAAAATGATGCAATGGAAAACAATGTTGTCTTTTCCGATGAAATGGATCAGTCTCGTTTCTTTATCTTTCCAATATAGCTCCCAAGTAGGAGTCGGGATCCCGATAGCTATCGGGAGGGAGTTGGGAGTGTTTTGAGTTTCGTTGCTTAGAGAGTCTTTTTTTTCTTCTCCAAGCTCCGCTCTCCTATCTCCAGACTCAAACAGTTCTTTCGTGGCAGAAATATATCCGATCGGTGCGTCGAACCAAACGTAAAGGACTTTTCCCTCAGCTCCATCCACGGGAACTTTCACCCCCCAATCCAGGTCACGCGTCATTGCACGGGGTTGCAAGCCTGCATTCAGCCAGCTTTTGCATTGTCCGAACACATTGCTCTTCCATTCTTTGTGCGAATCGATGTAAGCTTCAATTTGCGGCTGCATCTTATCCAATGGAAGAAACCAGTTCTTTGTTTTTCTTAAAACGGGTTTTTCGCCCGACAAAGCTGATTTGGGATTGATGAGGTCGGTTGCATTTAAAGTGCTTCCACATTTTTCGCATTGATCTCCGTAAGCATTTTCATTGGCGCATTTCGGACAAGTACCAACAATGTAACGATCCGCTAAAAACTGATTTGCTTTTTCGTCAAAGTATTGTTCGGTTATTTCTTCAACAAATACTTTTTTATCATAAAGCGTTTTGAAGAAGGCTGAAGCTGTTTCGTGATGCGTTTTGGAAGAGGTCCGTGAATAGATGTCGAAGGAAACACCGAACTCTTTAAAAGAGTCACCCATCATCTTGTGATATTTATCTACCACTTGCTGAGGAGTGATTCCTTCTTTTTTTGCTTTGATCGTGATAGGCACACCATGTTCATCTGATCCACAAATAAATTTTACATCTTCGCCCTTGGAGCGGAGGTAGCGAACATAAATATCGGCAGGCAAATAGCATCCTGCCAGATGGCCGATGTGAACGGGTCCATTTGCGTAAGGCAATGCAGCTGTAACTAAATGTCTTTTGAAAGTCATGATCGTGTATAAAATTGCGGCTTTTTCAAAAAAGCTTACAAAGATAAAAAATTATCGGTTGTCATGTTGTTTTATAGGATAGAAGGGGCTTGAAGGGGGTTTTTGTCGTGAAAATGCGGCAAATGTTGTTTTTTTAATACATTCGTATACTTTGGTGTACCTAAGGTTTGGTTTCAGGATTAGGGGAAATGAGAAAGAAGAGGTTTGATTCCCCTAGGGGCTAGCATGGCTACCAGGGGCGGATCAAAAAATGGTAGTTTACACTTTTGTAAAGCAATTTTGGTATCAAAATGTGTAAGTATGTGCAAATATGTGTATATTTGTATAGAATTTGTTATCAACGATAACGCATTTGGACTGGGGTGTCCTCGGTCGGTAGAAAGTTTTCTTCGGGAAACTTTTTATTTTTTTAGGGGAATTGCTTCAATCCGTAGAGCTTTCCGTTACTCACATAAAATTTTGGTTTCAAAACTTCAAAAGCAAGATTTACTCTTGTCGGTTCAATGATATGTCTTGCAATAGGATGAGCAACCAAGTCTGCAAGTTGTAAGCCATTGATATTTTCTTTTTTTGCTTTGAACCTTAATCTTGTATTATAAGCACGTATCCTATCTGGAGAAACGAATCCTGTTCCAACAGAATATACTTCATTGTAATGTCTTAAAAGTTCATTGTCTTCAAGCTTTCCTCTTTTTTCTACAATTATTTCCAGTTCAACTGGCTTTGTCCTTGTGTCAAGAAAAAAGATTCCCCTTTCGATAAGAAAAGAAAGACAAATTGCATACACATTTCCAAGTCGGCCATATTTTTTTATGTATTCATCTTTTTGAATAACGGCAGAAATAATCGTGTAATCAGATTCCGCCACAATACTATTCAGCTCTTCATAAAATCGCTTCTTAAGTTCCAAGTCCAATAATATCTGAAATTCCTTTTCGCATCTGCGAATATCTCTGGAATGAAAAATCACTTCTTTGCTCCCCCACAAATCGGCTTTTAGTTTGTACATTCTTTCTCTAAATATAGAATGCTGTTCCTCAGAAAGCATAATGCCGCAAAGCACAAAAACAGGAAAGTCTTTGTCCACACTTTTCAAACCATGGTCTCCAGATTCATCTATGAAAAAGTAATATTTCATTATCAATGCAATTATTTTAAAGCAAACATAAGCAATGCACCGATTTTTATACGGACATTTACTGACAGATAATCCCGCTGAGATCCCATCCCATAACCCCACCTTTTATTCTTATCAAGTTTTCGGTCATCCTGAAACCAAACCCTCGGTACACCGAAGGTGGCTAATCTTTCACAATTTTCTTTTGCATAATATAAGCAATACTCGCGGCTCTGTTTTTTACAACCGCTGCATTTGGACCACTAAAAAGTTCGTCTACCGTCTCAAGGAAAGCATCTAGCCAGACGCCAAAATCTTCCTTTTTGAGAGGCAGGTGCATGTGTTTTTCCATTAGATTTTGAGCATAGGAATGGTCGGGGAAAAGGGTGGCGTTCCAGAAGCTCTCGATGCGGGGTAGGTGCGATTCCAGATGCAGTCCTGCAAAATGATGTTTTATGCCACTAGTCAGGAGTTTGCCGTAGAATATTCCGACCAGCTTTGTAATGTCGGCAGGGGAAAGTATGTCGGTTCTTGTCATTCTGCAAATATCCGATTACTTTTGCTAAAAGAAAAACAATGAACCTGATTCAACCATCCTTCTTAAAAAAAGGCGATAAGATAGCCCTTGTCGCATCCGCAAGAAAAATTTCCTTGCAGGAGATTGAGCCAGCCATTGCTATTTTTGAAAGTTGGGGCTTGGAAGTGCAGCTGGGAAAGAACCTTTTCAAAGCAGATCACCAATTCTCGGGAACCGACGATGAACGCGCTGCGGACCTGCAAGCGGCTCTGGACGATGATTCTGTTAAAGCGGTGATCAGTGCAAGAGGCGGATATGGAACGATGCGCATCATTGATAAATTGGATTTTACAAAGTTCAGAACCCATCCCAAGTGGGTTATAGGGTACAGTGACATCACCGTTTTGCATTCCCACATCCATAATTTCGGAATAGAAACATTGCACGCAACAATGCCCATTAATTTTGCGGTAAATGCGGAAGCAGTAGAGACGATGCGGAAAGCACTGTTCGGAGAAAAGCTAAATTATTTTTTGGAAAAACATCCGCTGAACAGAAAAGGAAAAGCTGAGGCCCAGATGATAGGTGGGAATTTATCCCTCTTGTATGCCTTGACAGGAAGTGCTTCCAGCGTGCATACCAAAGGAAAGATCTTGTTCATTGAAGATCTGGATGAATACCTGTATCACATCGACCGCATGATGGTGAGTTTGAAACGGTATGGGAAGTTAGCTGATCTGGCCGGATTGATCGTTGGGGGAATGACGGACATGAGGGACAATGCGATTCCGTTTGGAAAGACTGCGGAAGAAATTGTAATGGATGCCGTAAAGGAATATAACTATCCGGTTTGTTTTAATTTTCCAGCCGGGCATGTCGATAGGAATCTGGCGATGGTCCTTGGAAAGAGGATGAAGTTGGAGGTTGGGGATGACGGAGTGACTATGGATTGATCTATCAACAGCGATTAACCTTGTATCACCGTTTTTCTCGCTTTCTTTTTGCTTGAACAAAAAGAAACAACAATTAAAGGCTGGGCGATCGCTTCCCGCCTCTGCCATTTTCACAAAAATCTAAGCAAAAAAACTAAAGTTTTTGTTAAGATTTTTAATGAAAACGACATTCACCCCTTGACGACATCGCGCCCAGCCTCAGCTCACCCGATGCTACGAAACGATATTTCAATTTCGCAAATAAAAAATTTATATCCTCACCTGGAATAATTTTCCGAAGAAAACAAAAAGAGCCTCCGAATTATTCGGAGGCTCTTTTATTTATAACACACAGATTCGTAATATCCGTTTTGTCTGTTATCCGTACTTATTCAAATACAACTTTGTTGCTGAATTTTTTTCCGTCAACAAGTACGTTCATGAAATAAATTCCATTCTGCAATTCGCCGCGCTGAAGAATGTAAGTGTCGCCTTTGATGTTGGTGATGTTCTTAACCTGACGTCCTAAAGCATCGTACAATTCAATCGCTACTTCTTCTCCTTTGAACTGAGACAAATCAACAGTAGCCGACGTGTTCGCAGGGTTAGGATAGATGTTGAAATCTGCATTTGCTGCGATGTCGTTTACGCTAAGAGCTGTGGTGTACATACAGTTCAGCGTTGTGCCGCAAGTGTAATGTTCCAAAAAGTTTCGGGAGATCACGATTGTCGAATCATAGTGAGCAACAGCATTTGCTGAAGTACCTACTTCCGGAACGTGATCTTGTCCTGCCCAAGTCACAAAACAATTTTCAATTCCTAAATTGGTAGCCTGAGCAGCGATAGAATAACTTCCGTCAACAACCAATAAAGGGAATGAACCCGCTAGATAGATAGTTGCAGATCCGTAAGGAACTGTTCCATCAACTGTTCCATGGAAACTTAAGATCGGGGTATCTCCGGGGCTCATCCATGCTGTGTCGCCCAATGCACCGCAGATGTTGATCACTGCATTTACTTTAGAAGAATATCCTGGGTTTCCGCTGTTTCCTTCTAGTCCGCCGCTCATTCCTAATTGTCCGTGTGTTGTTCCTGAGTTTACACCTGTAGTATCTACATAAGCAGGAAACTCAGAAAGAAGATCCATGTAAGCTATGTGTACGGCAATGAAACCTCCCGCAGAAACTCCGGCGAAGTATATTTTGTTGGTGTCAATTTTATAAGTATTTCCCAATGTTGCAACATTTTTTCTGAAAAAACGGATGGCTGCACGTCCATCATGAACGGCACGCATAACGGCTGCTCCTGCGTCGGTAGAATCTACTGTATGTCCTGCTGCTCCAGCTGAGCCATCAGCAAAAGGAAAATTGGTCATTCCAAGTCGGTAGTCGATTGAAGCGGCGACGTAACCCATCTTTGCAAATGATTTTGCCAAAGGTGCCACATCGGCTCCGGTCTTGCTTCCTGAATAAAAACTTCCGCCGTGTGCTATGATCACCAAAGCACGTCCGCTGGCGGTATCGCCTACGGGTTGGTAAACATCTAGTTTCAAAGCTTGGGTTGTTCCTGACGCAGTCACGTTACTTCCGTATGTAATGTTGGAAGTCGGAACCGGAGTTGCAGGAAAAATATAATCGTGATAGCGCATGCCTGCACATTGTGCAAATGCTGTAGCTGATGATGCCAAAATGATCGTTCCGGCAATGAATGAGTAAAGTTTTGTCATGACTAAGGATTAAGGTTTATATAAAGATAATAAAGCTATTCAGATAAAAAAATTAAAACACATATTCCAGACTCACACCCGGCACCAGAGCCCTTGTTTTGTATGTTCCACTAAATTCTGTTTCGATATTGGTATCAGTGCGTTGTTTTCCTTCGATGTAAAGGAAAGAAGCATCCAGGTGGACCTTTTTAGTGATGTTGAATGATGCTCCGACTGTAATTCCTAACTTATCGGAGTCGGGTGTTTCGGGCGTCAGATAGCCGTCTTGAACGGGCGTTTTGTCGAAGTAGGTTCCGCAGCGCACGGTCCATTTTTCATTCAGTTTGTACTGTGCACCCAAACGGAAAATGTAAGTGTTCTTGTACATGCGGGCTGAATGAATGTCTTTCAGCTTGTCGGTGTTCTCTTCAAAGTCGATGATGAGTGAATCGTAGGATTTCCAGCCGACAAAATTCACATCGAAGGCCAGTTTCAATTTGCTGTTGGGTGTGAAGCCTAGCCCCAACGTTGCTACTTGAGGCAATCTCAGTTGGGTGTCGAAAGTGGTGGATGGGAAATATTGGGCAACGGAAGAGGCTACTTCAAATTCTGCACTGCCGCCTTTTACAGTCACTTTCACCTCGGATCGGTAATCCAGTCCTATCGAAAATTTGTCGGAGGCTTTGAAATAGATACCGGCGTTGAATCCGTATCCGCTGGCTTTTCCGTTTAAAACACCTTCACCATAATTTCCTGCCGTGTCCTGGACAGGAACACCTTTTCTCAGCGAGAAACTGCCCGTAGCATATACAAATCCTGCGCCTATGCCCAGTTTGTCGTTCACTTTATAAGAAACCGTGGGTTGAATGAAGATGGTCTTCAGATCGATTTCGCGGATCAGGAACTGGCCTTTCCAGTCGTCTTCCCACTGCACTTTACTGCCAAAAGGCGTGTAGATACCGAGTCCACAATTCCATTTTTTTGCGTTCTTAAATTTATACACCCCATAAAGTGTAAAAGGTGTTCCGATGTGTTTTACGGGATGAGCCACATAAGCCGTGGCATAGTCGGCATAAGTGCTTTTGGGCATGATGAAGCTGGCGCCGATATAGATGCCTTTCAGGGAATCTAGAAACGAAAGCGCACCGGGGTTAAAGAGTATGCTGGCATTGTCCAGACACAATCCCGTGCCCGCATGGCCCATTCCGGTCTGCTTCTGGCCTTGCAGATTGATCTGAAAGCCTCCAGCTATGGATGCCGACGAATAGACAAGTGCGACGATAACTAAAATGCTGAACTTCTTCATTGGAACAAAATAAGCCATTTTCTTCCTGTAAATCAAGTTTTTGTTGTCAGAATAACAATAATCTGTACCTTTGTGACCTAAAACAAGAACAAAATGATCCAATCCTTGCAAAAAATGCTGATGTGCTGTACGCTGTGCTGCAAGCTTAGTGCTTGTCTGGATTGATTTTTTATATATATTAACAATACGTATTTAAAAGGTTTTTCCAGGATTGGGAAAACCTTTTTGCTTTAGTCTAACTTTGTAACGAATCAGATCTTGATCAATTGAAATAATGAGTTCAACAACAGAAATAAAAAAAGCAGTCGTCATTCTTTTTGCCGGCGATTCGGGGGATGGAATCCAGCTGACCGGTTCTCAGTTCACAACGACTGCTGCGTTATACGGTAACGACATCAGTACCTTTCCAAATTTTCCGGCAGAGATCCGCGCTCCGCAAGGAACCATAGCCGGAGTTTCCGGTTTTCAGCTCCATTTTGGAAGTGAAGAAATTTTCACAGCCGGTGATGCGTGTGACGTATTGGTAGTAATGAATGCAGCAGCTTTGAAGGCAAACATCAAACAGCTGAAACCCGGCGGAGTGATCATTGCGAACAGCGATGGGTTCGACCCAAAGAATTTAAAGCTGGCAAAATATCCCGACGGAGTGAACCCTTTGAAAAATGGCTCGCTGGATAAATATGTAGTCCATGAGATCGATGTGACCAAGATCACCAGAACAGCTTTGGCAGATTCAGGATTAGGAACAAAAGAGATGGACCGTTCCAAGAATATGTTCGTGCTTGGATACATCTATTGGATGTATAACCGTACGCTCGATAATTCCATAGAATTCTTAAAAGAACAATTTAAAAAACGTCCTGAATTAATAGAGGCGAACGTAAAAGTATTGAAAGCGGGTTTCAATTATGGAGACACAGTAGAAACACCGATGAACCGTTACGAAGTGAAGCCTGCTCCGGTTTCAAAAGGGACCTACCGCAGCATCATGGGCAACCAGGCAGCGGCATTGGGATTGATCGCAGCGGCAAACAAAGCCGGTCTGACTTTGTTTTACGGAACTTATCCGATCACTCCGGCTTCCGACATTCTTCATGAATTATCGAAGCACAAAAATTTCGGAGTAAAAACTTTTCAGGCAGAAGACGAGATCGCAGCCATTACATCCTCCATCGGTGCATCTTTCGGAGGGTCTCTGGGAGTGACTGCTTCCTCCGGTCCGGGCATTGCCCTGAAAGGCGAAGCGATCGGATTGGCATTGATGCTGGAGATTCCTTTGGTAATCGTGAATGTTCAAAGAGGCGGTCCGAGTACCGGCCTTCCGACAAAAACAGAACAATCGGATTTGCTTCAGGCGATGTATGGAAGAAACGGAGAATCGCCCGTGCCGATTGTAGCGTCATACACACCTTCCGATTGTTTTAACGGTGCCTTTGAAGCTTGCCGTCTGGCGATAGAATTCATGACTCCGGTATTTTTTCTGAGCGACGGATACATTGCTAATGGGTCAGAGCCCTGGAAATTCCCTACAGCTGCAGAGTTGCCAGAACTGAAAGTCTCCTTCGCAAAAAATGACTTAAAAGAGGGAGAAGTCTTTCTCCCTTATAAACGCAATGAAAAACTAGTACGGCCTTGGGCCATCCCGGGAACGAAAGGGTTGGAGCACAGGGTAGGAGGAATAGAAAAAGAAAACGAAACAGGAAACATTTCCTACGATCCTGAGAACCACGAGCTGATGGTAAAATTGCGTCAGGCGAAAGTGGATAAAATTGCAGATTACATTCCTTTGCAGACGATCGATAACGGCGGAGAAAAAGGGAAACTGCTCATTTTAGGATGGGGCTCCACTTACGGTTCCATAAAAACGGCCGTGAGAGAGGCAATTGCGGAAGGATATGATGTGTCGCATGCACATGTAAAATATTTAAATCCGTTCCCGAAAAATTTAGGGGAGATTCTAAAAAAGTATGATAAAGTATTGATTCCGGAATTGAATAACGGGCAACTGATTAAAATCATCCGTGATAAATATTTCATTGATGCGAAAGGGTTGAATAAAATCCAAGGTATGCCATTTTCTAGCGAGGAGTTGAAGTTTAAGATTAAGGAAATGCTTGGTACAGATAACGAATAGCCCCGGATCTTACAGATAGGTGCACACGAATCTAAATGTTTAAACTTGGATGGATGAAAAATAATGGTCGAGTTTTGCGAATATTAATCGCAAAAATTTACAAATATGCCAGCAAACAAAAGTTTCATTTATTCGGATTTAAGCTATCAAATTATCGGATGTGCATTTGAGGTTTTTAATTCATTAGGAGGTGGCCACAAGGAGGTTGTATATCAAAAAGCAATGAGTTTGGCCTTGAGAGCGAAAGGAATAGTTTATACGGAGCAGCATTATTATCCGGTAAAATACAAGGATACGGTAGTGGGAAGAATTTTTTTCGATTTCTATGTTGATGAAAAAATTGTAGTGGAGTTGAAGTCATCCAATAGGTATACAAAAGCAAATTACGATCAAGTATTAAATTACTTAAAAGTTTCGAACATAAAGTTAGCCTTACTTATTTCTTTCGGAAACGAAGAAGTAAGGTGTAAAAGAGTAGTAAATTTTGAAGAGTTAAACAACAAATAGCAAACGCAGATCTGTAATATCTGCAACGATTCGTTATCTGTACCAAAAAAGTAAAATGAACACACTAGAAACCAAATTAACACCCAAAGATTTTGTCACGGACCAAGAAGTAAGATGGTGCCCGGGCTGCGGTGATTATTCTATATTGAAACAAGTTCAGACCGTGATGCCGGAGTTGGGCATACCTCGTGAACAGATTGTTTTTATTTCCGGGATCGGATGTTCTTCTCGTTTTCCTTATTATATGGAAACGTTCGGGATGCATAGCATTCATGGACGTGCCACTGCCATTGCAAGCGGATTGAAAGCTACTCGTCCGGATCTCAGCGTTTGGATCGTGACGGGTGACGGAGATTCTTTGTCGATTGGAGGAAATCACCTCATTCATTTGTTGCGCAGAAATTTTGACGTGAATATATTGATGTTCAATAATGAAATTTACGGGTTGACAAAAGGACAGTATTCGCCGACATCACCCATAGGAAAGGTAGCAAAGTCAACACCGATGGGCTCTGTCGATCATCCTTTTAATCCATTGGCATTGTGTCTTGGTGCCGATTCAACATTTGTAGCGCGTTCTATGGATCGTGATCCTGTTCATCTGAGGGAAATCTTAAAACGTGCGAACGGACACAAAGGAACATCTATGGTGGAGATCTATCAGAATTGTAACGTATTCAATGACGGAGCATTTGAGGTTTTTACGGAAAAAGGAACCAAGAAAATAAATACTTTGATGGTTGAACATGGCAAGCCTCTCATCTTTGGGGAGAATGCCGACAAAGGGATTAAGTTAGATGGCTTCAAGCCGACAGTTGTAAATCTTGCTGACGTTTCTGCAAATGATCTGTGGATTCACGATGAAAAAGATCAGGTGAAAGCGAACATTCTCATTCGTTTCTTCACAACACCAAACGCTGAAAATCCATTGCCGCGTCCATTCGGCGTATTTTATACCGAAGACCGTTTTTGTTATGAAGATGCTATGGAAGCACAGATCACGGATGCAATGAACACAAAAGGGAAAGGCGATCTGGACACTTTGATCAGAGGAAAAAACACTTGGACGATCTAACGATAGTCGCCTGTTTTTAATAGATTAAAACTCCTCCTTAGACAAGAGGGGTTTTTTTATTGCCAAAACGTGTCCTCGCTTAGTCGGCTAGAGTATTAATAAAATCAGGTGTTTTGATGATGTAACGTTTCAAAAGGATTGTATAACAGTTAGTCGTTGATATCGTTCGACCTTTGTAGTATAAAACTTAAAGAATCAGAAATCATGGAAACGATGAAAAAATTAGGACTGGCGGCACTGATAGCATTAAGCAGTTTTTACGGATGTGAAAAAAGTGATTTGAAACCCGATGCCGGCTTAAAAACAGAGCAAACAGATGTGGTGGCGCCAAGAATGATGAGGATATCTTCTTTTCAATGGCATAACGGAGAAAGGAACGATTATTTTGCCAGCTACATTTTCCGCTTTGAAACAAATGGATCACTGATGGTGATTCACGAGGATGAAAGAGAATATGGACGCTGGAACAGAACAGGCGATCTGATGCAGATTCGATTTCAGAAAGCACCTTTGAATGAACTGAACAACAATTGGACAGTGCTTGATCAAACCAGAAATTACATTAAGCTGGGCGGTTTAAGTCCATATGATAATGCTGCAGAAATTTTGCAGTTTGAAAGCTTAGAGCTGAGTGACCCTCATTAACTTTTTGCAGTTCAGGATAAGAGGTGTGTTTGTGTTCTGCCGGTGCTTGATCTTTGTTAAGTTGGTCTGCGAGCAATGTGGCGACCGCGGGAGGAATGTATTTTTTTCCGCGAAGAACCATTCTTACCGCATGAATGAGGTCCGATTGTGTACAGTCTAGAGATATATAGCCGTCTGCATCCGCTTTAAGAGCCAGGAGTGCATGTTGATCTTCGGGGTGATTTCCAACGACGAGAATCGGTGTCCCTATTTTTTCTGAACGGAGTTGTTTAATCACGTCCAGTGCCGATTTAGATGTTATAGAGATGTCAAGGATAAGAAGATCCCATTTTTCGGTTCTCATTATTTTCTCGGCTTCTAATCCATTTACGGCTTTGGCAATGTGGGCAAAAGGAAATTCACGAGACAGGTGGTGTTTTACCAATTCGTTGGTGTCGGCTATTAGTATTTTCATTTGCGTGGATGTTAGTTGGACGTAAAGTTCAGCCATCTCGTTGCATTAAATGTTACATAAGTTCTGGTTTTTGTTGCATAATTCATATTAGCATTTTTAACGCAATGTTTATGATTTCATCTAGAGCAAATCAAATTTCCTTATAATGCGTTTAAAAAAACAGCCCTCTAGTTATCGCAACTAGAGGGCTATTGTTTTGATGGTTTTGCTTTTCTTTCTTATCCTAACAGCTCTGTAAATTTTTTTATTGCATTTAGAAATAATTAGAATCTGTCCAGCTGCATCACTTTATTCCAGGCAGCAACAAAATCGTTTACAAATTTTGCTTTGGAATCGTTGCAAGCATAAACTTCTGCGATCGCACGCAATTCGGAGTTTGAACCAAAGATCAAGTCGGCTCTTTTTGCAGTCCACTTCACTTCTCCGGTAGCACGGTTGCGTCCTTCGAATGCTTCGCCACAATCGTCGGTTGCTTTCCATGCTGTGGTTATGTCCAATAGGTTTACAAAGAAATCGTTGCTTAATGTCTCGGGATGTTTTGTGAATACGCCGTGTTTCGATCCGTCAAAATTAGTATTCAACACTCTCATTCCTCCAATCAGCACGGTCATCTCTGGCGCTGTCAGGGTGAGCAATTGCGCTTTGTCGATCAACATTTCTTCGGTTACCAAACGGCTCTTTGCATGCTTGTAATCTCTGAAGCCATCTGCTTGAGGTTCTAGCACTGCGAATGAAGCAACATCTGTCTGATCCAAAGAAGCATCACCGCGTCCTGAAGTAAAAGGAACTTTTACTTTGTTACCGGACGCTTTTTCAATAGCAGCACATCCACCCAATACGATCAGATCTGCGATGGAAACATATTTTCCTGTTGCGTTGAATTCTTTTTGAATTTTTTCATAAGCGGCTATCAATTTCTTCAACTGATCTGGATTGTTTACTTCCCAATTGATCTGCGGTTCAAAACGGATTCGCGCTCCGTTCGCGCCACCGCGTTTGTCTGAGCCACGGAAAGTGGAGGCTGAAGCCCAAGCTGCGGAAACAAGTGCTCCTATTGAAAACTCTGTGGACAGAATTTTCTCTTTCAGCGTTGATACCTGGTCTTCATTCAATTTTTCTTTTACCACAGGAATCGGATCTTGCCAGATCAACGTTTCTTTTGGTACTTCTTCACCCAAATAAAGTGAAACAGGTCCCATATCGCGGTGTGTCAGTTTGAACCAGGCGCGTGCAAATGCATCAGCGAACTGATCAAAATTTTCAAGATAACGTTTTGAGATAGGGCCATAAATCGGATCCATTTTCAAAGCGAGATCTGCAGTGGTCATCATCGGTGCATGGGTCTTCTTTGGATCGTGTGCATCGACAACAGTGGTGGATGCGCTTTCATCTGTTGGTGTCCACTGATGTGCTCCGGCAGGACTTTTAGTCAATTTCCAATCGTATTTAAAAAGTGTTTCAAAATAGCCGTTGTCCCATTTCGTGGGGTTCGGTTTCCACGCTCCTTCTATGCCGCTGGTAATGGCGTGTGCTCCTAAGCCGGTTTCGAATGTACTGGTCCAGCCCATTCCCATTGCTTCGATGCTTGACCCTTCTGGTTCAACACCAACAAGATTGGCATCTCCGGCGCCGTGTGCTTTTCCGAAGGTGTGTCCACCGGCGATCAACGCCACTGTTTCCTCATCATTCATTGCCATCCTTGCGAAGGTATCGCGGATGTCTCTTGCTGAAGCTAATGGGTCAGGCTCTCCGTTCGGACCTTGTGGATTC
This sequence comes from Bacteroidia bacterium, assembly GCA_046594925.1. GTDB lineage: Bacteria > Bacteroidota > Bacteroidia > 2-12-FULL-35-15 > 2-12-FULL-35-15 > 2-12-FULL-35-15. The sequence goes on from JBKJQG010000222.1 coordinate 21,960, forward strand.
ACATAGATCAAGCCCATTTGCACTGCCGCTAAATGACCTTCCAATTCTCTCTCTCCGCTGTAACGCTTATCCTCCAGCCACACGGTCTCTGTTCCCCAGTTAATGTCATGTTCCGGTTCCCAAATATCTTCGCGCCCGCCGCCAAATCCGAAAGTTTTAAAGCCCATGGATTCCAATGCACAATTTCCGGCAAGAATCATCAGATCGGCCCAGGAGATCTTGTTGCCATATTTTTGTTTGATGGGCCAAAGCAAAAACCGGGCTTTGTCGAGGTTCCCGTTGTCCGGCCAGCTGTTCACCGGCGCGAAACGCTGATTACCTGTGCTTGCTCCGCCGCGTCCATCGAACGTACGGTAAGTACCTGCACTGTGCCATGCCATGCGGATGAACAAAGGACCGTAATGCCCGTAATCTGCCGGCCACCAGTCTTGGGAATTGGTCATCAATTCAAAAATGTCTTTTTTGACTGCTTTCAGGTCTAATTTTTTGAATTCTTCACTGTAGTTTATTCCTGCTTTCATCAGGTTCGACATTGCATAGTGCTGGTGAAGGATGCTTATGTTCAGACGGTTCGGCCACCAATCTTTGTTTGTGGTTCCAGTGCCCCGGACATTATTTTTTTCGTTCTCTTTCATTTGTCCGTTGTGAAACGGACATTTACTAATGTCTTGATTCTCCATTTTCTTTCCTGTGTGTTATTTATTGAATTTACCTGTTATTTGTAGTTTAATGTCGTGAACCTTAAAATTTCTGATCTTGTTTTTTCTGAAATATTCGCTGATGATCTTGCTCAGTTTTTCGTCTTCGTAGTCTTCAATGCGGTCTGTTTTGGAGCAATACAAATGATGATGGTCGGAGATGACAGCATCGTACCGCATCACATCTTTTTCGGTTTTTACTTTTTTGAGGAGTTCATTTTCTACTAAGGAGTCTAACACTTTATAGACCGTGCCTACCGAAATATTCGGATTGTTTTCTTTGATGTACTCAATCACATTCTCTGCGGTCGGATGATTTTTGAGATTATAAATCGCCTCGTAAATGGCCACCCGCTGAGGAGTCACTTTTAATCCCTTTTCGTGCAATTTTTCCCTGAAAAAAGTATTCATTTTCTATTTTTGATAATTATTCCTTAAAGATAACAATTCTTATTTAGAAAAAAGTAGATTGTTGATAAATAATTAGCAGGAGATTTTTGGAATCCAATGTTGATGACCTTTATCACCTGCTTGAGACCTATGGAGGAAGGAAGGATGAAATAAAAAATAGGGTTCTTCGAAAGTTATTCTGGGATGGGAAGATTCCGAAGGATGGGGTTTAATCAGTCTTTTAATACGGTCACTTGCGCAAAATACGATCACCCCTGCCGAATAAATTAAAAAGCAATTCTCTTTTTTTTTCGCCAAAATGTTGCAACTATGTTGCAACCGGAGCTAAAACAAAAAAGCCTTTCAGTTTCCTGAAAGGCTTTTTTGTTTCCGTGGAAGCAACCATGCCCGAATCGAACGAAATTATTAAGGATTTGGCTAAAATTCAGCACGTTAAGTTTTTGTGATAATAGGCTCATTAGTTTCCCCAAAGTTTTAATCGTTTATTCATTTCCGAAACCAACTCGGCATTATTTTGATAAACGATGTTTGAGTTAATCAGCTTTTTCAATTTTGAAATAGCATCTTCTGAACTTATTTAGTCGTATTTGAATTTAAAAGTGCGATTCGTGAAGAAGCAACTATACATGATGCTTTTATACAATTGACTGTTCGTTACAAAAGGGATATACCTGAATTATTTAAATACAATGCCTTTTGTGTAATTAGCGATGGTGTAAATAATAAAGCAGGTTCCTACTTTGCTCCGTATGAATTTTATTATGCTTGGAGAAAAATAGAAGGCTTAGCAAATGAAGTAGATGGAATAGAATCGCTTTATACTATGGTGCAGGGTATGTTTAACCGAAAGCGTTTGCGTGATATTATTCATAATTATATTTATTTACCGGATAGTTCTAAGAAGAACGAGAAAATAGTTTGTCGTTATCCGCAGTACTACGCTGCTACCAAATTATTTGAGAACATCAAAAAACATCAGCGTCCGGATGGCGATGGTAAAGGAGGGACTTACTTTGGTGCAACCGGCTGTGGTAAAAGTTTTACGATGCTTTACTTAACTCGTTTGTTAATGAAAAGCAAATACTTCTCTAGTCCAACCATAGTTTTAATTACCGATCGAACAGATTTAGACGATCAACTTTCCGGTCAGTTTACTAATGCTAAAGGATTTATAGGAGATGAAACTGTTATTAGTGTTGAGTAAGAACAAATCAAGAACCCTCAAGGCTCACCTAAAAATTGTGAAAGCTCGCTTAAGCTCAGGCATACTTTTGCTCCGTGTTTTGTTATACCCCATATACCCCTGAATTAGACGATTCATAACAGTATTTGCCATTGAGTATGGCACTTATATTTTGAACGTCCAAGTTTATTCCCTTGACTTTTTTCCCTCAAAAAAAGATAGTCGAATTCGCTACCACGTTCCAAAACGTGTATCGAATTCGACTATCTTTTTTTGAGGGAAAAAAGTCAAGGGAATAAACTTGGACGTTCAAAATATAAGTG
>JBKJQG010000291.1:0-2851 GCA_046594925.1 Bacteroidia bacterium
CATGATTAGAGGTAAAAATCTAATCATGTAAGTTAAAAACATCTTTTTTTTTAGTAATTTTAGTTTTCAAAATTTATCCTATGCAAAAAAATAATTTGAACAAAGTATTCGAAGAACTTCTCAGTCGTTACGTCAATAGCATAGAAAAGAACTATCAAAATAGATTCAAAAGAGCAAAGGATAAGGCGTTTGTAAGGAATGAACTAAACCAATATACTGACCTTTTTTATACTTTGCTGAGCGAAACAGCGGGTACCGGAAGGATATTGGCTGTTTTTTCGGATCGATATAAAAGAGGAGAAGCTATGAATGAAATTATTTCTCATTTGCAAAAAACATTCGGTGAAGTTGAAGACATCTTGCCATTTAAAAAAATCAGGGATGGTAAAAAGATCACTTAGTCACCTAGTCACTTTTTAGTATCTTTATCGAATGCAGTTTATTTTGCCATTCTTCTACGCGATCCTCTTTCTCGTCCTGATCCGGAGGCTGAAGTTCTTTCAGGGAACGTTAACCGGGATCCAGCTTTCGGCTCTGTTTTGCATAAAGATGGCTGCTGGTATCACGGCATATTATATCTATCGGCACTATTACTCTCAGTCGGATGCTCTACTTTTCATGGAAGGAAGCAGGAATCTCTTTGATCAATTTTTTGGAAGAACGGCTTCGACTGAAATTACGGGCTGGAACTCCAGTTTTGATGACAGCTTTTATAACAGTTCCCGTATAATGATCGTTATCAATTTTTTCATTCAGTGCTTTTCGTTCAATAATGTTTTTGTTCATATTGTTTTCTTTTGTTTTTTCTCTTTTGCTGGAATTACGGCTCTTTACAAGGCATTTCACAAATACTTTCCGGAAAAACGAATGGCTTTGGTGATCGGCCTCTACCTTGTTCCTTCGGTTTTGTTCTGGACTTCGGGAATTTATAAAGAAGTAATAGCGATACTTTGCGTCGGCTTCATCATTTATCTTACCGACTTCGGCCTTGCCAAAAGCTATTCTTTAAAAAGGATCATTGCTCTGATAGGTTTTGTCTGCCTGCTCTTCTTTTTGAAAATATACATACTCGCTTGCCTCACACCCTTGCTGCTGATCAACTTCATTGTCTCCAAAACGGGCGAAAGAAATTATTGGATTAAGTATGGGATCTGTTTTGTAGTTTTTGTTTTTGCTTTTCATTTGTGCTCTAAGATTTCACCGCAGACAAATTTCTACCAGCTTCTTGCAGATAAGCAAGCTAAAGCAATTAGTGAATCGGAGGGCGGAATTTTTTTAGAGGATGCGGAGAGCTTTATCCGGGTGAGTTACAAGGATTCCGCGACCCTCATCTCCGCGGGTCCCGATCTTTTTTTTATCAAAGAAGGAACACCGTATTTGTCCTGGAAGCTGAACAATATGAAGGACACGACCTATGTCATTCAGAATTCTGGTTCATTGGAACCACCCGTTTATAAATTGGTCTACAGGATAAAGCCGGCGAATTCCGCTATTCGTATGAGTAAAATGGAGCCGGGATTTTTGGGCATTGTAAAGCGTATTCCCTTTGCCATCGCGACGGTGTTTTTTCAACCGACTTTGTTCAGCATCCAAAATGCGCTTGCTTTATTTTCCTGGCTGGAGAACATGTGGCTTTTGCTTTTGATTACTTTGATGATCTTGTTTTTTAATCGAACAATGATCGTTAAAAAAGAAGTGTTTACATTTTGTTTGTTGTTTGCACTTTTTCAGTTCGCAATGATTGGATTGACCAGTCCGGTTGTTGGGGCTGTGGTCCGCTACAAGGTGACTGCGCTTCCCTTTCTTTTTACGATTTGCTTGCTTTATGCAGATTGGGATAAGATCTTGAAAAAGGTCAGTAAGAATAAGGACTAGGATTCTTATAAAGAATAAGTTCTATCATTCCTCGTTTCATTTCTTTTTCCACTATCCAGGTTTTTTTTATTTTTTCAAGATCTTCCATTCTTCCTGAATTGATGATGTTGCTGTATAAGAAGTATGAATATTCATTAATGTTTGCATTTTCGATATCAGTATACTGAGAAGATTCACTGCCGAGATAAGAAGAAGAAACAGTTGTCGTCAATGGGAATTGTGTTCCAACCGCCTCCACCGGTATCTTCTTTGTTGAAACGTATGTTCTCATGTCTTTCTCCATATCGAAGTAGGGAACCGTCTTCAGGGATGAATCCCATGCATTTCCATATCGCTGAGGATATTCAATAAAATTGCCCGCAATCATACAAATGGTGATTGTTGCATAGACAAGTATTCTTGATTTTTGGGTGTCGATGTGCTGGATAAAATAGCAGACTGCGATGATCAGTATCAGGTAGGTGGATAGAAAGTATTTATGTCCGATTGGGTTTTGAATAACGATCATAAAGATGGTTAGGACAAAAAACGGGATGAGGAGATTTTGAACTAACTCTTTGTGCTGGTTTGTTTTTGTTTTCTTGAACAAGAGGATGCTAAAAAACATGAAGACGAGCCAATACATGATCCTTCCAAGGTCAAGAGCTTTCCATGCGATGTAGATCAATTGTCTTAGGATCATTTCAAGGCCAGAGAGTTCTTCGGCATTGTCTTCCCGGAAAGGAGAAAAAACATACCATCCTGTTTGTTGTTGATGATAGATGGTCCAGATCAGGAGGATCAATAGAGCAGGGACATAACGTAGAAGAATTTTCAAACGAAGACGTTCCTGATAGATCGCATCCAGCATGAATACCGCAACAGTAAGCATGATTCCTCTTATGCTTATGAGGCAAAGCAATATGACTGCAAGTGAAAACAAAGCATCTTTCTTGTTGTACAATGCATTCAATGCAAGCAAAAAGAAAAAGGCAAT